>JBKPHT010000029.1:0-22263 GCA_046730015.1 Actinomycetota bacterium
CCTCGGCCCGTCCCGGACGGAGGTCGACGGCCTCGGCATCCACTTCCTCCACGTCGCGTCGCCCGAGCCGGCTGCGCTGCCCCTCGTGCTGACCCACGGGTGGCCGGGGTCGGTCGTGGAGTTCCTGGACGTGATCGGCCCGCTCACCGACCCCGCGGCCCACGGGGGCGACCCGGCCGACGCGTTCCACGTCGTGTGCCCGTCGCTGCCCGGCTCCGGCTTCAGCGACCGTCCGTCCACCCACGGCTGGGGGGTCGCGCGGACGGCGGCCGCGTGGGCCGAGCTCATGGCCCGGCTCGGCTACGACCGCTACGGCGCGCAGGGGGGCGACTGGGGGGCGATGGTCACGACCGCGCTCGGCCAGCACGACCCCGACCACGTTGTCGGCGTCCACGTGAACATGCCGGTGGCGGCGCCCCCGCCGGACGCCCCGCCGCCGACCGAGGCCGAGCTGGCGGCGCTGGCGGTCTACGACGAGCACCGCCGCTGGGGGACCGGCTACTCGAAGCAGCAGTCCACGCGCCCCCAGACGCTGGGCTACGGCCTGGTCGACTCGCCGGCCGGCCAGTGTGCGTGGATCGTCGAGAAGTTCCAGGCCTGGACCGACTGCGACGGCCACCCCGAGAACGCCCTCACCCGCGACCAGCTGCTCGACAACGTGATGCTGTACTGGCTGCCGGGCACCGGCGCGTCGTCGGCCCGCATGTACTGGGAGAGCTTCGTGCGGCCCGGTCTCGGCCCGGTCGAGGTGCCGAGCGGCTGCTCGATCTTCCCCGGGGAGATCGCCCGGTTGCCCCGCGCATGGATCGAGCACCGGTTCACCGACCTGCGTTGGTGGAACGAGCTGGACCGGGGCGGGCACTTCGCGGCCTTCGAGCAGCCGTCGTTGTTCGTGGACGAGGTGCGGTCGTTCTTCCGCCTCGTCCGGTGAGGGGACGGGGGAGGGGACGACATGGACCGCGACCAGCTGCTGGCCACGTTCGACATGACGGGCCGGGTCGCGATCGTGACCGGCGGGAGTCGGGGGATCGGCCGGGCGGTGGTCGGCGGGCTCGCCGCGATGGGGGCGAGGGTGGTGGTGGCCAGCCGCAAGGCCGACGCCTGCGACGCGGCGGCGGCGGAGGTCAACGCGTCCGGCGGCACGGCGATCGCCGTCCCGACCCATGTCGGCGACCTCGACCAGCTCGCCGCGCTGGTGGACGCCACGGTGGCGGCGTTCGGCGGCGTCGACGTGGTGGTGAACAACGCGGCCAACGCCCTGGCCCAGCCGCTGGGGGCGATGACGCCGGAGGCCTGGCAGAAGTCGTTCGACGCGAACCTGCGGGGCCCGGTGTTCCTCGTCCAGCAGGCCCTGCCCCACCTGCGGGCGAGCGCCCATGCGGCGGTGGTCAACGTCATCACCGCGGGGGTGTTCACCCGAGCCAGCTACGTGTCGATGTACGTGGCGGCCAAGTCGGCGATGCTCACGATGACGCGGGCGATGGCGGCCGAGTTCGTGGCCGACGGCATCCGGGTGAACGCGCTGGCTCCGGGAACCGTCGCCACCGACATGGTGCGGAACGCCCCCGAAGAGATGCAGCAGTCGATGGTCGACGCCCAGCTCATGCCCCGGATGGCCGACCCGGCGGAGATGGTGCCGGCGACGCTGTTCCTGGTCAGCGACGCCTCGAGCTTCATGACGGGGCAGGTGCTGGTGGTGGACGGCGGTCTCACGGTCCACTGACCGGCCGGGGCCGTCGGATCAGCCGGGCCGCCCTCGTGAGCATGTCACACCTGCATGACACCTCCATGACGGGGATTGCACAACCCGTGAAAAAACCCTACGGTGCCGAGCTGTGGGTGAGACATCTGTCACAGCGTCTGCGGGGCCACCGTCCGCGCGGCCACCGTCCGCGCGGCCGGGTGCCACCGACGGCCCCGCCCCCACCGACGGCCGCCTGACCCGGGCCGCCCGCACCCGCGCCTCGGTGGTCGAGGCCCTCCTCACCCTCAACGAGGAGGGGAACCTCCGGCCCACCGCCCGCGACATCGCCGCCAAGGCCGGGGTGTCGCTGCGCTCGCTCTACGTCCACTTCGACGACCTGGAGGCACTGTTCGTCGCCGCCTCCAACCGCCACGCCGAGCGCCTCGCCGCCATCCTCCCGCCGCTGGTGACCGACGGACCGGTCGACGACCGGGTCGAGGCCTTCCTGGACCGGCGGACCACCCTGAACGAGGTGGGTGCCGGGGTCCGCCGCGCCGCGCTCCTGCAGGAGCCGTTCTCGCCCGCCCTGCAGGCCGCGATGACCAGCGGCCGCAGCCTCCTGCGGGCCGAGGTCCGTCACGCGTTCGCCGCCGAGATCGCGAGCGCCCGCGACGGCGCCGGCCCGAAGCTGCTGCGAGGGCTCGATATCGCGACGAGCCCCGCGACCTGGGAGGCGCTCCGCGTCCACCAGGGCATGCCGGTCGACGAGGCCCGCGACCAGGTGCGTGAGATGGTGTGGTCGTTCCTCCGGAGCTGGGGCCCCGAGGGCCCGGGCGCTCCCGCCACCGACAGTCCACCGGCGCCCGGCGCGGCGCCGGGCTGACCGAGCCCAAGGGGAGAGTGCCGCGATGTCCGCCGCCATCGATCGCACCAGACAGAGCGACCTCGCCGGGGTGGCGCGCCGCTTCAGCTGGGCGCTGCCGTTGCTGGCGCTGCTGTTGGTCCAGCAGGTGCTCTTCAGCGCGCCCGTCGGGATCGTGCTCAACGGCGCCCTCGTCGGGGGCCGCATCGCCCTGATCGCCCTGGGCATCGCCCTCGTCTACCGGGCCAACCGGATCGTGAACTTCGCCCAGGGCGACCTCGGCGCCCTGCCCGCCACCCTCGGCGTGATGCTCGTGGTGGCCTGGGGGTGGAGCTACTGGCTCGGGCTGTTCGCGGGCCTCGCCGCCGCCCTCGTGCTGGGGGTGCTGGTCGAGGGCCTGATCATCCGGCGCTTCTTCACCGCGCCCCGCCTGGTGCTGACAGTGGCCACGATCGGCCTCTCCCAGCTGCTGGCCGGGGCCGGCCTGTTCCTGCCCCGGGCCTTCGGCGACAACTCGTTCGGCACCCGGCTGCCCCAGCCGTTCGACGCCAGCTTCGAGTTCGGCGGCGTCATCTTCAACGCCAACGACATCTTCACGATGATCGTCGTGCCCGCCTGCCTGGTGGGGCTGGCCCTGTTCCTCCAGCGCTCGACGATCGGCATCGCCATCGTCGGGGCCGCCGAGCGGGCCGACCGGGCCTTCACCCTCGGGATCCCGGTCCGGCGGCTGCACATGGTCGTGTGGGTGGTCGCGTCCGTGCTCGCCTTCCTGGCCATGTTCCTGCGGGCCGGGGCGGTGGGGCTGCCGATCGGCGAGGTGCTGGCTCCGACCTTCCTCGTGCAGGCGCTCGCGGCCGCCGTGTTCGGCCGGTTCGAGCGGTTCACCACCATCGCCGCCGCCGCGGTCGGCCTGGGCATCGTCGACCAGGCGATGACGTTCCAGGCCGGGAACCGGCCCGCCTACAACGACGCCGTGCTGTTCGTCATCGTGCTGGTGGGCCTGCTCGTCACCCGGCGGGGCACGAGCACCGGGCGGGTCGACACCGACTCGTCGGCCACCTGGCAGGCCACCCGCGAGATCCGGCCGGTCCCCCGGGAGATGCGGCGCCTCCCGGAGGTCGTGTGGGGCCGGATCCTGCTGTGGACGGTCATCGGGGCGTTCGTGCTCACGCTGCCGACGTGGCTGTCGACCAGCCGCCTCAACCTCGCCACGATCATCGTGATCTTCGGCATCGTGGCGGCGTCGCTGGTGGTGCTGACCGGATGGGCGGGCCAGGTGAGCCTGGGGCAGATGGCGTTCGTCGGCGTCGGCGCCGCGGTCGGCGGCGCGCTCACGGACCACCGGGGCTGGGACCTCGCCGCCGCCGGCCTGGTCGCCGGCCTGGTCGGGGGCATCGCGGCCGTGCTCGTCGGCTACCCGGCCCTGCGCCGCCGGGGCCTGACGCTGGCGGTCAGCACCTTGGCCTTCGGCCTGTTCGTCTCGTCGTACGTCCTCAACCGGACGATCTTCCCCGACTGGCTGCCGGGCCGGCGGATCGACCGGGGCACGATCCTCGGCATCGAGCTGAGCAGCGAGACGGCGATGTACTTCGCCAGCCTCGGGGTCCTCGCGCTCGCCCTGGCCATGGTCGTCGGCCTGCGCCGCAGCCGGACGGGCCGGGTGCTCATCGCCATCCGGGAGAACGAGAAGGCGGCCCGGGCCTACGGAGTCAACGCCACCCGCACCAGCCTGGCGGCGTTCGCGTTCTCGGGGTTCCTCGCCGCGCTGGCCGGATCGCTCTACGTCCACCAGCAGACCGGGTTGAGCGCCGACCCCTACCTGCCCCAGCGGAGCCTCGAGCTGTTCACCATGGTCGTGATCGGCGGGCTGGGGTCGCTGCCCGGAGCACTCCTCGGCGCGACCTACGTCCACAGCGTCGACTTCTTCCTGCCGACGGAGTGGCAGTTCCTGGCCACCGGGGTCGGGCTCCTGCTGGTGCTGCTGATCTTCCCGTCGGGCTTCGGCGGCGTGCTCGCCGACCTCCGGGACGGGGCGCTGCGCCGCATCGCCACCCGCCGCGGCCTCGTGGTGCCGAGCCTGCTGGCCGACGTCCGGGTCGACGAGGCGGCCGACCAACCCCCCGAGGAGGTCGTGCTGGCCGCGGCCGGCGAGATCGCCGAGCACGAGGAGGCGGAGGCCGCGGAGGGCGCCGACGGCGACGGCGCGAGCGACGCACCCGTCGACGCACCCGTCGACGCCCCGGTCGGGAGCAACGGTGTCGCCGCCGGTCGAGGTACCGGAACCGGCGGCGACACGATGGAGGTTCGCCAGTGACGACCCGCGACGAGAGGACGGCCGCCGGGGTCGAGGCCCCGTTCGAGGCCGCCCTCGGCGCCGCGGGGGTCGCCGCCCCCGTCGCCGACCCGCTGCTGGCCGAGGAGGCCGCCGAGGCCGCCGAGAACGCCGAGGACGCCGGCGGTGCCACCGGCGCCCGGGACAGCCGCACGACCGAGGACGCCGTCGGTGCGGTCAACGCCGCGGTGGCCGGCGCCAGCCGGAAGCAGGAAGTCACCGGGGGCCCCTGGGCGCGCTGGAAGCAACGGACGACCCAGGGCGCACCGATCTTCCCGCTCGGCGTGCTGTTCGGCCTGAACATGGTCGACGAGCTCGACCGCACCGCCTTCGGCGTGCTGCTGCCCGAGATCCGCGACCACTTCGGGCTCGACACCAGCGGGATCCTCACCGTCGTGTCGCTCTCGCTGATCGGGGCGATCATCCTCGCCCTGCCGGTCGGCTTCTACGCCGACCGCTGGCGGCGGGTGCCGATCGCCAGCCTCGGCGCCACCATCTGGGGCGCCTTCTCGCTCCTCACGGCGGCGGCGACCAACATCTGGGTCCTCGGTGCCGCCCGCGCGGGGGCCGGCCTCGGCCGGGCCGTCAACGACCCGGTGCACAACTCGCTGCTGGCCGACTACTACGACATCCCGGCCCGGCCCCGGGTGTACGCGGTGCACCGCTACGCCAACGCCTTCGGCCAGTTCCTGGGGCCCCTGTCGGCCGGCCTCATCGCCTACGCGGTCGGCTGGCGGGCGCCGTTCGTCGTGTTCTCGATCGTGACCGCGGTGTTCGTGCTGCTGTCGTTCCGGCTGCGGGAGCCGATCCGGGGCCACTTCGAGCGCAGGGCCATGGGGGCCAGCCAGGACGTGATCGCGACCGAGGAGGAGCCCCCGTCGTGGGCCGAGTCCTTCCGGATCATCTGGCAGGTCCGCACCTTGAGGCGGATCTTCGTGGCCCTGCCGTTCGTCGCCATCGCCATCGTCGGCCTGCTCACGTTGAGCGGCCTGTATTACGACGAGATCTTCAACCTGGACGAGCGGGCCCGGGGGTTCACCACCGCCGGCCTCGAGGGCGTCGCGCAGTTCGCCGGCCTGATGTTCGGCATCCCGCTGACCACCCGGCTCATGGCCAAGGGCCCCGGCCACGTCGTGCGGTTCCTGGGCAAGGTGTCCTTCGCCATCGCCGCTGCGTGGGCGGTGTTCGCACTTGCGCCCAACCTCGTGGTGGCGATCATCGCCAACGGCGTCGTCTCGGCGGCGTTCTTCCTGCTCATCCCCGGCATCTACGTCGTGCTGTCGCTGGCGGTGCCGGCCAAGGTGCGGGCGTTCGGCTACGCCATCGGCACGCTGTTCATCCTGCCCGGCCTGCTCATCCTGCCCGTGATCGGCTGGCTGGCCGACGAGCACGGCATCCGCGTGGGCCTGCTGGTGTCGGCGCCGGTGTTCGTCGTCGGCGGACTGATCCTGGCCTCGGCCGGCGGCTTCGTCCAGCACGACATCGCCCAGGTGTGGAAGTCGACGGCGGCCCGGTCGGAGGTCGCCCACCTGCGGCGCCAGGGCAAGGTCAAGCTGCTGCTGGCCCGCGACATCGATGTCCACTACGACAACGTGCAGGTGCTGTTCGGCGCCAACCTCGAGGTCGACGAGGGCGAGATCGTGGCGCTCATGGGCACCAACGGCGCCGGCAAGTCGACGCTCCTGCGGGCCATCTCGGGCCTCGTCCAGGCCAGCGGCGGCGCCATCGTGTTCGACGGCCGGGACATGACCCACACCCCGCCCGACGAGATCGCCGGCCGCGGCGTCGCCGTCGTCCCGGGCGGGCAGGGCGTCTTCACCCACCTCAGCGTGCGCGACAACCTCCGGCTCGCGGCGTGGAACCACCGTAAGCGGCCGGCCGAGACGCGGGCCGACACCGCGCGGGTGCTCGACATGTTCCCGATGCTGCGCGAGCGGCTCGACGAACCCGCCGGCAACCTGTCGGGCGGGCAGCAGCAGATGCTGACCCTGGGCATGGCGTTCATCGGCAAGCCCCGCCTGTTGATGATCGACGAGCTGTCGCTGGGCCTGGCGCCCTCGGTCGTGACCCAGCTGCTGGAGATGGTCCGGTCGCTGCGCGACGCCGGGACCACGGTCATCCTGGTCGAGCAGTCGGTCAACGTGGCGCTGACCGTGGCGGACCGGGCGTACTTCATGGAGAAGGGCGAGGTCCGCTTCGAAGGCCCGACAACCGAGCTGCTGGAGCGGCCGGACCTGCTCCGGTCGGTGTTCCTGCGGGCCGCGGCGGCCGAGGTCGAGAGCGAGGAGCCCGACGCCGAGGCCCGCTCGGGCGTGCGGGCGGGCCCGCCGGTCCTGGAGGTGCGCGACGTGACCCGCCGGTTCGGCGGCGTGCGGGCGCTGGACGGCGTGTCGTTCGACGTCCGGCCGGGCGAGATCCTCGGCTTCATCGGGCCGAACGGGGCCGGCAAGACGACCCTGTTCGACGTGATCTCCGGCTACACGCCGGCGGACGGGGGGTCGATCCGCCTGCGGGTCGGGGGCGACGACGGACACCTGGTCGACCTCCACGACGCTCCCACCCACGTCCGGTCGTGGCGGGGCCTCGGCCGGTCGTTCCAGGACGGCCGGCTGTTCCCCGGCCTCACCGTGGACGAGGTGATCGGGGTCGCGCTCGAGCAGCACGTGGCCGTGCGCGACCCGATCGCCGCCACCCTGCACCTGCCGTCGGTCAGCGACTCGGAGGAGAAGGTCGCGGCCCGGGTCGACGAGCTGGTCGAGCTGCTCGCCCTGGGGGCGTACCGCGACAAGTTCGTCCGCGAGCTCTCCACCGGCACCCGGCGGGTCGTCGACCTCGCCTGCGTTCTCGCCCAGCGGCCCCGCGTCCTGCTGCTCGACGAGCCGTCCAGCGGCATCGCCCAGCGCGAGGCCGAGGCCCTGGCGCCGATGCTCCGCCGGGTGCGCGACCAGTTGGGTGCAAGCCTCCTCGTCATCGAGCACGACCTGCCCCTGCTGGGCTCGATCTCCGACCGGATGATCGCCCTCGACCTCGGCCGGCTGGTGGCCGAGGGCTCGCCGACGGAGGTCATCGAACACCCTGCAGTGGTCGCCTCGTACCTCGGGACCGACGAGGCGGCCATCACCCATTCCGGTGCCCCGACAGCGGGCTGACGCCGCCCGGCGCCGGCCCGAGCGCGAAAGGAGTCGTCGATGTCAACCACCGACGAGAAGACCACCACCGGAGGAGGCGGCGACGCGCCGCCCCCGCCGCCGACCTGGACGAGGGCGGTCAAGCGCTACGGGCCGATCGTCGCCATCGTCGTCCTGATCGCAGGGGCCGTCGTCGTGTTCGGCGGCGGGGACGGCGGCGACGACGACACCTCCACCGGCTCCGAGGACACGTCCGACCGTGAGGCGCTGGTGAGATCGGGCCCGATGACACCCGAGAAGGCGGAGCTCGAGGACGAGACCGGCATCGACTTCGGGCCCAACTGCGACACCGAGACGGGCCGGATCAAGCTCGTGTCGATCTACGCGCCGCCCTGCGTGGAGCCGTTCACCGGCGACAACGGCGGCGACACCTACCCGGGCGTGACCGGCGACGAGATCAAGATCGTCTACTACCAGACCGACCCGGCGCTCGACCCGCTCAACGCCAACGCGGTCGCACGGGCGGGCGCCCAGGTCGATCCGGAGTCCGCGGCGCTCACCGCCAAGAACTTCGTCGCCCTGTACAACAAGCTCTTCGAGACGTATGGGCGCACCGTCGTGCTCGAGACCTACCGGGGCACGGGCGCGGGCTCCGACGCCACGGCGGCCAAGTTCGACGCCCAGGCCATCGCGGAGATGGAGCCGTTCGCGGTCATCGGCGGCCCGGGCCAGTCGAGCCCCGTGTTCGCCACCGAGATCGCCTCCCACGACATCGTGTGCGGCCCCGGCTGCGCCATCGCGCTGAACGAGGACATCGTCAACGACCTCGCGCCGTACGCCTGGCAGGCCGGGCCGACCCCGAACCAGGCGGCCGCTCTGGCCTCGGAGATGGTCGCCAAGCTCGCCGGCCCGGGCAAGGCGGCGCTGGCCGGCGATGACGCCACCAAGGCCAAGGACCGGGTCTACGGCCTGCTCCACTACGACACCCCCGACGGCGACCACCAGGTCGTGTTCGAGTCGTTCAAGCAGTCCCTCGAGGACAACGGCATCGATATCGCCACCGACGTCGAGTTCACCCTCGACCTGGCCCGGGCCCAGGAGAACGCCCGGACCAACATCGGCAAGCTGAGGGAGGCGGGCGTGACCACGATCATCTATTACGGCGACCCGCTCACCCCCGCCTCCCTCACCGAGGAGGCGACCGCGCAGAACTACCACCCCGAGTGGATCCTCGGCCCCAACACGCTGATGGACACCACCCTCTTCGCCCGGCGCACCGACGTCGACCAGTGGAAGAACGGGTTCGGGATGAGCCTCATCGGCGCCCGCGGCGAGCGCTCGACCAACGGCGCGTTCCAGATCTACGAGTGGGCCTACGGCGAGCCGCCTCCGAACGACAACGCCAACGTGTACGAGCCGTACATCCGCACCATCTTCACGGGCGTCCACCTGGCCGGGGCAGACCTCACCCCAGAGACGTTCCGAGACGGGCTGCTCCGGTACCCCAAGTCGGGCGGTGGGCCCACGGAGCCCCAGTCCTCGCGAGGCGAGCAGGGCGTCTGGCCCGGCTTCGACTGGGGCGGCACCGACGACATGGCGCTCATCTGGTTCGATCCCACGGCCACCGGCGAGGACGAGGTCGGCAACCAGGGCGTCGGCATGTACCGCTACGCCAACGGCGGGCAGCGCTATACCATCGGTAATATTCCGGGTTCGCTGGAGGAGGCCGGGGTGTACGACGCCGACTCGTCGGTCACCGTGTTCGACACGGTGCCCGAGGAGGACCAGGCGCCTGACTACGACCCGCCCGCCTGACGCGGGCCATCAGGGAGGGGACCGACGATGGCCACCACGGACGAGACCGCACCCAGCGCGGGGTCGGGGGGCGGCACGCCCCCCGGCGCCCCGCCCGCCTGGCAGAAGGCGCTGCGGCGCTACGGGCCGATTGCGGCGGTCGTGGCGCTGATCGCCGGGGCCGTGGTGGTCTTCGGCGGCGGGGGCGGCGGGGACGACGACGACACCGCCACCGGCGACACCGACGTGGGGACCGAGGAGGAGCTGATCGAGTCGGGGCCGATGACCCCGGCGAAGGCCGACCTCCTCGGCGAGGAGGTCGACTTCGGGCCGAACTGCGACAGCGAGCTGGGCCGGATCAAGCTCGTCTCGGTTTACGCCCCGCCGTGCGTCGAGCCGTTCACCGGCGACAACGGCGGCGAGACCTCGATGGGCGTCACCGCCGACTCGGTCAAGATCGTCTACTACCGGGCCGACCCCAAGCTCGACCCGCTGACCGCCGCCACCGTCGAGGGGGCGGGGGCCGACGTCGACCCCCAGACCGCCACCGAGACGGTCCAGGGCTTCGTCGACCTCTACAACAAGTTGTTCGAGACCTACGGCCGTACCGTCGAGGTGGAGGTCTACACCGGCACCGGTGCCGGTGACGACCTCGAGAAGGCCAAGGCGGACGCCATCGCCATCGCCGAGAAGCAGCCGTTCGCGGTCATCGGCGGCCCGGCCCAGGCGAGCTCGACGTTCGCCACCGAGCTCGCCGAGCAGGGGATCGTCTGCGGGCCCAACTGCGCGGTCGCGCTCACCGAGGAGGTGATGGCCGACTACGAGCCCTACATGTGGCAAGCGCTTCAGACGCCCAACCAGGGCGTGGCTGGCGCCGCGTCCGTCATCGCCAACTTGGCCGGTCCCGGCAAGGCCGAGCTGGCGGGCACCGACGAGATGCGCGAGAAGGACCGGGTCTACGGGCTGCTCCACTACGACAACCCCACCGGCGAGCATCAGCCGATCTTCGAGGACTTCAAGGCCGGGCTCGAGGAGAACGGCATCGAGATCGCGACCGACGTCGAGTTCACCCTCGACCTGGCGGCCGCCCAGGAGAACGCCCGGACCAACATCGCCAAGCTGATGGCCGCCGGGGTGACCACGATCATCTACTACGGCGACCCGCTCACTCCTGGCGCCCTGACCAGGGAGGCCACCGCCCAGGACTACTGGCCGGAGTGGATCCTCGGCCCCAATCTGCTGATGGACACCGCCATCTTCGCCCGGCTCACCGATCAGCAGCAGTGGAAGAACGGCTTCGGCATCTCGGGCCTGGCCGCCCGGGTGCCGCAGGACGAGAACAACGCGTTCAAGATCTACCAGTGGGCCTACGGCACCATGCCGCCCAACAACACGGCCAACATCATCGAGCCGGCCGTGCGGGTCATCTTCACCGGCATCCACCTGGCCGGCCCCGATCTGACCCCGTCGACGTTCCGGGACGGCCTGTTCCGATACCCGCCGTCGGGCGGCGGGCCCACGACGCCGCTGCTCTCCTGGGGGGACCACGGCCTGTGGCCCGACACCGACTGGGGCGGCGTCGATGACGGCACCCTCATCTGGTGGGACCCGGACGCGCCGGGCGAGGACGAGGTCGGCAACGAGGGCACCGGCCTGTACCGCTACGCCAACGGCGGCGAGCGCATCGCGTACGGCGAGGGCCCGTCGTCGCCCGAGGACGCCGGCCTGTTCGACGTGGCGAGCTCGGTGACCATCTACGACCAGGTGCCCGAGGAGGACCGGACTCCCGACTACCCGCCGCCCACCTAGCGCGGCGCGATGAGTTCGGCCGGGCCGGGACGTCGCGTAGGGCGCTCCCCGGTGGAGACCCGGAACGTGAGGCGATAGGGGTCGGGGCCGACCTCTATCGCCTCGGGAACGGTGGAACGACAGCTATCGCCTCGGGAACGTGGAACGGGGGGACAGCGGCTAGAGCACCTGGCCGATGGCGTGGATGACCAGGCCGGCCAGGCCGCCGACCACCGTGCCGTTGATGCGGATGAACTGCAGGTCGGGGCCGAGCAGCAGCTCGAGGCGGTCGGACGTCTCCCGGCCGTCCCAGCGGGCGATGGTGCCGCTCACCATGGCGGCGATCTCGTCGCTGAACTGGTCGGCGACGTAGCGGACGCCGGTCTCCACGCCCTCCTCGACCCGGGCGGCCAGCGCCGGGTCGTCCCGCAGGCGCCGGCCCAACGACACGGCCGTGTCGGCCAGCCGGCGGCGCAGCTCGGAGTCGGGGTCGGCGGCCTGGGCGCGCAGGCCGGCCTTCACCTCCGACCACACGCCGGCGACCCAGGCCCGCAGCTCGGGGTGGGCGAGCAGGTCGTGCTTCAACTCCTCGCCCCGGGCCCGGAGCTCGGGCGACGTCTGCAGCTCCTCGACCAGCCGCCGGACCCTGGCGTCGACGTCGCGGCGCAGCTCGTGGTCGGGGTCGCGGATCACCTCGCGTAGGACGTTGCGGGCGCCGTCGAGCAGCCGTTCGAAGATCCGGTCCTCGGCGGCCTCGGGCAGCCACCACGGCGACTCGCGGCCGAACCGCTCGCGCAGGCTGTCGTGGTTCTCGGTCAGGAAGCGGTCGAGGCCCCGGAGCACGGTGTCGAGCAGCTCGTGGTGGCGGCCGTCGGCGGTCATGACCCCCAGGGCCCGGCCGGCGAGCGGGGCCAGCGGGGTGGTCTCGATCCGGCGCCGGACGACCTCCTCCAGCGCGCCGTGCACTTCCTCGTCCCGGACCAGGTCGGCCGCGGTCACCGCGGCGTCGGCGGCGTGGCGGGCCAGCCGGGCGGCGTTGTCGGGCTCGGCCAGCCAGCCCGCCAGGCGGGGCACGACCCGGGCGGTGCGGACCCGGTCGGCGATGATGTCGGGCGTCAGGAAGCTGGTCTGGACGAAGTCGCCCAGCGTCTCGCCGAACTGGTCCTTGCGGGCGGGGATGACCGCGGTGTGCGGGATGGGGATGCCGAGCGGGTGGCGGAACAGGGCGGTCACCGCGAACCAGTCGGCCAGGCCGCCGACCATGGCGGCCTCGACGGTGGCCTCGGCGTAGCGGACCCAGGTGGCGTCGCCGCCCCACAGCTGGATGACGACGAACAGGGCGCTCACCGCCACCAGCAGCCCGGTGGCCCGGCGCCGCATCCGGGCGAGCTGTGCCCGGCGCTCGCGTACATTGGCCGGCTCCGGGGGTCTGCTGGCCGGCCTCGGCGGCGGGGGAGCGACCGGGGCCCCGGCGGGCGTGTCGATCGTTGCCATGGCGCTGGTGTACCCCACCGGCAGTGACCGCGACCGGATCTGGGTGATGTAGCCTTACATCATGCACCGCACGCAGGTGATGCTGGAGGAGCACCAGTACGCCCGGCTCAAGCGGGAGTCGGAGTCGACGGGCCGGTCGATCGGCGACCTCGTCCGCGAGGCGATCGACGAGAAGTATGCCGCGTCCCAGGACCGCGTCTGGGCGGCCCTGAAGGCGAGCCGCGGGGCCTGGGCAGACCGGGACGACATCGGCGACGCCGCCGAATATGTCGAGAAGATCCGGAGCGAGACCATCAACGATCGGCTGAAGCGGCTCGGATGGGGCTGATCCTCGTCGACACCACGGTCCTGATCGACAACCTGCGGGACGAGCCCCACTCCGAGGTCGCCCTGAACGCGGCGGCCGAACGCGGCGACCACTTGTGCGGCTCCGTGATCACGAAGGCAGAGCTGCTCGCCGGGATGCGATCCCACGAGCGGCGCGCCACCCGCGAGCTGATGGACGCGCTCGACTGGGTGCCGGTCAGCGACGAGATCGCCGAGCTCGGCGGCACCTTCGCCCGCCGCTTCCGGGCAACGCACAACGGCATCGGCCTCCCCGACATCCTGATCGGCGCGACCGCCGAGCACCTGGGCGCCGAGCTGTGGACCCGCAACCCCCGGCGCTTCCCGATGTTCCCCGACCTCCGCGCCCCGTACTGATGCCCGCATCCCGGCCCGTCACCGTGATCGGCGCCGGCGTCTCGGGCCTCACCTGCGCGGTGCGGCTGGCCGAGGCCGGCCACCCGGTCCGGGTCGTCAGCCGCGACCGCCCGGAGGGCACGACCTCGGCGGTCGCCGCCGCCGTCTGGTTCCCCTACCGGGTGCTGCCCGTCGACCGGGCGCTCGGCTGGGCCCGCACCGGCTACGAGACGTTCGCCCGCCTCGCCGAGGATCAGCCGGCGTCGGGGGTGCGGATGCGGTGGGGCGTCGAGCTGGTCCGCACCGAGCCGAGGGACCCCTGGTGGGCACCGGCCGTTCCCGGCCTCACCGTCGTCCGCGACCTCCCCGGCGGCTACCCGGCGGGCTGGCGGTTCATCGCGCCGGTCGTCGACATGGGCGTCTACCTGCCGTGGCTGGCCGGGCGGGCGGCGGCCGCGGGGGTCACGCTCGACGTCCGGGCGCTCACCGCCGCCGACCTGGCCGACCCCGCCGACCGGGCCGGGCTCGGCGACCTGGTGGTCGACTGCGCCGGCCTCGGGGCCCACGACCTGCTGCCCGACCCCACGGTGACGCCCGTGCGCGGCCAGGTCGTGGTCGTCGACCAGGTGGGCGTTGACGAGTGGGTGTCCGACGACCTCGACGCCCACACGCTCACCTACGTCGTCCCCCGGCTGGACGAGGTCGTCGTCGGCGGCACCGCCGAGGAGGGCGCCTGGGGACTGGAGCCCGACCCGGCCGTGGCGGAGGCGATCCTGGCCCGGGCCACCGTGCTCGTCCCGGCGCTGGCCGGCACCCGGGTCCGAGCCCACCGGGTCGGGCTCCGGCCCGCCCGCCCCGCGGTCCGGCTCGAGGCCGAGCACCGGGACGGGCGGACCGTCGTCCACGACTACGGGCACGGCGGCGCCGGCGTCACACTGTCGTGGGGCTGCGCCGACGAGGTGGCCGCGCTGGTCGCCGCAGCCGGCTGATCAGCTGATCACCAGCGGAGCCGGGCCCGGACCGGCCGGTGGTCGGACATCACCTGGGGCAGCACCTCCGACGCCACCACGTCCACCCCCGGCGTGACCAGGATGTGGTCGGTCTGGCTGTGGGGCCGGTGGGAGGGGTACGAGCGGCCCCGCACCACCCGCCGCCATCCCGGCCCGGCCAGCCGCTCGATGCACCACCCCCACATGTTCATGTCGCCGGCGAACGCCGCCGGCTCCGACGTCGGGGGCAGCGCGGCCCGCAGCGCCGGCGTCAGCCGCCACACGGGGTCCTTCAGCAGCGGCATGTGGGTGCCGGCCACGGTGAGCGGCGCGCCCGAACCGGCCTCCACCACCGTCCGGACGATCGCCCGCCGCCCCGGGTCGCGGGCGAGCTGGGGGCCGAGCGGCACGACCGCTGCCTCCCGGACCGGCAGGCGCGAGAGCACGGCCAGCACCCAGTCGCCGTCGCCGGCCGGGCCGTCCAGGGCGACGAGCCGCAGCTGGTCGTCGCGGGCCGCCCGCGCCACCCGGAACGTGCCGGCGACCTGGTAGCCGAGCGCGTCCGCCACGGTGTCGACGTCTCTGGCGCCGATGTCCGGCGCCCAGCCCTCCTGGAGGACGAGCACGTCGGTGTCGACCTCCTTGCACGCCGTGACCACGTCGTACAGCGGCGCGTCGTGGCCGCCCGGGCCCCGGCCGACGTGCAGGTTGAGGCTCCCCAGCGTCAGCTCCGCCATCGGCTCCAGTCTGCCAGCCCGGTGGCGGGCCCGACCTCAGCGGCGCTGGTCGGCCGGCAGGCGGTCGTCGCCCTCGGGCGGCCCGCCGGGGAAGGTGAGGAACATCACCTGGGTGGCGTGGGCCACCAGCGTGCCCTCCGTGTCCCACAGGTCGGACGCCACCGAGGCGTACCCGGTCGTCGCCCGGTGGGCCCGGTGGTGGCTCAGCAGCCAGCCGGACCGGGCCTCGCCCAGCAGGTGGACGGTCAGGTCGGTGCTCGGTCCCCACCAGTCGACGCCGCCGGGCCCCATCCGCTCGCCGACGGCGGAGGGCATGAGGTCGCTGAGCGCCACGGCGGCGAGCGGGTGGAGCGTCCCGTCGGGCCGGAGGGGCGGCTCGTCGAACCGGTACCAGGCCGCGCACGACGACGTGTCGGGCACCCAGTCGTCCCACGGGGCATGGCCGAGCGCCGGCCGGCCCTCGGTGTGCTGCCAGAACGGGATCTCGGGCCGGTCGGGCCGCTCGACGCCGGGCGGGGGCGGGTCGGAGAACGAGGGGCAGTCCTCGGGGGCGTCGACCTCGGGCATCGCCAGGTCGGTGAACTCGAACCCGGGCCGGTCGGCCCCGAACACGGCCACGGTCGCGTGGCCCGACGAGGCGCCCGCGGCCCGGACCGTCGCGCTGGCCTGGGACATCGACCGCCCCCGCCGGAGCACGGACACGTCCACGGTCACCGGCCCGGCCGGCACCAGCGCCGCGAAGACGGTGGAGAGGGTGCGGAGCCGCTGGTCGGGCCGGTCGATCTCGCGGGCCATGGCCGAGGCCGCCAACGCCGCCATGATCCCGCCCTGGGGGACGTCCGGGCAGTTCCAGCGGGCGTCGACGTCGACCTGGTAGCGCCCCGGGACGTCCGGGTCGGGGCTCACCCGCATCTGGCGCTCGAACGCGCTCGGCGGGCTGCCGCCGACCTGCCCGTCCGCCGGCTCCTGGTGCGCCTCCGCCGCGGTCACGGGATGGTTGTAGCCCGGCCCCGGGGCCCGGCCCAACCCGTTTCCCGACGGGAGGCCGGTGGCCGGCCGCTACGGTGGGAGGCAACCGAAAACCACGCGGGAGCTCGGGCGACCGGGCTGAGAGGGCGCACGAGGCGCCGACCGCAGAACCTGATCCGGGTAATGCCGGCGAAGGGAGTGATGCTGCATGGGCATCCGCCGCAAGTCCTACGTTGCGGGGAGCCGTCCCGACCTGCGCGTGCCGTTCACCGAGGTCGTGCTCGACCCGCCGAACGCGCCCGTCCGGCTCTACGACACCAGCGGCCCGGGCGCCGATCCCCGCCAGGGCCTCGACCCCCTGCGGGCCGCGTGGATCCACGAGCGCGGCGACGTCGAGCACTACGCCGGCCGGGTCGCGACCCTCCGGGACGACGGGCGGGCCTCGTACCGGGCCGGGCGGTCGGCCGCCGAGCCCTTCCCCGGGCCGGGCGGCGACCGGCCCCGCCTGCGGGCCGCCACCGGCCGCACCGTGACGCAGATGCACTACGCCCGGCGGGACGAGATCACGCCCGAGATGGACTTCGTGGCGCGGCGCGAGGGCCTCGACCCCGAGGTGGTCCGGGACGAGGTGGCCCGCGGCAGGGCCATCCTCCCGGCCAACGTCAACCACCCCGAGACCGAGCCGATGATCATCGGCACCCGCTTCCTCACCAAGATCAACGCCAACATCGGCACGTCGGCCGTCACGTCGTCGGCGGCCGACGAGGTCGACAAGCTCACCTGGGCGACCCGCTGGGGGGCCGACACGGTGATGGACCTGTCGACCGGCCGCGACATCCACACCACCCGGGAGTGGATCATCCGCAACAGCCCGGTGCCCATCGGCACCGTGCCCATCTACCAGGCGCTCGAGAAGGTCGACGGCACGCCCGAGGAGCTCACCTGGGACGTGTTCCGCGACACCGTCGTCGAGCAGGCCGAGCAGGGCGTCGACTACATGACCATCCACGCCGGGGTGCTGCTCCGCTACGTGCCGCTCACCGTCGACCGGGTGACCGGCATCGTGAGCCGGGGCGGCTCGATCCTCGCCGCCTGGTGCCTCGCCCACCACCGGGAGAACTTCCTCTACACCCACTTCGACGAGCTGTGCGAGATCTTCGCCGCCTACGACGTCGCCTTCAGCCTGGGTGACGGCCTACGTCCCGGGTCGATCGCCGACGCCAACGACCCGGCCCAGCTGGCCGAGCTGGCCACCCTCGGCGAGCTGACCCGGAAGGCCTGGGACCACGACGTGCAGGTGATGGTCGAGGGCCCCGGCCACGTGCCCATGCACAAGATCAAGGAGAACGTCGACCTGCAGATGGAGCTGTGCGGCGAGGCGCCCTTCTACACCCTCGGCCCGCTGACCACCGACGTCGCCCCCGGCTACGACCACATCACCTCGGCGATCGGGGCCGCGATGATCGGGTGGTTCGGCACCGCGATGCTCTGCTACGTGACCCCCAAGGAACACCTCGGCCTGCCCGACCGGGACGACGTCAAGCAGGGGGTGATCGCCTACAAGATCGCCGCCCACGCCGCCGACCTGGCCAAGGGCCACCCCCAGGCCCAGGCCTGGGACGACGCGCTGTCGACGGCCCGGTTCGAGTTCCGCTGGCAGGACCAGTTCGATCTCGCCCTCGACCCGGACACGGCCCGCGCCTACCACGACGAGACCCTGCCGGCCGAGCCGGCCAAGACCGCCCACTTCTGCTCCATGTGCGGGCCGAAGTTCTGCTCGATGGCGATCACCGAGCAGGTCCGGGCCTACGCGGCCGAGCACGGCGTGGCCGCCGAGGAAGCGGTGGCGCTCGGCCTGGAGGAAAAGGCTGCGGAGTTCGCGGCGGCGGGCGGCCAGGTGTACTTGGAGGACCCCGCGCTGCGGGCCGGCACGCCGTGACCGCCGCAGCCACACCCGACCCTCGGCTGGGCCGCCTCCACGTCCTCGTCGACTCGCTGATCGTGGCCGAGGCCGCGCTGGAGGCCGGCGCGCCCACCCTCCAGGTGCGGCTCAAGGCGGGCACCGACGCCGACCGCTACCGGCTGGCCCACGCGATCGCCGAGCGGTGCCAGGCGGCCCAGGCCACCTGCCTGGTCAACGACCGGGCCGACCTGGCCGTCGCGATCGGGGCCGATGGCGTCCACGTCGGCGCCGACGACCTGCCGGTCCCCGTCGTCCGCCGGATCGTCGGCCCGGACGCCCTGGTGGGCGGCACCGCCCGTCACCCCGACGTCGCCCGCCGGCTGGTCGCCGAGGGGGCCAGCTACCTGGGCGTCGGGCCGACGTTCGCCACCTCGTCCAAGACCGGCCTGCCCGACCCGATCGGGATCGCCGGAGTGCGGGCCGTCGTCGACGCGGTCGACGTGCCGGTCATCGCCATCGCGGGCATCACCGCCGGGACGGTCGAGGAGGTCATGGCCACTGGCGCTTGGGGCGTGGCCGTGATCGGGGCCATCGTCGACTCGCCCGACCCCCACACGGCCACCCACGACCTGATGCTGGCCGTCACCAAGGCCGCCGACTCGCTCGGGGGATCGTTGTCATGAGCGAGCGCAGCGAGCGAATCATGAGCACGGTGTCCTACCCGGCACGGAGTGCCGGAGGCTCACTGGTGCACCCCGAAGGGGGGCACCAGTGAGCCCCGACGTGGCCGTCGTCGGCGGCGGGGTGATCGGGCTGTCGGCCGCCTGGCGGCTGGCCGCGCGGGGCGCCGAGGTCGTCGTCATCGACCCGGATCCGGGCGGCGGCGCGTCCGGGGTGGCCGCCGGCATGATCGCCCCGGTGACCGAGGCCCGCTGGGGCGAGGAGCCGCTGCTGCGGCTGACGCTCGCGTCCTGGTCCCGGTGGTCCGCGTTCGCCGCCGAGGTGGAGGCCGCGTCCGGGCGGGCGGTCGGCTTCCGGGCCGACGGCACGCTCCTGGTCGCCCTCGGCGCCGATGACCGCCTCGCGCTCGACGACATGGCCCGCCGGCACCGGGCCATGGGCCTGGAGGTGACCCCGCTGCGGGGACGCGAGGCGCGGGCGGAGGAGCCGGGCCTCGCCCCGGGCGTCCGCGCCGGGCTGCTCGCCGCGGACGAGCGGTCGGTCGACCCGCCGGCGTTGCTCGACGGCCTCCGACGCGCCGCGGTGGCGGCCGGGGCCACGCTGGTGCCCGCCCCGGTGGACCGGATCGTGACCTCGCCCGGCGGCGACCGGGTGACCGGCGTGTCGCTGGCGGACGGCGGCGAGCCGGTCCGGGCCCGGACGGTCGTCCTGGCCGCCGGCTGCCGCAGCGCGGACCTGCCGGGCCTGCCCCCGGACGCGCGGCCCCCGGTCCGGCCGGTCAAGGGCCAGATCGCGACCCTCCGGCAGCCGCCGGGCGACCCGCTGCTCGGCCGGACGGTCCGCGGCCTGGTCCGGGGGTCGAGCATCTATCTGGTGCCCCGCGACGACGGTCGGGTGGCGGTCGGGGCCACGGTCGAGGAGCGGGGCTGGGACACCCGGCCCACCGCCGGGGGCGCCTATGAGCTGCTGCGGGACGCGCTGGCGCTGGTGCCGGGGCTCGACGACGCCGAGCTGGTGGCCGTACGCACCGGGCTCCGCCCCGGCTCGCCGGACGATCTCCCGATCATCGGGCC
This sequence comes from Actinomycetota bacterium, assembly GCA_046730015.1. GTDB lineage: Bacteria > Actinomycetota > Acidimicrobiia > Acidimicrobiales > VFJN01 > ZC4RG19. The sequence continues at coordinate 20,116 of JBKPHT010000029.1, forward strand.
CGCCGCGGTCGAGGGGCTGGTGGTGGCCACCGGGCACCACCGCAACGGCATCCTCCTCGCCCCGGTCACCGCCGACGCCGTGACCGCCGCCGTGCTCGGCGAGCCGGGTCCCGACGAGGCGGCCGCCTGCGACCCCCGGAGGTTCGCCTCGGCGGCGGCCGCCGCGGAGGTGCGGGCATGACGGCCGCCGCCGGGCCGCTGGACGTGACCGTCAACGGCGACCCCCACCGGCTCGACGCGGGCACCACCGTCGCCGACCTGCTGGCCGCGCTCGACGTCGAGCCCCGCAGGGTCGCAGTGGCCGTCGACGGCGAGGTGGTCACCCGCCGCGCGTGGGGAGCCCGCGTGCTCGCCGCGGGCGAGCAGGTCGAGGTCCTGTCGATCGCGCAGGGAGGCTGACGGGCCGGATGGACGATCCGCTGGTTATCGCGGGCGAGGAGCTCGGCTCCCGGTTGATCCTCGGCACGGGCGGCGCGCCCAACCTCGAGGAGCTGGAGCGCGCGCTGGTGGCATCGGGCACCGAGCTCACGACCGTCGCGCTCCGCCGAGTCGACCCCCGGGCCCCGGGCTCGCTGTTCGACGTGCTGCGGCGCACCGGCATCCGCCCGCTGCCCAACACAGCGGGCTGCTTCACCGCCCGCGACGCGGTCCGCACGGCCCGGCTGGGGCGGGAGGCGCTGGAGACCGACTGGGTCAAGCTCGAGGTCGTGGCCGACGAGCGCACGCTCCTGCCCGACCCCGTCGAGCTGCTGGACGCGGCCGAGCAGCTGGTCGACGACGGGTTCGTGGTGCTGGCCTACACCAACGACGACCCGGTCGTGGCCCGCCGGCTGGAGGACATCGGGGTCGCCGCGGTCATGCCGCTGGGCGCCCCGATCGGCAGCGGCATGGGGATCCGCAACCCCTACAACCTGGCGATCATCCGGGAGGCGGCGACGGTGCCGGTGGTCCTCGACGCCGGCGTCGGCACCGCCTCCGACGCCGCCCGGGCCATGGAGCTCGGCTGCGACGCCGTGCTGCTGGCCACCGCCGTGACCCGGGCCCGCAACCCGGTGCAGATGGCCACCGCGATGCGCCACGCGGTCGAGGCCGGGCGGCTGGCTCGGCTCGCCGGCCGCATCCCCCGCCGGCTCTACGCCGAGGCGTCGACCAGCTTCGAGGGGATGGCCGACCTGTGAGCACGCGCCCCACGACCTGGGTCGTGGTGCTGACCGACCGGACCCAGGCGGCGGCCGCCGGGCGGAGGCTGCACGACACCGTGGCCGCGGCGCTCGACGGCGGGGCCGGGGCCGTGCTGCTGCGGGACAAGGACCTGCCGGCCGCCGAGCGCCGGGCCGTGGCCGCCGACCTCCGGGCGCTGACCGCCCGTCACCGGGCGGGGCTGATCGTGGCCTCCGACCCCGGTCTGGCCCGGCAGGTCGGGGCCGACGGCCTGCACTTGGCGGCTGACGACCCCTGGCCGGCGGGGATCCCGCCGCCGCCCGGCGGCGTCGGCCGCTCCTGCCACACGGTCGCCGACCTGGTGGTGGCCGGCACCCACGGCGCCGCCTGGGTGACCTACTCGCCGGTGCACCTGACCGACTCGAAGCCCGGCCACGGGCCGGCCCTCGGCCCCGAGGGCCTGGCCGCGGGCTGCCGGGCGGTGCCCGACCTGCCGGTGCTCGCGCTCGGCGGCATCGGTCCGGGCCGCGCCCGCGCCTGCGTCGACGCCGGCGCCGCGGGGGTGGCCCTCATGGGGGCGGTGATGGGGGCGGACGACCCGTCCGCGGTGGTCCGGGCGGTGGTCGACGAGGTCGCGGCGGACCCGGCGCGGAGCCGCCGGTGACAGCCACCCCGCCGGTGGCCCTCACGATCGCCGGGTCCGACTCCGGCGGCGGCGCGGGCATCCAGGCCGACCTGCTCACGTTCGCGGCCCTCGGCGTCCACGGCACCAGCGCGGTCACCGCGCTCACCGCCCAGAACACCGTCGGGGTGACCGGGGTCCACGTGCCGCCGGCCGGGTTCCTCCGGGCCCAGCTGGACGCCGTGCTCGCCGACCTGCCGGTCGCCGCGGTCAAGACCGGCATGCTCGCCACCGAGGAGGTGGTCCGGACCGTGGGCGAGGCGGCCGCGGCCGGGCGCCTGCCCCGGTTGGTGGTCGACCCGGTG
>JBKPHT010000030.1:0-5761 GCA_046730015.1 Actinomycetota bacterium
ACCTCGTGCTCGCGCTTGTAGGCGACCCAGGTGTCGATGAGATCGTCGGTGAACACGTCGCCGGCCTTGAGGAAGTCGCTGTCGGCCTCCAGGGCGTCGAGGACGTCCTCCAGCGAGCCGGGCACCTGGGGCACCGCCGCCAGCTCCTCGGGCGGAAGGTCGTAGAGGTCCTTGTCGACCGGGTCGCGGGGCTCGATGCGGTTGGCGATGCCGTCGAGGCCGGCCATCAGCATGGCCGAGAACGCCAAGTACGGGTTGCACGACCCGTCGGGGCAGCGGAACTCCAGGCGCTTGGCCTTCGGGCTCTGGCTGTACAGCGGGATCCGCACCGCGGCGGACCGGTTGCGCTGGCTGTAGACCAGGTTGACCGGGGCCTCGTAGCCGGGCACCAGGCGCTTGTACGAGTTGGTCGTCGGGTTGGAGAACGCCAGGATCGCCGGGGCGTGGGCCAGCAGGCCGCCGATGTACCAGCGCCCCAGGTCGGAGAAGCCGGCGTAGCCGGCCTCGTCGAAGAACAGCGGCTCGCCGCCCTTCCACAGGCTCTGGTGGGTGTGCATGCCCGACCCGTTGTCCTGGAACACCGGCTTGGGCATGAACGTCGCCGTCTTGCCGTACTGGTGGGCGACGTTCTTCACCACGTACTTGAACAGCATCAGCTTGTCGGCCATGCGGCTCAGCTCGTCGAACCGGATGTCGATCTCGGCCTGGCCCGCGGTGCCGACCTCGTGGTGCTGCAGCTCGACCTCGATGCCGACCTGTTCGAGCGTCAGCATCATCTCGGTGCGCAGGTCCTGGAAGTGGTCGGCGGGCGGGAGCGGGAAGTAGCCCTCCTTGTACCGGATCTTGTAGCCGAGGTTGGGATCCTCCTCGCGAGCGGTGTTCCAGGCGCCCTCGACGGAGTCGACGTGGTAGCTCGCCGAGTTGGAGTCCTGGTGGAACCGGACGTCGTCGAAGATGAAGAACTCGGCCTCCGGCCCCATGTAGCAGGTGTCGGCGATGCCGGTGGACTGGAGGTGGGCGGCGGCCTTACGGGCGACGTACCGGGGGTCGCGGGAGTACGACTCGCCGGTGAGCGGGTCGTGGACGAAGGCGTGGATGGCCAGCGTCTTGCGGGCCCGGAACGGGTCGACGAACGCGTTGTCGGGGTCGGGGATGAGGATCATGTCCGACTCCTGGATCTCCTGGAACCCCCGGATCGACGAGCCGTCGAAGCCGAGACCCTCCTCGAAGACCTCGGCGGTGAGCTCGCTGGCCGGCACGGTGAAGTGCTGCATCAGGCCGGGCAGGTCACAGAACCTGACGTCGACCACTTCGACGCTCTCGTCGCTGATGAGCTGCAGGACCTCGTCAGGCGTTCGCTCTTCCACGCTGGCTCCCTTCGACCATTCCGCGACGGTCACGAGACACAGATGCGCCCGCACGCTACAGCCGGCGCCCGACCCCGGAGGGTCATTACGAGGGGCGTAAAACAGAAGAGGGGTGCCCGGTCGGGCACCCCTCTCCCATTCCCCCAGCAAGACGGGTGGGTCAGGGTCAGCCCGCCGCGTCCGAGCAGATGGTGTCGACCAGGAGGCGGGTCACCACGTACGGATCGCAGTTGGCGTTGGGGCGGCGATCCTCGATGTAGCCCTTCTTGTCGACTTCGACCTGCCACGGGATCCGCACCGAGGCGCCGCGGTCGGACACGCCGTAGTTGTACTCGTTCCAGGGAGCCGTCTCGTGCATGCCGGTCAGCCGGTGCTCGATGTCGGCGCCGTACCCGGCGACGTGCTTGGCCGGGTCCTTCCCGAGCGCCTCGGCGGCGGCGATCACGGCGTCGTAGCCCTCGCGCATGGCCTTGGTCGAGAAGTTGGTGTGGGCGCCGGCGCCGTTCCAGTCGCCCTTGACCGGCTTGGGGTCGAGCGTGGCGGCGACGCCGAAGTCCTCGGCGACGCGGTAGAGCAGCCAGCGGGCCACCCAGAGCTCGTCCGCCACCCGGGGCGGGGCCACGGGGCCGACCTGGAACTCCCACTGGCCGGGCATGACCTCGGCGTTGATGCCGGAGATGTGGAGCCCGGCGGTGAGGCAGGCGTCGAGGTGGGCCTCGACGATGTCGCGGCCGTAGACCTCGTCGGCCCCGACGCCGCAGTAGTAGCCGCCCTGCGGGGCGGGGAAGCCGGTCGGGGCCGGGAAGCCGAACGGGCGCCCGTCCTTGAAGAACGTGTACTCCTGCTCGATACCGAAGATCGGCTCCTGGTCCTTGAACATCGTGGCGACCTCGACGCAGGCGGCACGGGTGTTGCTCACGTGCGGGGTCATGTCGGTGTAGAGGACCTCGCACAGGACGAGCAGGTTGTCGCCGCCGCGGATCGGATCGGGGCAGGAGAACACCGGCTGCAGCACGCAGTCGGACTTGTCGCCGGGCGCCTGGTTCGTGCTCGACCCGTCGAAGCCCCAGATCGGAAGCTCGGCGCCGTCGTCGAGGATCTTGGTCTTCGAGCGCAGCTTCGCTGTCGGCTCACTGCCGTCGATCCAGATGTATTCGGCCTTGTACGCCATCGGGGGGTCCGTCCTCCGGTTCCAAACGAGTGACCAGTACCGGACGGTGAGCGTGGCAGCGCGCAGTTTCGGAGCTGTTGCCCGAATGTGAACGCACTGTGAACCGGAAAGGCCCAGCTTGCGGGCCTGACCGGCGCGCCCCAACATCTCTGCCATGGACAGCTCCGAACGCCAGCGAGAATACGTGCTGCGCACGGTCGAAGAGCGGGGCGTGCGCATGATCCGGCTCTGGTTCACGGACGTGCTGGGCCAGCTCAAGTCGTTTGCGATCTCACCGGTGGAGCTGGAGGGCGCGTTCGAGGAGGGCATGCGGTTCGACGGCTCGTCGATCGACGGGTTCTCCCGGGTGCAGGAGTCGGACGTGCTGGCCAAGCCCGATCCCAACAGCTTCGAGATCCTGCCGTGGGCCGACGGGGTGGGCACCTCGGCCCGGGTGTTCTGCGACATCGTCAACCTGGACGGCACCCCGTTCGAAGGCGACCCCCGCCAGGCCCTGCGGCGCAACCTCGACCGGGTTCGGGAGAAGGGCTTCAGCTTCTACGCCGCGCCGGAGATGGAGTTCTTCTACCTGGCGACCAGCGACCCGTCGGTGCCGCCCCAGGTGCTCGACCGCGCGTCCTACTTCGACCTGACCACCGCGGACGTGGCCACCGACCTCCGTCAACGGACGATCCACACGCTGGAGTCGATGGGTATCCCAGTCGAGTACAGCCACCACGAGGACGCCCCGAGCCAGCACGAGATCGACCTCCGCTACACCGACGCGCTGACGATGGCCGACAGCGTGATGACGTTCCGGCTGGTGGTGAAGGAGGTCGCCCACGAGGCCGGCGTCCACGCCACGTTCATGCCCAAGCCGCTGTCGGGCGTGCAGGGCTCCGGCATGCACACCCACTTCTCGCTGTTCGAGGGCGACACCAACGCGTTCTACGACCCGGGCGACGACTACGGGCTGTCGAAGGTGGCCCGGGGCTTCATCGCCGGCCTGCTGACCCACGCCAGGGAGATCACCGCGGTCACCAACCAGTGGGTGAACTCCTACAAGCGGCTGGTGGTGGGCTACGAGGCCCCGATCTACACCGCGTGGGCGCGCAACAACCGCTCGGTCATCGTCAACGTGCCGCCGATCAAGCGCGGCAAGCCAGAGAGCGCCCGGCTCGAGTTCCGGGCGCCCGACCCGGCCTGCAACCCGTACCTGGCCTTCTCGGTGATCCTGGCGGCCGGGCTGAAGGGCGTCGAGGAAGGCTACGACCTGCCGCCCGAGACGCCGGTCAACCTCTACCAGCTGACCGCCGAAGAGCACCTCGCCGAGGGCATCGACACGCTGCCCCAGTCGCTGTCCGAGGCGCTGGACGTGATGGAGCGGTCGGAGCTGGTCGCCGAGGCGCTGGGCGAGCACGTCTTCGAGTGGTTCATCAGGAACAAGCGGAACGAGTGGATGGACTACAAGACCCAGGTGACCCAGTTCGAGCTCGACCGCTACCTCGGACGATTGTGACGCCGGCAGCGGGCGACGACCGACGGTGCCGATGGAACCCCTGCTGATCTACCCCGACCCTGTGCCACCGGAGCTGGCCCAGGCGCTCGACCTGGCCGGCTACCCGTGGAAACCCGTCGGGGACGAGCGGTCCGCGGTCCGCAGCGAGCCCGACGACGGCTGGGCCGGGGCGGTGATCGTGGCCGCCATCGACCCGGACGGCGCGTTCGCGCTGTGCCGCGGGCTCCGCAAGCGCGACCTGCCGCTGGAGCCGATGCTGCTGCTGGTGTCGGGCGCCCAGCTCGGCGACCTGGAGCTGCGCGAGGACCTGTTCGACGACTTCTGCCTCTACCCGTTCCAGCCCCTGGAGCTGGAGGCCCGGCTCAAGCACCTGTTCTGGCGGACGGGCCGGGGCACCCGCCCCGAGCTGGTCGAGTACGGGCCGCTGGTGCTCAACCTGGAGACCTACCAGGCGGCCATCGAGGGCAACCCGCTCGACCTCACCTACATGGAGTACGAGCTGCTGAAGTTCCTGGCCTCGCACCCCGGGCGCGTGTTCACCCGGGAGACGCTGCTCAGCCGGGTGTGGGGCTACGAGTACTACGGCGGTGCCCGGACCGTCGACGTCCACATCCGCCGGCTGCGGGCCAAGCTGGGCGAGGAGCACGCCAACCTGATCCAGACGGTGCGGTCGGTCGGCTACCGCTTCGGCCAGTCCCGCTGGGGCGTCTGAGGTCCGGCCCGGCGCCGGCCCCGCTCAGCGGTTGAGCTCGATGAGCTCGCTGCCCTCGTTGCGCCGCTCGGCGTCCTCCTTGAGCGACCAGCCGAGCAGGGCCGCGGCGAGGCCGCCCGAGATCAGCACGCCGACGGGGATCACGACGACGATGACGATGGCGAGCAGCACGGCACCGAGCATGGCCCCATCATTCCCCGACCCAGGCCCAGGCCTCCACTTCGACCAGCGCGCCGATCGGCAGCTCGGCCACGCCGATGGCCGAGCGGGCCGGGCGGTGCTCGCCGAAGGCCTCCACGTAGATCTCGTTCATCAGCACGTAGTCACTCATGTGCCGGAGGAACACGGTGGTCTTGACCACGTCGCCCAGCGTTGCCCCCTGGGTCGCGAGCTGGGCCTCGAGGTTGGCCAGGGCCTGGCGGAGCTCGCCCGCGAGGCCGCCGCTGACGATCTTGCCGTCGGCGAGGCCGACCTGGCCGGACACGACGAGCCAGTCGCCGGCGCGTACGACGGGGGTGTAGGCGCCGACGGGCCTGGGGGCTTCTGTCATGGCCGGACGGTAGCGCCTCGCGACCCCCGCGGCGGACGGCCGGTCGGCCAGTCGGTCGGGCGGTCCTGGGCGAGCCAGGCGGCGGCGGCCACGGCGACGAACACCGCGTCCGAGCCGTTGACCGGCGGGCCGCCCGCGGCGTCGACCGTGACGTCGACCCGCGGCATGTCCGCCGCACGGAGGATGCCGAAGCTGCGGATGGTGAGGTCGTGGACCTCGCCCTCGCCGTCGACCGCCATGCCCTCGGAGCACACCCAGCCGAGCGCCATGTGGGCGGCGCCGACGCAGTAGGACCGCAGCACGACCTCGTCGAGCACCTCGCCGCAGGCGACCGTGACGTCGACGCGCGGCTCGGGCCCCAGGGCGACCTCGGCCCGGGCGACCGCCCCGTCGGGCGACCGGACGGTGACGTCGCCGTGGTCGGGCCCGCCGCCGGCGGCGACGACGCCGGGCTGGCCGTCGG
>JBKPHT010000031.1:0-12788 GCA_046730015.1 Actinomycetota bacterium
CCGCGGGGATGCGGGTCCCAGACCACCCGGCCCGGGCGGGCCGGGGCCAGGGCGCCGACCTCGGGCAGCGCGGCGATCCCGCGGCCGTAGTCCGACACGAGGACGCCGCCGGCCCGGGCGGCGCAGGACGCCGCGGCCGCCGTCCACGGTCCGGGGGGAACGACCGGCGAGCACGCACGGTCGACGCGGGCGATCGACTGCCCGCCCGCCCGGAGCCGCAGCTTGACCGGGGTGGGCGCGTCGAGCCCCAGGTCGACCACCTCGACCCCGGCGCCGGCCAAAAGGTCGGCCAGCCGCCGGCCCTCGCGGTCGCCGCCGAGCGCGGTCACGAGCGCCACGCGGGCCCCCGACCGGGCCGCCAAAGCCGCGGCCAGCGCCGCACCGCCCGGCCGAGCCCGCTCGTCGGGCGTGTCGAGGATCGGCGCCGGCGCGTCGTTGCAGACCCGGTGGACCGTGCCGTCCCAGTCGACGTCCAGGAGTGCGTCACCAATTACGCAGAGTGACGGACAGGGGCGGGGGATGGTGCTGATGCTCACGGGAGCCGCCTACCGCGTTGCGGTCGTTCGCATACCGAGGGAAGCGGTTCTGGTTTGAACTGCTTCTCTCGGGAAGTGCTTCGGCCTACTGGCGGGCCCGAGCAACCCGGAGGCACCATGGACACGCCGCCCGAACCACGTGTCGACCCCCGGTTCGCCCGGTACCGCGCCACCCGCGACCGGGCCTTGCGGAACGAGATCGTGCTCGATCACCACTGGCTGGCCCTGCATTGCGCGCGGCGGTTCGACCGCCGAGGCGAACCCCGTGACGACCTCGTCCAGGTCGCGGTCGTCGGCCTGGTCAACGCCGTCGAGCGGTTCGATCCCGACCGCGGCGTCGTCTTCACGACCTTCGCCGTCCCCACCATCACCGGCGAGCTGCGCCGCCACTTCCGGGACCGGACGTGGTCGCTGCACGTGCCCCGACGGGCCAAGGAGCGCTTCCTGGCCGTCGCCGGCGCGGCCGACGAGCTGACCCCCGCGCTCGGCCGCTCGCCGTCGATCGGCGAGATCGCGGTGCACGCCGACCTGACCGTGGAGGAGGCCCTCGAGGCGCTGGAGGTCGGCGGGTCGTACCGGGGCGTCGCCTTCGCCGACTGGGACGACGAGGACGGGCACCACGAGCGGGCCCTCGGAGTCGAGGACGGCGGCTACGAGGCGGCCGAGGCCCGGCACATCGTCCTCGAGCTGGTCCGCCAGCTGCCCACCCGCCGCGACCGGCTGATTGTGACGCTGCGGTTCGTCCACGGTCTCACGCAGGCCGAGATCGCAGCCGTCGTCGGCGTCAGCCAGGTGCAGGTGTCGCGCCTGCTCCGCATCAACCTGGACCGGATGCGGCGCGCCGCCCGCCGCACGCCCCGCACCCGCCACCGGCTGGCCCGGGCGGTGGGTGCCTGAGGGCCCTGCGCCGGCGCCTCAGCCGCCGGGGTAGCCCGACGCCTTGAGCAGCCCGGCCAGGTGGGCGGCGTTGCGGGCGACGGTGGCGGTCGTGGACACCACCTTCTCGGGCACGACCCCGAGGTCCTTGTAGTCCGTGCTGCCCATGGCCTCGCCGACCCAGTAGGTCACGGCGTTCGCGGGGATGGTGAACCCGACGTCGCACAGGGCCTGGAACAGCTCGGCGGACACGTGGTGGGCGCCGTCCTCGTTGCCGACCACGGCGACGACCGCCACCTGGTCGAAACTGGGCATGCGGCCGGCGTCGTCGGCCTCGGACAGGAACGCGTCCATCCGCTCCGTCACCTGCTTGGCGATCGACGACGGCTGGCCCAGCCAGATGGGCGTGCCGAAGACGAGGATGTCGGCGTCGAGGATCCGCCGCCGGAGCCGGGGCCACGCGTCGCCGTCCCCCTCGTCCGAGCGGACACCAGGCTTGATGTCGAGGTCGGCCACCCGCACCGGGCCGTCGGTCGCCACCCCCTCCTTGACCAGGGCGTCGAGCACCTGGGTCACGAGGAGCTCGGTGCTCGACGGCTCGTCACCTGGCTTGAGCGTGCAGTTGAGGCCGATGGCGTGGAGGTGTTCCATGCCTCGGGCTACCTCGTCGGGGGCGGCTCAATCGCGGGACTCACGGCCTCCCGCATCCCGACCTCCTGTGGCGCGTCCGCCCGGTACGGTGCTGGCGCATGGCCCGTGCCCCGTGGGCGGAGGAGCTGGCCCGCGACCTGCTGGCCGACGAGCTGCCACGCCGGTGGCGTCACGTCACCGGCGTGGCGGCCCGCGCCGAGTGGCTCGCCGTGTCGGCGGGCCCGGCGCTGGACGGCGACCTGGTCGTCGCCTCGGCCTGGCTGCACGACATCGGCTACGCCCCCACGGTGGTCGACACCGGGCTCCACGCCCTCGACGGCGCCCGCCACCTCCGGCTCCTCGACGCCGACGAGCAGCTCGTCAACCTGGTCGCCCACCACTCCTGCGCGTACCACGCGGCGGGGCGCCGGGGCCTCGCCGACGTCCTCGACGACGAGTTCCCGCTCGACCCGGCGCTGCCCCACGACGAGCTCCTCTATTGCGACCAGACCACCGACCCCGACGGGGCGGCCGTCGACGTTGTCGAGCGCCGCGCCGAGGTCCGGTGGCGTGCCGGCGGCACCGGCGCCGGCGGGCCGGCCGAGGCGGAGCTGGTCGCGGTCGTCCGCCGGGTCGAGGCCCGCTACGGGCTCTGGGCCTGACCCGGGCGGCCCGCTGACCTGCAGGCGAACTTCGTGGGTTCACTGGTATGACACAGCCCGACGAGGAGATGTGGCCGATGGACGACGACGACCTGCTGGCGGCCCGGTTCGAGGAGCACCGGGCCCACCTGCGGGCGGTCGCCTACCGGATGCTCGGCTCGCGGGCCGAGGCCGAGGACGCCGTCCAGGAGACCTGGCTGCGGCTGACCCGGGTCGACGCCGCCACGATCGACAACCTGGGCGGGTGGTTGACGACGGTCGTCGGCCGGGTGTGCCTGAACCTGCTCCGCTCGCGCCGGTCGCGGCGGGACGAGCCCCTCGGCGAGCGGGTGCCCGACGTGGTCGTGACCCGCGACGACGCGACCGGGCCGGAGCACGACGCGGTCGAGGCCGACTCGGTCGGACTGGCCCTGCTGGTGGTGCTCGACACGCTGGCGCCGGCCGAGCGGCTCGCCTTCGTCCTCCACGACATGTTCGCCGTCCCGTTCGACGACATCGCACCGATCGTGGAGCGGACCCCGGCCGCCACCCGGCAGCTTGCCAGCCGTGCCCGGCGGCGGATGCGCGGCGCGACCCGGGTCCCCGACAGCGACGTCACCCGCCAGCGGAGGGTGGTCGACGCGTTCTTCGCGGCGTCGCGGCAGGGCGACTTCGACGCCCTGGTGGCGGTGCTCGACCCCGACATCGTGCTCCGCTCGGATGGCGGTGCCCTGCTCCCGGCGGGCACGGGCCTGGTCCGCGGGGCCGAGAACGTCGCCCGGCAGGCGATCATGTTCGCCCGGGCCTCGCGGTCGCTGGTCCCGGTGCTGGTCAACGGTGCCGCCGGTGTCGTCGTGGTGATCGACGGCGAGCCGACCTCGGTCATGGCGTTCACCGTGGCGGGCGGCCGGGTGGTCGAGATCGACGTGGTGGTGGACCCCGAGCGGCTGGGCCGGCTCGACCCCGCGCTGCTGCAGGACTGAGCGGGCCGGGGACCGAGCCCGCCCCCGGTCGAGTGGTCGCCGGACCGAGCTGGCCGCGGGCCTACGGCTCGCCGGGCGGGGGCTCGACCGCGGCGGCCAGCTTCCGCGGGGCGAGCAGGCGGTAGCTGTCGATCACCAGCTCCGCGACCTCGCGCCAATCGACGTCGTCGACCAGCACCAGGCCGATGACGTTGGGCGCCCACGGGGGCCGGAAGAACGGCGGGCCGGCCTCGGTCAGCGCGTCGAGCTCCGCCCCGGACGAGCGGAACGTGAGCACACTCATCGGGCCGTCGCCGCCGGCCTCCCGGGCGTACACCGGCGGCCATCCCTGGTCCACCTGCACGACGTGGGCGAACGTCTTGCGGCGGATGCACCACCGGGTGCCGATCCAGGCCTGCTCCTGGTAGGCCTCGGGCAGCGCCATGCACACGGCCCGCAGCCTGGCGACGATCTCCTCCGGCACCTCCGCGCTGTCCGGCACCCTCGGTCCTCCCCTCGTCGGGTCCGGTGGCCCGCCACCGTACCGGTGGGCCAGGCTGGGGCCATGACGGGGATCGTGGTGGGAGTGGACGGATCGGAGCCCGGCGCGGTCGCCGCGCGCTTCGCAGCAGCCGAGGCCCGGCTGCGGGGTACCGACCTGGTGGCCGTGCTGGTCTGGGACCTGTTCAACCAGCACCGGGCGGACGGGAGCCGCCGCTTCGACCCGGCGTACGGCGACGGCGACGCCGACGCCGAGCTGCGGGCGATGCTCGAGGCGGCGCTCGGGCCCGCGGACGCGGCGCGGATCGTGCGGAAGACGACGTGCGACGAGCCCGCCACCGGGCTGCTTGCCGCGGCCGCGGATGCCGACCTTCTGGTCGTGGGCGCGCGGGGGGTGGGCGGGTTCCGGGGGCTGCTGCTCGGCTCGGTGAGCCAGAAGATCCTGCACCACGCCACGGTCCCGGTCGCGGTCGTGCGGGCGGCCGAGGGCGACGCGGCGTCGGCCGGTCCCGCCGCCGGCGCCCGCAGCGACGGTGACGTCGTCGTGGGGGTGGACGGGTCGGCCGCCGGCGTCGCCGCGCTCCGGTGGGCGCTGGCCGAGGCGGCCGCCCGGAGCGCCCGGGTCGTGGCGGTCCACGCGTGGGAGCCCGTGTCCTACGCCCCGGTACCCGGGGCCTTTCCCTACAACGACATGGCGGCGGTGTCCGCCGGGGCCCGGAGGTTCCTCGACCAGTCGGTCGACGCCGCCCTGCGCGACCCGGCCACGGCGGGTGTCACGGTCGAGCGGACCGTCGCGCCGGGCGGCCCGGCCTCCGCGCTGCTCGACGCCGCCGAGGGGGCCGCCCTGGTGGTCGTGGGCCGGCGGGGCGTTGGCGGCTTCGGCCGCCTGCTCCTCGGCTCGGTCGCCGACCATGTCGCCCGCCACGCGCCCTGCCCGGTGGTGGTCGTCCCCGGCGACGCGTCGTCCCCGCCCGGTCCCTGACGAGGGGTCAGGGCTCGAAGGGGCCCCGGCCCATCTGGTCGCGGACGGTGACGACCGGCGGGTTGGTGAGGGTGCGCCGCTGCCAGTTGGCGCCGTCGACCACCAGGGTGTGGCCCGACACGAACCGGGCGTAGGGCGAGGCCAGGAAGGTGGCCGCCCAGCCCAGCTCCCGCAGGCGGCCGACCCGGAGGGCGGGCTGGCAGGCGTCCTTCTCGTGGGTGCGGTCGAGGTTGCCGCGGATGTCGGCGGTCATGTCCTCGTGGGGGAACAGGCCGGGCACCAGCCCGTTGACTTGGATGCCGTACGGACCCCACTCGACCGCCAGGGTCTCCACCATGTTCTTCACCCCGGCCTTGGCCGCCGCCGAGTGGGCGAAGCCCGGTCCTCCGGTCCAGGCGTACGACGCCCCGATGTTGACGATCGACGCCGGGGTGCCGGCGGCCAGGTGGCGGCGGGCGAACTCGCGGGCGCAGAAGAACGTGCCGTTGAGGGTGATGTCGACGACGGTTCGCCAGGCGTTGGGGCTCATGTCCTCGGCGGGGACCGGGAAGTTGGCGGCTGCGTTGTTGACCAGCACCGCCGGTCGGCCCAGCTCGGCCTCGGTGGCGTCGAGCGCGGCGGCGACCGAGTCCGGATCGCGGATGTCGCAGGCGGTGGCGAGCACCGGGCCGCCGAGGGCGCCGATCTCGGCGACGCCGGCGTCGAGGTGCTCGGGCTTGCGACTGGCGATCGCCACCGCGGCGCCGAGGCGGGCGAACTCGACCGCGATGGCCTTGCCGAGCCCGGTGCCGCCGCCGGTCACGAACACGGTCGTGCCATCGAAGGTGCCGGGCGGCAGGGCCGACGCGCCGGCCGGGGGCGGTTCGGGAAGTCCCATGGTCTGCTCCTGCGGGAGGGACGTCAGCCCCGCCGGTAGCGGGGCTCGCGCTCGCCGGCCCGGGCGGCCTTGAACTCGGCGAAGTCGTGGGAGGTGGTGAGGACGGTCTGGGCCAGCAGCTCCTCCTCCATCGAGGCCCGGACGGCGGGCGAGGCCAAGTTGCCGATCACCCGGCGAGCCAGCTTGACCGTGAGGGGCGGGGCGGCGGCGATCGTCTCGGCCATCTCGCGGGCGGTGGCGTCGAGCTCGCCCGGCGGCACGACCCGGCTGACGACGCCGGCGGCCAGGGCCTCGTCGGCGGTCAGCACACGGCCGGTGAGGACCATGTCGGAGGCGAGGCCGTGCCCGGCCATCTGGAACAGGCGGGCGACGCCGCCGGTGTCGGGGATCACCCCGTGGGTGGTTTCGGGGAGCATGAACCGGGCGCCCTCGGCGGCGATGCGGATGTCGCAGATGAGGGCGCGCTGGAGGGTCCCGCCGATGGTCCAGCCCTGGCAGGCCACGATGATCGGGACGTCGAGGTCGAGCACCTGCAGGATGCCCCGGTGGCCCCGCTGCATGAGCTGGTGGTGGGTCAGGTCGGTGCGGTTGGTGCCGATCGCGCCGACGTCCCGGCCGGACGAGAAGCTGCGGCCCTCGGCCCGCCACACGACCGCCCGGACCTCGGGGTCCTCGGCGATCGTCCCGAGCGCGGCGAACAGCTGGGCGTCCATCTCGTCGTCGAACGCGTTGTGCTTGTCCGGGTTGTCGTTGGTGAGGACCGCGACGTGGCCCTCGATCGACAGGTGGACGGTGCCGGCCATGCTCCCCCCGCTGCTTGCCGTGAACGACGATTCACGTTAGGGGAAGACCGGTTCGGTCGCCATCGGCCGTTCCGGCGGGGCGACGTGGGGCCGCGATGACTTCCCGCGTCCCGCTCAGTCGTAGGGGCAGGACCGCGACAGGAGGCCCCCGCTGACGCCCCAGCCGCCCGACGATCCCCCGGCCACCCCGCAACCGCCGCCGCCCGTGACCACCGTCGTCGTCGTGTTCGACGGCGAGGCCACCCCCGCCACGATGGCGGGCTTCAGCGCGCAGGTCCGCGACGCGCTCGCCGGTGAAGGAGTCGACGAGGTCGTGTGCGACCTCGGCTCGGTCGCCGACGCCGACCTCCGCCTCGTCGACTCGCTCGCCCGGCTCCAGCTGCTGGCCCGGCGCCACGGCCGGCGGGTCAGGTTGCGGCGGACGACCGACGACCTGCGATCGCTGCTCGACCTGCTCGGGCTGGGCGAGGTGCTGCCCGCCGGGTCACGCCTCGAGGTGGTCGGGCAGCCCGAACAGGGCGAACAACCGGGTGTCGAGGAAGAAGATGATACCGGCGATCCGGTCGCCTGAGACCTCCAGGACGTGCAGCGCGAACGGCTCCCAGCGGCCCGGTCCGGCCTCCCGGTACTGGGCGAACGACGGCACGCCGTTGGCCTCCACCGGCACCAGCCGCGACCCGCGGCAGCCGCTGCCCGGTCCCTCCATCCACCGGGCGATGTCGTCCGGTCCCCGCCACCACATCGGGTACGGCGGCATGCTCGTGGTGGCGTCGTGGTGCAGGAGCGCCACCAGCCGGGGAATGTCGTAGCGTTCGAACGCGTCGACGTACCGGGCGACGAGCGCCCGCTGCTCCTCGTCGAGGCCCTCCGCGACGGCCGCGTCACCGTCACCGCCGCCGTCGCCGAGGCCCTTGTCGGCGAGGGTGGCCCGGGCCCGCTGCAGCGCGCTGTTGACCGACGCGACCGACGTGTCGAGCAGGTCGGCCACCTCGGTCGCCCGCCACCGCAGCACCTCCCGCAGGATCAGCACCGCCCGCTGGCGCGGCGGCAGGTGCTGGAGCGCGACGACGAACGCCAACCGGACCGACTCGCGGGCCGCCGCCTGGTCGGCCGGGTCGGCGTCGCGGGGCACGACCCGCCCGTCCGGGATCGGCTCGACCCAGGTCGCCTCCGGGAGCGGCCCCCCGGCCGCGGTGTCGCCCCTGCCGGCCGGGCCCATGTCCATCGGGAGGGCGCGCCGCGACCGCCCGTTGAGCAGGTCGAAGCAGACGTTGGTGGCGATGCGGTACAGCCACGACCGGAGGCTCGCCCGGCCCTCGAAGCGGTCGAGGGCCCGCCACGCGCGGACCATCGTCTCCTGCACCGCGTCCTCGGCCTCGTAGCTCGAGCCCAGCATCCGATAGCAGTAGCCGGTCAGCTCGGTGCGGTAGCGCTCCAGTTCGGGTGGGCTGAGGGCGGCCTCCCCGCTCCCGGCGCCTCCCCGCCCCGTCGCGAGATCGCTCATCACCCGTCGCTCCTCGTCTCGCCCGCCCTCGGCAGGCTACCGGCATCGCAGGTTCGGGCGGTCGGAACAGTTGCCTGCGCCGTCGCCCCCTACGTAGCCTGGCTGGCGCGCTGGGTGAGCGGCTTGGCGCGGGTCGTCCGCCGCTGACCGCGCGATGGGTTCGGGGGGAGACATGCGACGGATCACCATGCGGGCGGTCGCCACGCTCGTGCTCGCAGCGGCCGCGGCCGGCTCGTGGGGTCCCGCCGCCGGCGCCGGCCCGGCGCAGGACGCGCCGGACCGGCCGGGGAGGCCCCGGCCGGTCGTGTTCGTCCACGGCAGCGCGGGGTCAGGGGCCCAGTTCGAGTCCCAGGCCATGCGGTTCACCAGCAACGGGTACCCGGCCGACCGGGTACTGGTCTACGAGTACGACTCCACCTTCGGCCTCAACACGATCGACCAGGTCCATGCGGGCATCGACCAGGTCGTCACCTCGGCACTGGCCGCCACCGGAGCCGACAAGGTCGACCTCGCCGGCCACTCGCTCGGCACATTCGTCCTCCAGACCTACCTGACCAGCTCACCCGAGCGGGCCGCCCGCGTCGCCCACTACGTCAACCTCGACGGCCGCACGGCGACCGCCCCGCCCGGCGGCGTCCCCACGCTGGCCGTGTGGGGCGAGGGCAACCCGGCCCGGACCATCACCGGCGCCACCAACCACCACCAGCCCGACCAGAGCCACGTCCAGGTCGCCACGTCGCCCGAGACGTTCCGCGAGATGTACACGTTCCTCAACGGCCGGGCGCCGCGCACCACCGATGTCGTGCCCGAGCAGCCCGGCAAGGTGCGGGTCTCGGGGCGGGCCGTCCTGTTCCCGTCCAACCAGGGCGCGGCCGGCACCACGCTCGACATCTGGCTGGTCGACCGCGGCACCGGGCAGCGGATCGGGTCGGTGCCCCGGGCCACCTACCAGATCGGCGCCGACGGGGCCTGGGGGCCGTTCGAGGCCCACGGCAAGAAACGCTACGAGCTGGTGCTCAGCCGGCCGACCGGCACGGCCCAGCACTTCTACTTCCAGCCCTTCCTCCGCAGCGACCACCTGGTGCGGTTGCTGACCTCCGAGCCGGGCACGGGCATCGACCTGCTGCGCGACCGCAACGAGACCACCACCAGCATCAACATCACCCGCTACAAGGAGTTCTGGGGCGACAAGGGCAACCTGAACGACGTCCTCCAGATCGCCGGTCAGGACGTCGTCACGCCGACGGTCGCCCCGCAGGCCAAGCGGGTGAACGCCCTGTTCGCCTTCGACGACGACCTCGACGGGGTCAGCGACCTGTCCGTCCCGCTGCCCGACCTGTTCGCCCTGCCGTTCATCAGCGGCGTCGACCTGGTCATCCCGGCCGCCAACCCGCCGACCGGCTCGGTGCCAGTGCGGATGGTGGCCCGGGCCGGCGACGGCGTCCCCGAGGTCGTCAACGTGCCCAACTGGCCGTCGGCCACCGACCACGTGTCCGTGCAGTTCCGCGACTTCGAGCAGGAGGACGAGACCTGGCCGGTGCGGCGCTGACCGGCCGGCCGGGCACACTTGACCCGATGGCCACCGCCGATCCGACCCGTCCCACAGCCCCCGCCGATGCCGCCGATCCGACCGATGCCCCGGGGCGCCGCCCCGTCTTCCTGTACGACGGCGACTGCGCCTTCTGCACCTCGTGCGCGCGGTTCATCGAGCGGAGGATCCCGACGTCGGCCGAGGTCACGCCCTGGCAGTTCGCCGACCTCGACACCCTCGGGGTCAGCCCGGCGGCTGCCGAGGAGGCCGTCCAGTGGGTGGCGCCCGGCCAGCCGGTGGCGGCGGGCCCGGTGGCCATCGCCCGCCTTCTCGTCGACGCCGGCTCGTTCTGGTGGCTGCCCGGCCGGCTGCTCGACCTGCCGCCGGTCCGATGGCTGGCCTGGCCCGCGTACCGGTGGGTCGCCCGCAACCGGCACCGCCTGCCCGGCGGGACGGCGGCCTGCTCGCTCCCCCAGGCCGAGCGGAACCGGCAGCGTGCGGGGTGATTACGGCGCCCGAGTTGTGGGTACCGCGTCACCCTGCTTGACTTTCCTGACCGCCACGAGCCGTCCGCGTCGTGCGAGACTGACCGTGGTGGACCGCCGCACATGGACCTGACGACTGCCGCCCCGGTGGTGGAGTGCGCTCCGATACGGAGACACGTTCACCACACCCCGCCCGCCACGCCCTGCTCGGTGCTCCTACCTCGCCGCGGCCTGCTGACCGCGCTGGGAGTCCTCCTCGGCCTCCTCGCCCTCGCCGCCGCGGCGCGCGGCGGAGAGGTCCTGCTGACCTGGGACGAGCCGATCCAGCACTGGGTCGAGGCCCACCGGACGTCGACGCTCGACACCGTGTTCCTCACGATCTCGCGGTTCGGGGCGACGATCCCCGTCCTGGTGCTGGGCACCGCGGCGGCCGCGCTGACGTGGCGCCGCTGCCGGGCCGTCGGCGTCGCTCTGCTGGTCGCCACCTTCAGCCGCCCGCTCCTGGAGTTCGCGGTCAAGGCCCTCGTCGACCGGGAGCGGCCCGACCTCGACCGGCTCGTCGCCGGCAACGGCCCGTCGTTCCCCAGCGGCCACGTCATGGCCTCGATCGCGCTATGGGGCCTGCTGCCGCTGGTCGTGTCGCTCTACACCCGCCGCCGCGAGGTCTGGTGGGCGTCGGTCGCCGTCGCCGGCACGCTGATCGCCGGCATCGCGGCCAGCCGGGTCTACCTCGGCGTCCACTGGTTCTCCGACGTCACCGCCGGCCTGGTCGTGGGCGCCTTCTTCCTGATCGGCGTCGAGACGCTGCTGCACCGGCAGCACGTCCGTCACCCCTGCGGGTCGGCCTCCCCACCGGACGAGCTGCCCACCTCCAGCGTCGCGGTGACCGGCAGGTGGTCCGACAGCGACGAGAACCTCTCGCCCGTCGGCGCGTCCAGGTCGGGCAGCGACGCGCTGGTCGGCGTCGCGTCCGGCGACACGTACACGTAGTCGAGCCGCTGGGTCGGCGGCTCGCTGGTCCCCGGCCGCCAGCCCCGCCAGTTCGTCGCCCCCGGGTCGGGTGGCGGTCCCGCCTCGGCGCCGCCGTGGAGCTCTGCCCACGCGTCCCGGAGGCCCGCGGCGGCCAGGTCCTCGTGCACGCCCCGGCCCGGCCGCTCGTTGAGGTCGCCGGCCACGATCACAGGCGCGGGCCGGGCGGCGACCCACCGCAGCACCTTGGCGATCTCGTGCCGCCGCAGTTCGGCGGCGGTGGAGCGGGAGCTCAGGTGCAGGTCGAACAGCGACACCGGCGTGCCGCCGGCGTCGACGACGCCCTGGACGGCGATCCTCCGGCGCCAGCTCCAGAGCTGCCAGCGGTGCGACAGGCTCCGGCCCCGGGCGCGGAGCGCCACGGTGACGCCGATGACCGCCATGCCCTCGGGCCAGTTGCGCACCGGCCAGTGCTTGAACGCCCAGCGGCGCGACCGGGCGCCCAGCGCCCGGGCCAGCGCTCGGGCCTGGTGCCACTGCACCTCCTGCAACACGACCACGTCGGCTCCCTCGCCCCGCAGGTGGCGGGCCACGGCGGTGACGTCGACGCCCTTGCTGCCCTTGAGGTTCCAGGTCACGATCATGAGCCGCACGGCCGGACGGTAGCGGCACCCGCTCACCGCGTGTCGATCCCGAGGCGAAAGGGGCCGTTCGCTCGTTCCCG
The DNA here is from genome assembly GCA_046730015.1 of Actinomycetota bacterium. Lineage (GTDB taxonomy): Bacteria > Actinomycetota > Acidimicrobiia > Acidimicrobiales > VFJN01 > ZC4RG19. Next base: position 12,022 of record JBKPHT010000031.1, read on the forward strand.
AGGCGATAGGGGTCGGGGGCCGACCGCTATGACCTCGAGAACCGGGGAACGACCTCAATCGCCGCCGTCCCCCGCGAGCGGTTCCTGCCGGGCGTGCCGCTGGCCGACGTCTACCGGGACGCGGCGATCGTGACCCGGCGCGACCCGGCCTCGGGGGCGGCGACCTCGTCGTCGTCGCAGCCGGCGATCATGGCGGTGATGCTGGAGATGCTCGGCCTCCGGCCGGGCGGCCGGGAGCTGGAGGTCGGCAGCGGCACCGGGTACAACGCCGCGCTGCTCGCCCACCTGGCCGGGCCGGGCGGATCGGTGACGTCGGTCGAGATCGACCGGGACGTCGCCGGCGAGGCCCGCAACGCGCTGCTGGCCGCAGGCTCGCCCGCTCGGGTGGTGGTCGGAGACGGCCGGACCGGCTGGCCCGACGGCGCCCCTACGACGCCGTGATCGTCACCGCCAACGGGTGGGAGCGGGCCGGCAGGCCCGGCGTCCGCCGGATCGCGGTGGCGGTCCGCTACGGCGCCGTCCGCCCCCACGGCTGGCGGACGCTGCGGCGGGGCGACCAGTGGATCAGCGTCGACTGGGACGCCCCGGCCTACCCGTAGCCGTCCCCGGCCGGGTCAGCCCCCGATCCGGGCGACCGCCGGGGCCGGCGCGGGAAGACGGCCGTCCACCGGCGTGAGCTGGGCCTGCAGCCGGGCCGCGAGCCCGGGGACGACCGGCGCGGCGGCCGCCGCGAGCTCCCGCGCGGCGGCGACCTGACGGCCGAGCAC
>JBKPHT010000032.1:0-8320 GCA_046730015.1 Actinomycetota bacterium
TGGCCGACACGGCGTCCGCGATCTCCCGCTCACGGTCGCGCTGCGCTCGCTGGTCCACGATCGGAGAACTGCTCGACCAGTCCGGTCGTCGGGCACCAACGTAACTGTTGGAGCTTGCACGCCGCGCAGGCGCAACCCCTAGAACGCTCTGTTGAAGAGGCGACTGTCAATTAGTCGCCAAGGCCCGGGCCGAAACCGGCCCGGACCTTGGCTCGTACCTGGATGATGGGTCAGGGGGTGGACGGTGGCGGGGGATGAGCGAGGTCCTCCGGGGTGGCGTCGACCGCGCTCGCTGGGGCCTCGACGGTGTTCGGCTCGCCGATATCTCGGAACCGGACCGACGCCGTGGTGACCTGGGTGGTCCTTTGCAACTTCCCGTGGCCGCTCGACTCAACAGCCGGAGCCTGCGCAGGGAACTCCTTCGGCGCGGGGGCGGTAAAGCCGTCGATCGGGTATTCCAGGGTGGTCTCGACGTCGATGCGGCGGACGATGGCGTCCTCGTCCACCCAGACGTCGAGCGCGGTCAGGTCCCCTGGAGGGGTGGCCTCGCCGAGGTTCAGCTCGGAGTAGTCGACGTTCTCTGGCGTGGTGGCGCGCAGGTGTGTGACGGCTACCCCGTCCTCGGTCTCCTCCCCCACGACCTCGAAGCCGGCCGTAGGCGTCAGGCTCGCGAGTAGCGAGCGCGGGTCACCCGTCCAGCCCGACCGGGAAGGGCCTTCACCGGTCGCGTGGAACCACTGACCCGAGGCCTCGTCGCCAACCCGGAAGTACAACTCGCCGTCGACGATGCGCCGCGCCGCCGGGTACGGCCCGCTCTCGGAGCCGAGCACGATGTCAACGGCAACGTCATCGCCGGCGAAGCGGTAGTCGTAGGTTTCCTCGTCGCCGGGGATCGTCACCGTGACCGAGGCCCTGCCGCTGTCGAGCGCCGTTCGAGAGGCGGAGACAGCGCTGCGGACGAGTGCGGCCGCCGACGGCTCGGTCCCGCCGAAGGGCGAGGCGACGACGAACCCGATGGCCGAGACAGCTGCCGCGGCCCCCACGGCGGCTCGGACGACCACCCGACGCGGCCGACGGCGTCCAGGCCTGCTCGCTCGGATGCTCCGCCCATGAGCAGGCTCCCGGGGTCTTGCCTCCACCAGCCGGTCGTGCAGGCCCGCTTCGGCGCGGTCGGGGGTGTCGAGAATCGACTGCAGGATCGCCTGGTTTGCCGCCGCCTCCGGGGCCAGCGACGGCTCGGGTACCTGTGGGCGCAGGCCACGAAGCCGGTGGATCAGGGGATCGTCGGCGAACAACAGGTCGTCGATGCGGTTCATGGTTGCCCCTCCTGGGGACGGGTGATCTCTGCGGCGAACTCTCCGGAGGAGCGTCCGGCGCTGCCGCCGTTGCCCGCGTTGCCTGCATCGTCCTCGTCGTCGCCGTCGCCTTCGAAGTTGGCGAGCCGCTCGGCGAGCCGGCGGCGAGCGCGATGCAGCCGGGCGCGGGCGGTGCCGTCGGGGCACCCCAACACCACCGCAATCTGTCTCGGCGTCAGGTCGTCCCACGCCAGCAGGCGAAGCACCTCCTGGTCGTCTGGCGACAAGTGGACGAAGGCCTGTCGCAAGCGATCCGCATCGACGTCGGGTTCACCCGGCGGTGGTACGTCGTCCGGCCGCGGCAGCACGAGGCGTAGGGCCTCGTACCTGCGGGCCGATCGAGCCTGGTTCCGCCCCACGTTGTGGGCCACAGCCAGCAACCACGGCAAGGCATCGTCGGTGGGCACGTCGCCGAGCCGCCGCCACGCGACCGTGAACACCTCGTTCACCAGATCGTCGGCATCAGCCCCCCGGATCGCCCGGTACAGCGCGTAGCGCCGCACCGCGGCGTGATGCTGCCGGAACAGCGCCCGAAAGCGCGCCTCGATGTCGGCGCCCATACTCGTATCTGTCCACCTCCGTCCCCACCGTTGCCCGAACACCCGGCCTTCGCTACCCGCTGGCTCCCCGAGTTGGCGCCTCGGGCCAGGATCCTCATCTTGGAGGGCTGGTCGACATGACGAGTAGATTGGCTTGACTTTCATGTGGACTTGAAGGCTTACGGTCGCCGCGATGAGCACGACATTCCAGATCGCCGAGGTGGCGCAGCGCTCAGGGTTCACGCCGGCGACGTTGCGCTACTACGAAGACATCGGGCTGGTGACCCCCACGGGCCGCACGGATGCGGGCTATCGGCTCTATGACGACACCTCGTTGGAACGGCTGCGGTTCATCGCCCGGGCCAAGCAGCTCGGCTGCAGCCTGGACGAGATCGCAGAGCTGGCGACCGTGTGGGACGGCGGCCGCTGCGGCGCGGTCCAGGAACGACTCCGGGCCACTGTGGACGCCAAGATCGCCGAGGCCCACAGCCAGATCGCGGAGCTGACCACCCTGGCCGCCGACCTCCAACGAGCGGCGGCTGGCCTGTCGATCGAACCCGTCGACGGGCCGTGCGATGACACCTGCGGCTGCACCACCGACACGACCACCCCGGCCACCACGGCGACGTCGGTGCCGCTCATCACCAAGGCGGACGCCAACGCCACCCCCGCAGACTCTGACGAGGTGCCCATCGCGTGCACGCTGGGCGCGGAGGAGATGTCGGCTCGTGTCGAGGAGTGGAACGCCCTGTTGGCTGACAAGCAGGACCTGCTCCAGGGTGTCACCGCTCGCCGGGCCCTCGATGACGGTGGCCTGCGCCTGGAGTTCGGCCCCCACACCGAGGTCACCGAGATCGCCCGCCTCGCCGCCGCCGAGCAGGCCTGTTGTCGGTTCTTCAGCTTTGCGGTGGTCATCGACGACCGGGGCACCGCCCTGGAGGTCCATGCACCACCCGATGCCCAGCCGGTGCTCGCCGCGCTGTTCGGCACAGCCGCCTGACCGGAATGGACACCCCCAGCCCCAAAGCCGGCCTCGGCGTCCTCGGCGCCGGAGCGGCCGCCTGTGCCGCCTGCTGCGCCGGCCCCATCGTCGGCTTCCTGGCCGCCACCGGCATCGCCTCGCTACTCGGCGCCGTCGTCTTCGGCGTCATCGGTCTCCTCGTCGTGCTGGCCGCCGCCGCCGTGGTCTGGCAACGCCGCCGCCGAGCCCGCCCATGCGCTCCGCCCGCCGGACCCGCGCCCGTGGACGCCCCCCGGCTCAGAATCAAGACCCCCCGGTGACAGGACTCGCCCGCCGGGCCCCCCGGGTCATCGCCATGCTGCTCATCGTCGCCGCCGCGCTGTTCGTCATCGGTGTGACCTCCGAACGCGACGAGGACACCCACAGCGACGAACCCACCAGCGAAACAGGTGAGCACGACGAGGCAACCGAGGCCGACGAGGGAACCGAGACCCCGACCGCCGAGCCGGCCGAGGGCGAGACCGGCGAAAACGAAGTACGCGTGCTCGGGATCGATGTCGAGTCCCCGCTCGCGATCGCAGCTGCCGTCGTCGTGTCTGTCCTGTTGGCAGGAGTCGTGTGGCGCCGCCCGACCCGGCGCCTTCTCGTCGTCATCGCAGTGGTCGCCGCCGCATTCGCCGTGCTCGACATCGCCGAGGTCGTCCACCAGGTCGACGAGAACCGCACCGGGCTCGCCCTCCTCGCCGGCGTCATCGCCGCCGCCCACGCCGCCGCAGCGGCCCTCGCCCTCCACCAGACAACCACCAGCCCAGTCACGGCCCACCCGCCGGCGCCCACTTGACCGACCCCAAAACCCTCGTGCGGCGGCTCGTCGAGGACGTCATAAACGCCGACAACCCCGACGTCCTCGACGAGATCGCCACACCCGCACTCGCCCGCATACTCCGTCGTGCCTTCGACCAGTTCCGTTCCGCGTTCCCCGACTGGCACCAGGAGATCATCGAGCTCGTCGCCGAAGGACCCACCGTCGTCGCCCGCTTTCGCTGCACCGGCACCCACCAAGGACCGTGGCAAGGCCTCCCATCCACCGGCCGCGCCATGAACATCGACGAGGTCTACTTCTTCCGGACCGACGACAACCGGCTCGCCCGCGTCTGGGGCCTCGAAGACACCTGGACCCGCCACCAACAACTCCTCGGCAACCCCAGCAACCTCGGAGATCACGGCTCACTCACTTAGGCCGATGAGCCAGAACTCCCGGCGTCCCACGTCCCCCCCGGTCTCTGCGGCCCGGGTGTTCCCGGTGTGCGGCAGGTCGTGGAACCGGAAGCCTGACGGCAATTGAGGCGGCGAGACTCCGGCTGAGGCGGATTTCGCCGGGGCACACGCCCTCCTCCCCGGTCAGGCTGCAGACTGTCCCGCATCCGCCCAGGTCGACCGGGGAGGGGTGCTTCCGACAAGCTCCGTGGATGCATGTCACCGCTGTAACCCGGCGCGCTCGAGCCGCGCCGCAAGCGATCTGGGATCTGTTCGCCGACATTCCCGGCCGAACCCGGTGGGACGACGCGATCGACCACATCGAGATCAGCGGGCCGTTCGAAGGCGGCGCCGTCGGCGCCGTGAAGCTGAAGGGCCAGCCCACCCGCAGATTCGAGATCACCGAGTGTGATCCGCCCCACCGCTACAAAGATCGCTTCTTCCTGCCCATGGGAGGCCGGATGGACTGGCTGCACACCGTGCGTGAGGTTGACGGCGGCTGCGAGGTGACCTTCAACGTGTCCGTCAGCGGCCCGACATCGTTCATCCTCGCGCCGATCATGCGGAGAGTCCTGGGACGTGAACTCCCGCCCACCGTCGAGAAACTCGTGCAGCTCGCCGAGGAAGACACTCCCGCCTGACCACCGACAGCGATCCTCCCCCGGCCCTCCTACGAGCGGGCGCGCACGAGGAGTTCTCCTACGCCGCCGGCGTCGTCTCGCTGGAGGTGGGCCGAGGCGAGGACCTGGTGGACGGCACGCACCTCGGATCCGCTCTGCCGCATTTGGATGTCCTCAACGGCGCAACCCCCGACCAGGTGCGAACGACGAGCCGATGTGATCGGCCACATCGCCGCTTCCTGACAGCATGTGGTAGGGCTTGGCTGAAGGTCAGGCTGAAGGGGGTTGCGCCGTGGCTCGCTCGCATCCGACGATCATTTCGGTGGACGACCACCTGATCGAGCCGCCCGACCTGTTCGAGGGTCGCGTGCCGGCGCGGCTCGCGGAGAGAGCCCCACGGATCTCCGAGCTTCCCGGCGGTCGGCAGGTGTGGGTGTACGAGGACAATGTGTACGCCAACGTGGGCCTCAACGCGGTGGTGGGTCGACCGAAGCACGAGTGGAGCATGGAACCGGCCCGCTTCGATGAGATGCGGCCCGGCTGTTATGACATCGACGAGCGGGTGCGAGACATGGATGCCGGTGGCATCTGGGCGTCGCTGTGCTTCCCGTCGCTCATCGCGGGGTTCTGCGGTGCCGTGTTCTCCCAGAGCAAGGACCCGGAGCTCGGCCTGGCCTGCGTGCGGGCGTGGAACGACTGGCACCTGGAGGTCTGGGCGGGTCGCCACCCCGAGCGGGTCATCCCGTTGCAGATCCCGTGGCTGAACGACCCGGCGCTGGCCGCCGACGAGATCCGCCGGAATGCCGCACGGGGCTTCAAGGCGGTCAGCTTTGCCGAGTTCCCGGTCAAGCTGGGGCTTCCCTCGTTGCACTCGGGCCATTGGGATCCCTTCCTCGCAGCCTGTGAGGAGACCGGCACCGTGGTGTGCCTGCACACGGGGTCGGCGGGCTGGGCGCCGATCCCCAGTGACGATCCGCCCTTCGAGCTGTTCCCCACGCTGTTCCCGGCCAACGCGCTGATCGCGACCGCCGACTGGCTGTGGTCCGGGGTCTGCGTCCGGTTCCCCGACCTGCGCATCGCCCTCTCCGAGGGTGGCATCGGCTGGGTGGTCATGTTGGCGGATCGGGTCGACTACGTCCTCGACCACTCGGCTTCCGGCCAGGAGAGTGGGCACTGGCAGGGTGACCTGCGCCCGAGCGAGGTGCTGGCCCGGAACTTCTGGTTCTGCGTCCTCGACGACCCTGGGAGCGTGGGCGCCGTGCTGGCTCGCTTCGGGCCGGGACATGTGATGGTGGAGAGCGACTACCCCCATGCCGACTCCACGTGGCCGGACACCCCACGGGTCGTCGAGCGCAACTTCGGGCACCTGGACGCGGCCACCGTGCGCCAGGTCTGCTACGAGAACGCTGCCGCGCTCTTCGGCCATCCGGTGCCTCCCACGCCAGAGGCAGCGACGGAGCGCCCCGGCGCGGCGACAGAGGTCCGGTGATGGTTGACCTGCTGATCCAGGGTGGGCACGTCGTGGACGGCACCGGCGGACCAGGCCGGGTCGCCGACGTGGCGGTGCATGGCGGCCGGGTCGTCTCGATCGATGCGCCAGGCCGCGTCGACGAGCCGGCCTCGCACCGGATCGACGCCACCGGCCTCGTCGTCGCTCCGGGGTTCGTCGACATCCACACGCACTACGACGCCCAGCTGTTCTGGGATCCCTACGCGACGCCGTCACCGCTGCACGGCGTCACCACCGTGATCGGCGGGAACTGTGGGTTCAGCCTGGCGCCCGCCGGCCCCGAGCACGCCGACTACCTGACCCGCCTCCTGGCCCGGGTCGAGGGCATGCACCTCGACGCCCTGCGGGCCGGCCTCGACTGGCGCTGGACCAGCTTCGCTGACTGGCTGGGTCGCCTCGACGGCGGCCTGGGCGTCAACGCGGGCTTCCTGGTCGGGCACTCGGCGCTGCGTCGGGCGGCCATGGGCGAGGCTGCCACCGGCGCCGCCGCCGACTCCCGGCAACTCGCGGACATGCGACGACTGCTCCGGGACTCGCTCGCCGCCGGCGCTCTGGGCTTGTCCAGCTCCCAGGCACCAACCCACAACGACGGAGCCGGCGATCCCGTGCCCTCGCGGTCGGCCGACTCCGCCGAGATGCTGGCCTTGGCGTCCACGGTGCGCGACCAGCCCGGGACGACGCTGGAGCTGATCCTGGCGGGCACGCTCAGCCGGTTCAGCGACGACGAGATCGACCTCATGGCCTCGATGTCCACAGCCGCGGACCGGCCGCTCAACTGGAACGTCCTGGCGGTCACCGCCCTCGACCCCGAGGGTTGGCACCACCAGCTGCGAGCGTCGGATGTCGCCAGCGAGCGGGGCGGGCACGTGGTCGCGCTCACGATGCCCCACCTGATGCGCATCCGGCTGTCGTTCCTCAGCGGATTCGTGCTCGACGCCCTGCCCGGCTGGGGCCAGGTGATCGGCCTGCAGCCCGCCGAGCGGCTGGTGGCGTTGCAGGAGCCGGACGTCCGGCGGCGCCTCGACGCCGGCGCCCACTCACCCGAAGCCGGTGTCCTGGCCGGGCTTGCGAACTGGAAGGTCCTCGAAGTCGTCGAGGCGTTCGCGCCCCAGAACGCGGCGGTCGAGGGCCGCAGCATCGGGGAGATCGCCGCCGAGCGTGGCGGCGATCCCTTCGACGTGCTGCTGGACATCGTCTGCGCCGACGAGCTCCGCACCGGGCTGCGACCCCCCGCCTTCGGCGACGGCGACGAGGACTGGGCGGAGCGGGCGAAGGCGTGGCACGACGACCGCACCATCGTGGGGGCTTCGGATGCCGGCGCCCACCTCGACATGATGTGCGGCGCGATCTACTCGACGTCGCTGCTCGGCAGTGGGGTGCGGGACCGGCAACTGATCAGCCTCGAAGAGGCCATCCGCCAGCTCACGTCGGTACCGGCCCGGCTCTACGGCATCCGTGATCGTGGCGTGCTCGCCGAAGGCGCCTGGGCGGACGTCGTCGTCTTCGACCCGGCCACCGTCGGCCCCGGCCCCGAACGCACCCGCAACGACCTCCCGGGCGGTGCTCCCCGGCTGTACGCCGACGCCCGGGGCGTGGAGCACGTCCTGGTCAACGGAACGGAACTCGTCCGCGGCGGTGAGCTGACCGGCACGCTCCCGGGCCGCCTGCTTCGCTCGGGCCACGACACGAGGACGGTCACCGCCCGGGGCCCGGAGTGAACGCCGCCGTCCTCCAGCGGTTGCTCGCTCGGTCGGGGCGCGTGCTCGAGGTCGGTGGCCGGGGAGCTGCCGTCAGCCACCCGAGATCGCGGGGATGATCGACAGCTCCTGGCCCGGCGCGATCGGGGTTGCCAGCCCGTCGAGGTAGCGGACGTTGTCCGAGTCCACGAACAGGTTGACGTGGGCCCGGAGGCGGCCCAGCTCATCGCGGACCCGGCGCTCCAGGGTGGGGTGCTCGCGGGACAGTGCGTCGAGCACCGTCCCGACGGTGACCGGTGCCTCGGCGTCGACCGGCACCACACGTGCTCCGGCGACCAGCTCGCGGAGCGCGCTGGGAACCCGGACGCGGACCTCCATGCC
>JBKPHT010000033.1:0-6846 GCA_046730015.1 Actinomycetota bacterium
GAGCGCGCCGTGCATCGTCGAGCGCCAGTCGAGGGGCGTGCGGGGGAGAACTCTGTAGATGAAGCCGACGGTCACGAAGGTGGCGCCGAAGCCGTACACGAGGGCAACCGTGAGCCCAACGGCGATCTCCAATGGCGTGTCTCCGAGCGTGGTGGCACCGGCATAGCTCGCGACGAGGCTGGCCAGCACGAGCACGGGCGCGAGGCACACGAGGAGCAGCGCCGCGCCGCGGCGCTCCAGGCCGCTGGCCTCGTGGTTGCCCGCTAGGCGGTCGAGGACTCGTACCAGCGCAGACCCGTAGGCGGTCGCTGGCCACACGGCGGCAATCACCGCCACCAGACCAAGCCTGGTCCCGAGATCGGCCACCCGCTCGAACGCCCGGTCGGCGCCGAGAGCTTCTGGGCTGAAGCGGGCGAGCTCTGCGGCAGCGCCATCGATCTGCGTCGGACCGACTACAAGGCTGGTGACCCACAGGGCGACCACGACGAGCGGGGCCACGGAGATGAGCCCGTAGAACGCGAGCGCGGCCGAGTAGAGGAAGACGTCCTCGGCGCGCGCGGTCGTCAAGGCGCGGCGAACCTGACGGATCGCGCGCGGCAGGACAGGGGCCCATGGGTTGGAAACGATGCGTGCTCCTTGCTCGTCGGCATCTACCATTTTCGCGGGCTGGAGCCGGTGGCACTCGAGGACGCCATCCGTGGGGAGACATCTTGGCGCGGCGCGTCTCAGCTGAGCAGGTGGCCGCCGACGAAGCCGGCGACGACCGCGAACGCCGCCAGTCGGCTCTGCCAACGCGTACGGAATGATGGCGATCGACACGACGGCGAGCACGCCGCCAGCCGACGACCACACAGCGCCCTCGGCCCACAAACCGCCCATCAGCCGCCGTCGCCTGACGAACGTGCCTGAGATCAACAGTTAGGTCGAAGAGTGGTGGAGGCAGTGGCGAGTCGTGACTTCACGTAGCAACTACCCGCCGATGCCCCATTGACGCAGACCCAGCCAGATAGCACACGAGTGTCGAGCGATTAGCTCAGGGTGCCCCGGAGGATGCTGTCGCCGGAGTGGGTCGGGTCGCCGTCTGGGGGTTCCATCGACACGTCCACGATCGGCCCTACGCCCGTCGGCCTCGACGCCACCGCGCCTGGCCCGGCGTCGAGCGCAGCCCGGTGGCAAGCGGATCGAGCGACCGTTCGGACGCAGACGGTACGAAAGCGTTCACAATTTCTTTCATAATTCCTCAAGAATTTGAGTTGTTTACTGGCAAAGGTGGTATACTTTCGTTACAAAAGATGACAAGAGGAGATATACGATGCTTGTACGCTTCGATCAATTCCGCGACTACGACCGCCTCGCCGACCAGTTCGACCAGATCTGGCGTCGACCGTCTTCGACCGTCGCGATGGACGCCTATCGACACGGCAACGAGGTCATCATCGACCTCGACCTCCCGGGCGTGGATCCCGACGCCATCGACCTCACCGTCGAGCGCGACGTGTTGACGATCTCAGCCAACCGCGAGTGGGATCACAATGAGGACGACGAGGTCTTCGCCGCCGAGCGACCGCGCGGCACCTACACCCGCCGCGTGCTCCTGGGCGACAGCCTCGACAGCTCCAACCTCCAAGCGTCCTACGACCATGGTGTGCTGACCGTGACGCTTCCCGTGTCCGAGCAAGCACAGCCGCGCAAGATCGCGATCGGCTCGGGGAACGGTCGAGCCCTGATCGAGGCCTCGACCAGCAACTGATCCACCGGCTCCCCCGGGGAGCCCGATCCGCGAGCGGAGAGTGCCGATCCGACCGGCGCCCTCCGCTCCGTCCGCGTCCGAGTCGGGTGCCCTCGGCAGGACTCGAACCTGCGGCCTCCGCTTAGGAGACCGCTCCCGAACGTCCAGCCGGTGCGGCCCGGTGCTGTGACCTGCGCTGCTGTCCTGCGCCGTGTCCACCGGGTGCCGGCCGGTCCAGCTGGTGTCCCAGAGTTTGTCTCCCCGATAAGCACCTGGCCGTTCGGCGAGCGCCTGTTGACCTTCCGGCGCCGGGCGTCATCGCCGCCGAAATCGTCGAGGACCTTCAGGCCGCCCTCGGCGAGTTCGCCGAGTTGGCCGAGTCGCTTCAGAGCATTGGCGTAGGCATCGAGGACGTCGAGACCGGCCAACGACGGACCGGGAGACCTCGGATATCCAACGAACCGAGCGCCGGTCGGAGGGGACCAAGGGGGGGACTGGCGCAACCGCATCCCATCCCCCTCCTGACCCGCCCAAAGCTCGCGGTTGGCTACAAGCCTCCGGAACCGTGCATCGGTGCGCCCGCTCGCTCGTCTCCCGGCGTCGGCGGGAGGATCGACCGCCTGCCCGGCGCCAGGGCGTTCGCCAACTCCGACATGCCGATGCAGAACCCCTCGACCGGTGGTGAGAACCTTCGGTACTCGGTCAAGGCGCCCGGCTGGCGCCGGGCCCTCACACCCAGACCCTCGACTTCCCTTCGCTGCTCGGTCGCGCGGGCGCAGTCCTCAGCTGGTCCTCAGGGCTTGCCAATCCGCCGGAACATGACGAGATCCGTCGCCGTCCGTGCGGCCTGGCCAGGCCCGGTTCGCACCGGCTGACCTGCCCGTTCGGCGGCCCGGTTCACTCGCGGTCCCAGTGGGTGTGGGGGACGATGTGCACGGTGCGCGGTTGCTGCTGGCCTGCACCAGTGTCGTGCTCCAGTCCGGTCATCCGACCCCCTCGTCCTCGTCCGGTCGTCGTCGGCGCCACCCTAGGCAGCGGGAATCCGGTCGAGGGCGCCGCCCTCCCCGGGTGAGAATCGGGCATGGACCTCGTCATCGCGGTCGACGATCCCCGGGCTGGCGACGTGCGCGCCCTGCTCGACCGCCACCTGGCGTTCGCCCGGGAGGTGACGCCGCCCGGCCACGTGCACGCCCTCGACCACGACGGGCTGGTCGACCCGGCCGTGACGTTCTTCGGCGCCCGGCGGGGTGGGGTGCTGCTCGGCGTCGGGGCGCTCAAGCGGCTGGACGACACCCACGGCGAGCTGAAGTCGATGCACACCGCCGAGGAGGCACGGGGCCAGGGGGTCGGCCGGGCCATGGTCGACCACCTCCTGGCCGTGGCGGCGGGCAGGGGCTATCGGCAGGCGAGCCTGGAGACCGGCACGATGCCCGCGTTCGCCCCGGCCCGTGCGCTGTACGCGGCGGTGGGCTTCGTGCCGTGCCCGCCGTTCGGCGACTACACCGTCAACCCCCACAGCACGTGCATGACGCTGGAGCTCGCCCCGCCGGACCAGCAGGCGGCGGGTTGACCCGCCCGTCGGGCTGCGGTGCGGACTAGAACACGTTCTGCTCCGTCGTCTAGAAGGAGGGCCATGGCGCTGCCCGACCACCTCAGGGAGCTGGCCGCCCGGGTGTCCAACGCCGGTCGGTGGGGGGCCGACGACGAGCGGGGCACGCTCAACCTGATCGACGCCGCCGCAGTCCGCCGCGGCGTCGCCGCGGCCCGCGACGGCCGGGTGTTCTCGCTCGCCATCCCTTTCGACGAGCACGGGCCCCAGACCGGCGCCCTCCCCGGCCGGGAGAACCCCCGCCGCACGATGCTCGCGGTGAACACCCCCTACACCGGCGACCCGTCCGACTTCTGCACCAGCGACGACGCCGTGACCATGGGGGTGCAGGCCGCCACCCATTGGGACGCCCTCGCCCACGTCAGCTACGACCGCCGGCTGTACAACGGCATCGACGCCGGGGTGGTCGACGCCGCCGGCGCCCACCGGCTCGGCATCGAGACGTTCGGCCCGATCGTCACCCGGGGCCTGGTGGCCGACGTCGCCCGGTTCCACGGCGTCGACCACTTCGACGACGGCTACCCGATCGGCGGCGACGACCTCGACGCCGCGCTGGCCGCCGGCGGCGTCACCGCAGAGCCGGGCGACGTGCTGCTCGTCCGGACCGGGCAGATGCACTTCCTCCGCCAGGGCGACCCGGACCGCTTCGCCCACCCCACGCCCGGGCTGGCCACCACCGCGGTCGAGTGGCTCCACGACCACGACGTCGCCGCCGTCGCGACCGACACGCTGGTCTTCGAGGTGTGGCCCGCCGAGGACCCGGCCGTGCTGCTGCCGGTGCACATGCTCGACCTCGTCGACATGGGCATGCCTCAGGGCCAGCTGTGGGCGCTCGACGAGCTGGCGGCGGACTGCGCCGCCGACGGGCGGCTCGACGTCCTGCTGTGTGCCACCCCGCTCCCGCTCACCGGCGCCGTCGGCGGGCCCGTGGCGCCGACCGCCGTCAAGTGAGCCGAGGTAGGGGGAGCCCGTGACCGAGCGCAGCGATCAAATATGAGTGCCATCATCCCGGACGGCACGGTGGCCTGGGGGCTGCAGCTGCCGGTCCAGGCCCAGAGCACGATCTTCGTGGAGCCGTGGGAGGCCGGCGCCGGGCCGGACGACCTGGCCGAGGTGGCCCGGGCCGCCGACCGGGCCGGGGCCCTGTACGTCGGCGTCTGCGAGCACGTCGCCATCCCCCGGCCGCTGGACGAGACGATGGGCGCGACCTGGTACCACCCGATCGCCACGCTCGGGTTCCTGGCCGGGGTCACCACCTCGGTGCGGTTGCTCAGCCACGTGATCGCCCTGCCGTACCACCACCCGCTGGAGGTGGCCAAGGCCTTCACCACCCTCGACCGGCTGTCCGGCGGCCGGGCCGTGCTGGGTGTCGGCGCGGGGCACGTCGAGCGCGAGTTCGCCCTGCTGGGCGTCGACTTCGCCGGCCGGGGCGCCTACGTCGACGCGGCGCTGCCCGCGCTGCGGGCCGCGCTCGACGACGAGTACCCGGCCCTGCCCGACGGCGCCTGGGGACTCGACGGCTCGGCCGCGGTGGCTCCTCGGCCGGTGCAGGCGTCGGTGCCGATCTGGGTCGGCGGCTCGACGCCGGTCGCCGTCCGGCGGGCAGCGCGGCACGGCGACGGCTGGCTGCCACAGGGGATCAAGCCCGGCGACCTGCCGGGCGTGGTCGAGCGGCTCCGCCGGCTGCGGGCCGAGGCCGGCCGGCCCGAGCGGTTCGACATCGGCGCCAACCTCGGCTGCTACGTGGGCCGCTCGACCTGGGACGTCGGTCGCACCTTCGTCGGCGAGCCCGAGGCCATCGCCGCCGGGTTCCGCCCCTGGGTGGAGGCCGGGGCCAACCAGCTCCAGATCCGGTTCCGGTCGCGGCACCGGGCGGAGCTGGTCGACCAGGTCGAGCGGTTCGGCGCCGAGGTCGCCCCGCTGCTCCAGCCCTGACCCGACTCCGAACCGGCGGCGACGCTCGAAGCCACGAGCGCGGCGCGCCGCCGGTTCGGTGAGGAAGCGGGAGCGGGCGAGGGGTCAGCTCTCCGCCGGCTTCCTCGATCCGTCGGTGGCCGACCTGGCCCGCGACAACGCGGTGCCGGTCACCACCGCCCAGCGGTGGGTGAAGGAGGCGCGCCGGGGCGCATGCTCGCCCCCGGCCGTCCCGGCAAGGCCGGCTGACCGGGCCCGACGGCCACTTCACGCCGGCTGCTCGATCACCACGCCGGTGAGGTCGTCGGGCGACGGCGGGTAGGTGAGGTCAAGGCCCTCCAGCGTTGCCACCAACGCCCGGCAGATCACCAGGTTGCGGTGCCACTTCCGGTCGGCGGGCACGACATACCAGGGCGCGTGGGGCGCCGCGGTCCGGCGGATCGCTTCCTCGTAGGCGGCCTGGTAGTCGTCCCAGTACTTGCGCTCCTCGAGGTCGGCCAGCCGGAACTTCCAGCGCTTGGTCGGGTCCTCGAGCCGGGCCCGCAGCCGGGCGGCCTGCTCGTCCTTCGAGATGTGGAGGAAGAACTTGAGGATCACCGTGCCCTCGTCGGCCAGCATCTTCTCGAACCCCCGGATGTGCTCGTAGCGGGCCTTCCAGCGGGCCCGCGGCACCAGGTCGTGGATCCGGACGACGAGCACGTCCTCGTAGTGGCTCCGGTCGAAGATGCTGATGTGCCCGTCCTCGGGCGCGTGGGGGTGCACCCGCCACAGGAAGTCGTGGGCCAGCTCGGTCGAGGTGGGCGCCTTGAACGACGCCACGTGGACGCCCGCCGGGTTCACGCCCTCGAACACCTTGCGGATCGCCCCGCCCTTGCCCGAGGTGTCCATGCCCTGCAGCACGACCAGCAGCTTGTGGCGGGCGTCGGCGTAGAACATCTCCTGCAGCTCGTCGAGCCGGGCCGTGAGCACGGCCAGCTCGGCCCGCCCCTCGGCCTTGCCGCGGACGCCGCTCGTGGCACGGGGGTCGTAGTCGGCCAGCCGGAAGCCCGTGCCGTCGGTCACCTGGTAGTGGGGCATGGACCCGGTTCTACCCCGCGGCCGGGCGGGCGCGCGCGGCCCTACCCTGGGGGCATGCGGATCGCGTTCGGCACCGACGAGCGGACCGGGGTCACCGACCACATCAAGGCCGCCCTGGCCGAGCGCGGCCATGAGGTCGTCGTGGTGGGGGAGGGCGACCCCTGGCCCGACGTGGGCCGCGGCGTCGGCGAGGCGGTCGCCGCCGGCGGCGCCGACCGCGGCGTGGTGTGCTGCTGGACCGGCACCGGCGTGTCGATGGCCGCCAACAAGGTGCCCGGCGTCCGGGCCGCGCTGTGCACCGACGGGGAGACCGCGGTGGGCGCCCGGCGCTGGAACGACGCCAACGTCCTCGCCCTGGGCCTGCGTCTCACCTCGCCCGCGGTGGCCGACGAGATGCTCGACGCCTTCCTGGCCACCCCGTGCGAGGCCGACGAGGCGGCCAACATCGCCAAGCTCGGCTGACCGGGAGCACCGGTGACGGTGCTCGGCGCCCAGCCGCCCGCGGGCGGCTGACGTT
>JBKPHT010000034.1:0-16994 GCA_046730015.1 Actinomycetota bacterium
GATGGCCGCCCCGATCCCGCTCGACGAGCCGGTCACCAGAGCAACGCGACCCCCCAATGACCTCGGCCCCGTCAACGACTCGACATCGCCTCTGTCATCGACTCCATTCACATCACACCACCAAAGCGACCGGTCGAGCCCCCAGAAGGCGATGCGCTCGGTGCGCGCTCGTGTCGGGCGCGTCGCCCTCGTTTCTCCACTTCCTGTACGAGCCGAGCGGGCATGACAGCACCGTAAGCACGTGCGCGACCGGTTCGAATCCTAGGAATCCGCAGTCTCAGCGCTGCGGGCCTCGTGGCGCCCGCACACGAACCGTGTGGTACGACGCGCGGTCCGCAGCGGGAAAAGGGAAAAGGGTCCTTGGTCGATCGCGCTGGGACTGTGGTCTTCGCAGATGCGAAGCACGTCGGTGGGCCAGCGGCATCCGCAGTCCAACGCCCCGCAAGGTGTTCCGCAAGCTGGGGGTGAACTCGCGTATCGCGCTAGCAGCAGCCGTCACCAGCCCGGACGCAGGATGCTCCACCCGCCGGCACCTCACGGATTCAACTGGGTGGTCGCATCACCCCGCTCGTTCGAGACGAGCGAGCTGCGTCCGGGTGTTCACGCCCAGCTTTCGATACACCTTGTTCAGGTGGTACTCGACGGTGCGCAGGCTGATGAAGAGCTGCGACGCGATCTCGCTGTTTGTGCCGCCGTCCGCGACCAGTCGCGCGATCTGCGCCTCCTGCCCCGTGAGCAGACCGCGCGTCGCGTCGGATCGCGGCCGGCTGTGCTCACCGGTCGCCGCGAGCTCACGTCGGGTGCGCTCGGCGAACGCCCGGGCTCCGATGCCGTCGAAGCACTCGAGCGCAGCTCGTAGGGGCTCGCGTGCTTCCCGGCGCCGGCGGGCACGCCGCAGCCACTCCCCGTAGAGCAGCTGCGCTCGCGCAAGGTCGAACGCGACGGTGCAGCGGGTGAGGCGGTCGAGCGCGACCTGGTAATGCGACTCCGCTTCGTCGCCGGCTGCGAGCAGCGCGCGCATGCACGCAAGCAATCCCTCGGCCCAGTTCGACCGGGACGCGATCGCTCGCGCCGAGAAACGAACGAGCGCCGTCGTGGCGGTCGCCAGATCGTCGCAGCGCACGGCCGCCTCGATCAGCACGGGGAGTGCGATCGTCGAGAACGGCACGGAGTGATCGGTGATCCCGCGGCAATGCTCGAGCGCGGTTGCGTAGCGCCCGGAGCCCAGGTCGAGGATCGCCAGTGCATACCGAGAATGATCGAGGTCGCCGCCGCTGCCGCGCTCTCGCGCATCCCGTGCCCGCCGCTCGGCGGCGTCGCGCGTCTTCTCCTCGTCACCCCGGTACGCGTGGAGGAGCAGCTCGCCGAGTCCCGGGTCGCCGATGTGGCCGCGTGTGCCGACGAGGGAGAGGATCTCTTCAGCCTCGGCGATCGCCGATGCCGCGGCCCGGAAGCGCGCGGCGAGGATCTCCGCGACGCTCCTCGTGTCAAGCGCGATCGGCAATGTCGTCAGCGTTCGTGTGCGGCGGCCGAAGTCGACCCAGGACCGCGTCACCGCATCGAGCGCTCCGTCGTCGAGGAGGGCAACGGCCGCACTCACGGCGAGGAGATGCAGCACGTTGGCGCGATCGTGTGCGTTCGGGGTCACGATGTTGCCGGTCTCCTCGACCTGCTGTCGCAGTCCGGCCAGCGCGCTTCGCAGCATCGGAGCGGAGGCGGCGTAGCCATCCGTGAGCCGCACCGCGATCCCTCCCACCAACAGCTCGGCCGGCGTCGCGCAGTCGCCCTCCGGAAGCAAGCGCAGCGCCGTCGACGCGATCGCGTCCACCAGAGCGTCGTCACGCAACGAGCCCGCATAGATCGCCGCGTCCTCGGCGGTGATCAGCGCGTCGAGGACGAAGCCGCCGTCGTACTCCTCGAACGAGGCGACCCCGCGCGCCAACGCGTGCAGGGCGTCCCGGCCTCGGCCTTCGTCGAGCCAGATCAGGCCCTGCGTCCACTCCGCTTCCACCCGTTGGTGACCGTCGTGAACGCGCGTGAGCACCGCGTCGAGCAGCGGCTGCGCACGTGCCGCGTCGCCCTCGGCGGCGCGCAGCCGTACGGTCGCAAGGAGCCGGTCGACCCTGCGGACGGGATCGGGTGTGAGCTCCGACGCCCGCAGGAGGAACTCGGCGGCGGCCTGCGTCCCGCCCCGGTGGAACACGCGCCCTCCGGCCAACTCCAGCGCGCTCGCGACGTCCTCGTCCGGAGCTGCCGCGGCGGCGGCGAGATGCCAGGCGCGCCGGTCGACGTCGTCGTCACCGTCGAGGGCATCGGCGAGGGCGCGGTGGGCTCGACGGCGCTCTGCCGGCGGTGCGCCGTGGTAGACGGCGGACCGGATCAGTGGGTGACGAAAGCGCACTGCGGGAGCGAACGTCACGAGACCGGATGCTTCGATGCTGGTGACCGCTTCGTCCCATGGCGCTCCCAACAGGCTCGCCGCCCGATGAAGGAGCGCCGGATCGCCCACTCGCTCCGCCGACGCGAGCAGCAGGACGGTTCGACCCGCCGATGGCAGCAGACGGGCGCGGGCGGCGAACTGATCCTGGAGCGAACGGCCGACCGGAACGGGCTCGGGGAGCGGTGCGTCTCCCCGCAACTGCTCGACGGTCAGCTCGGCAACAACCTCGGTCAGCGCGAGCGGGTTCCCCTCCGTCTCCTCGACCAGGCGATCGGCGACGTTGGCGTCGATCGCGCTGCCGGCGACGGACGTCAGCAGGGTTCGAGCGTCGTCCTCCGGCAGTCCGAGGACCACGAGCTGGGGCAGCGGTTTGAACAGGGCGGAGAGACCCACCCCGGTGTCACGCACGGCGAACAACATCGCGACCGGATCCGCGTGCAGCCGGCGGGCGACGAACGTCAACACACGCGCCGACTCGTCGTCGAGCCATTGCGCATCGTCGATGACGAGAAGTATCGGTCGTTCACGCGCCGCGCGGTCGAGGAGCGTGAGCACCGCGAGGAACACCACCAGGGGGCTCGGCGCGGCGCCATCGGCGAGACCGAACACCGACTCCAACGCACGGCGTTGCGGTTCGGGCAGCTCGACCACGTGGTCCAAGAACGGCATCACGAGCTGGTGGATCGCGGCGAACCCGAGGCCGACCTCCGACTCGACGCCGGTGACGCCCGCGATGGCGAAGTCGCGCCCGTTGGTCATTGCGTAGTCGAGCAGGGCGGACTTGCCGATCCCCGGAGCGCCCCGCACGACGATGACGCCGCTCGAGCCGTCACGTGCACTCGCCAAGACCTGGTCGATGGCGGCGCACTCAGCCGTTCGACCCACCAACACCGCGCTGAACCCTAGCCCAGCGCGTTCGCCGAACGACGGGGAGTGCCGGTCCGACGGGAACGGGTGCCCGTCAGCACGCAGCGTGACGGGCCCGCCTCTCAGAGCAGCGAAGCGTGCGGCGCTCGCCGGCGCCGGCCGTGTGTCACAACCAGCCCACGCGGCGGAAGTTCCAGCGGAGTACGAGGACAGCTACGACCATGACGAGGATTGCGAGCGGGTAGCCAAAGGTCCAGTCGAGCTCGGGCATGTGGCGGAAGTTCATGCCATAGATCCCCGTGATGATCGTGGGCACGGCGGCGATCGCGGCCCAACTGGACACTTGCTGGATGATCACGTTCTGGCGAAAGGTGACCCGCGCCACATTGGCGTTGAGCAACGCGTCGAGCGCGTTGCTGAGCTGCACGACCTCCTCGGACAGGCGGCGGGCGTGATTACCGACGTCGCGAAGGTGGGGTCGCAGGCCCTCGGGCGACTTCACGGGCTCGCCGCGCTCGAGCGTGTCGAAGATCGCCAGCATCGGATGCACCGCTCGATCGAGCCGCTCGGCGTTGCGGTGCTGGAGGTAGATGGGCTCGCTCTGGTCCCGATCACGCTGGAACACGGCCCGCTCGGTTTGGTCGAGCAGATCACCCAGCCAGTCGACCACGCGTTCGTTGTCATCGATCACTGCATCGAGCAGGGCCCACGCTGCGGCCATTGGCCCGAGCTTGGCGACCTCGGGATGGTCATCGAGGCGTTCGCGTGCACCTGCGAGAGGCCCGGCACTCGACCGGCTGATCGCGATCGCGTAGCGGGCTCCGAGGAACATGTCGAGCTCCCCGACCTCGATTTGCGGCTGGGCCTGGTCGTAGCGCGTCGTCTTGGCGACCAAGAACACGCTCTCGCCGTAATCCGCCAGCTTGGGACGCTGGTGAGCCGCCCGCGCGTCCTCCACCGCCAGCGCCGGCAGGTGGAACGAGGTGCCCACGTCGTCGAGATCGTCGGGACCGGGGTCGCTCAGCGCCAGCCATACGAATCCCGAGCCCTCACGGGCCAGCCTCCCTGCATCGCCGAGGCTCGTCGGCGCGACGTGGCGAACCCCAGCCAGGTAATGGGCGCAATCAACGATCATGACCAAAGAGTGCCGTGCGTCGAGGGGCGCCGCGGCGGAGGGTCGTCACGCCGGGTTGCGTTCAACTCTTGGGCCGTGGGCGGAGGCGGCGCCCAAGCGCGGCGGTGGTGAGCTCCGCCAGCGTCGTACCGACGATGTCTCCGGCTATCACGTCGACCGGGTAGTGGACCCCGGTGTGGACGCGGGAATACGCGACGAGCGTTGCGGCAGAGCTGAGCGGGATCGCGGCCTCGGGCCACGCAGTGGCGACACCGGTGGCGAAGGCGGACGCGGAGGCCGCGTGGCCCGAAGGGAAGGACGGTGAGCGAGGCATCGTCACCTGGCGGGTGATCGGCACGTGTTGTGTGGCGCGGTGAGGCCGGTGCCGGCGGCCGAGCGGCTTGAGCAGCAGGTTGACAACCGCCGAGGTGACTGCGATGGAGGCAAGGCCGTTGATTGCGGCGCGGCGGCCGCGTGCTCCGCCGACGGTCGCCAGGACTGCGGCACTGGCGAGCCATAGCTTTGAGTGGTCGGCGGCGCGGGAGAGCCGGCGAAAGACGCGGTCCAGCGAGGGCGTGGGCGTGGCGGCGACCGCCGCATAGACGGCGAGATCGAGGCTATTGAGCTCCTCCCACCAGCCTTCCCGGTCCGGTAGAACGCTCGGCTCCTCGGCGCGCCGGGGCAGCGCAGGATCGATCGGTGGGGGATCCGGATGGGCGCTCACTCCTGATCCTCTGGTGCCTGACCGCTGTTTTGGTCACGGTCCCGAAGGGCCGGGGTCCGTCGTCGTCAGTCGAGAATCCGCTCCGCCTGCTTGCCGGTCTCACGGGGGGAGAATCCGCTCCGCCTGCTTGCCGGTCTCACGGAGGGAGAAGGCGGCGAAGATCTCGTTGACCCCGATGAAGATGGCCCACACCCCGACCAGCGTCACGAAGGTGAGCAGCGACCGCTCCCAGGAGCGGATGGCCCACACGCCCAGGACCAGCTCGGCGATCCCCAGCAGCAGCCCGGTCCACCACCATGGCACCTTGGGGCCGGCCAGCGCGTTGACGACGTGCACGATCCCGAACACGATCAGGTACCAGGCGACCAGGATCGACACGACATAGAGGGTGATGTCCGGCCAGAAGAAGGTCATGATCCCGGCGGCCACCGCCAGGATCCCCGTCACGATGTACAGCCAGCGCCAGGTCTCGACCCGGCCGGCCACCACCAGCTGACCGATGCCGCCGAACAGGAAGGCCACACCGACAAGCGCAGCCACCGCGGTCAGACTGCCTACGCGGTAGGACAGCACGAACATGCCGTACCAGATCCACGCGACCCCGAGGATCAGATACCACCACCAGACCCCCGACGCCTCCCGCACGCCTCTCCGAAGAGTGTCCCCGAGCTGGGTCGATGGGATATCACCGCTCGTCCCGGGGGTCTCGCTCGTCATGGACGGCTGCCGTGCCGTCCGCGGCTCACCACGGTCCCGATCGCCTTCCGCGAGCTCGTCGCCGGGCCTCATTGGCTCGCCGTGTCCTTGGCACGCTCGTCGGCGTAGGAGCGGGCGTAGATGGCGTCCAGAACGGTCAGCCGTGCGCTGGAGAGGGTCCAGGCGGCATAGTCGAGGGCGGCGACGGCGTCGTCTTCGGCCACGTCGGCTTCGTGGTTGGCGGCCTTCGCGTCGAGCTGTCGGGTCCGCTTGTCGATCTTCGCCTTGACGTCGTCCCTCCGGCCGGCGGCGTCGGCCATCATCTGCGCCCACTTCCTCTGTGTGCCAGCCGTTGCTTCGCGGGCCTTCTGCTCGGTGTCCGCGGCGGCCTGGTCGAGGTCGTCCTGGGCATGGTCGATGCGCTGCTTGAGCCGGTCACGCGTCTCGGTGGCGGCAGCCTGCGCCGCTGCCTGGGCCTCCGCGACGCGCTTCTGAAGGTCATTGAATTGTCCGGTGAAGTCCATGCGTCCTCCGATGTGCCTCGGGTCGTGTTGCCGTGGTGGGGTGGAGCCCACGCCGCCGACCGGGGGAGGATTCGACGGCGCGGCCCTCAGGTCATCGAGGGGCGCGCCCTGCAGTTGACCACCTACCCACTGTCAGGTCTCGGGACGGGCGATGCCCCCCGCGATCGCGTGGTTCGCTAGGCGGCGCTTGCGTGACCGCGGTCAGCTACTCGAGGAAGCACTCGACATCGCCGTCGAGGACCGAATCACCGCTGCGGCGTACGGATCGGGCACAGGTACCTTGTCGGCCTTGACAGACGTCGGCGCGCCGGAGCTCTGCAATTTCACCGATCTCCGCCTCGCGGCGTCGGGCGGGGGCGGCGGCCCATGGTCCGGAACACGGTCTTGACCCGGTCGCGCAGCGGTGCGCGCTCGCTGGCGAAGGGTTGCTGTCCCCACCGCAGTTGCAGGTAGAGCTGTTTGGTGGCGCCGACGAGTGGAGTGGCGACGAGTGCGCCGGGAACGCCGGCGGCGGCGCCGCCGATGAGTGTGGCGAGCATCGACGTCGGCGGTGAGACGTCGACCGCGTGTCCGACGATCGCCGGGCTGATGACATGGTTCTCGAGGGTCAGGTAGAGGCCATACAGGCCTACGACAACGACGAAGACAAACGCGCCTTGGGTCAGTGCCAGCAGTCCCAGGAGCGCGCCGCCGAGGAATCCGCCGACCTGTGGTATGAGGTCGGTGATCATGGCCCATAGGGCTGCCAGCGGCGCCAGCGGAACGCCGAAGATGAGGCACAGGGCGAGAACGACGACACCCATGAGCGCGGCAACAGCCAGCGAGCCGGCAAAGTACTGGGCGATCGCCATGTAGAACACGTGTCCGATCTCGTCCGCGCGATTCACCCAACGGTGCGGCACAATGCGGCGGATGGCCGCAACCAGGTACTCGCCGTCGAGTAGCACCGCGACGGTGACCCCGAGCACGAGTACGGTCGAGAGCGCGCCCCCGACCATGCTCTCGACCGTTCTCGTCACGTTCCTGTCGCTGATCTTGCCGGGGACCTCCTCGATGGCCTCCTCGGCGCGCGTCGCCGCGTCGTTGTCTTCTAGCCAGTCGCCCACGACGGGCAGGTCATAGAACTCCCGGACGGTCTGCGGCACGTCGCTCGTGACCTTCCTGGCCTGATCGGCCGCCTGCGGTCCCATCCCGACGACGACGGTCACCGCCAGGACGATTGCGCCCCCGGCGACCAGCAGCACCGATCTCGAGCGGGGCCAGCCCCAGTTCCGGCGGATGACACCCACGATCGGATCGAGCGCGAGCGCAAACACGGAACCGACGGCGATCGTCGTCAGCGCCTTCGGCGCCGAGCGGAACAGCGCGAACCCCGCGAACGCCACCAGGAGCCCGCCGACGATGTGAACAAACACTCCGGGATGGAGGCGCAGCTCGACCGATGATGGTTGCTCACCCTCGTGACCGCCTTCACCGTTCGCGGACACGGTGTCTAGCCTAAGCCCGTGAGCGGCGACGGACCGCGACGGACACCCTTCAGGTCGCTGCAGGTCACCGTGAGCCTTGGTTCGACGCTGCTGGTCATCGGCGCCGTGGTCGCCGCAATCGGCCTGGCGAACCTGTTCGTCGCGGCACGCCGGCCCCTGGCCTGGGCAGCGGCGGCGTCCGTGGCAGCATGGCTGTTGTCCGGGGTCGTCGACATCTTGGGCCGCTGGGTGCCCCGCGGCCTCGCCGTACTGATGGCCGCGCTCGGGTTGGTGCTGGTGGCCGGCGGCGGCTGGGTGGGCGTTCGGGCGACCCTGGCCGATGAGGTGGACCAGCTGCGGACGGCCCTGCCCGCTGCGGCCAGCGACCTCGAATCGCGATTCGGCGCGGCGGCCGACTTCAACCTGGTGGAACGGACCAGGATGTTCGTCAACGACCTCGACGACCGGTTCGGCATTCAGGCCCAGGTCACGGCTGCCGCCGGCACCGCCTCGGCTTACCTCGTGAGCGCCATTCTGGTGCTGTTCCTGCTCCGCT
The DNA here is from genome assembly GCA_046730015.1 of Actinomycetota bacterium. Taxonomy (GTDB): domain Bacteria; phylum Actinomycetota; class Acidimicrobiia; order Acidimicrobiales; family VFJN01; genus ZC4RG19. The sequence goes on from JBKPHT010000034.1 coordinate 8,388, forward strand.
ACGGACCGCGGTTCGTCTCCGCCGCCCTACGTCAGATCGCCGACCCCGCTCGGCGCGCGGCCGTGACAGCCGTCGTCGATCAGGCGTCCCAGGCCGCCCGGGCGTATCTGCTCATCGTCCTGGTCCAGGCGATCGTGATTACCGCGGTGTGCAGTTCCGTCTTCTACCTGCTCGACCTCCCGGCACCGTTCGTCCTGGGGCTGCTCGTCGGGTGGCTGAGCGCCATCCCATATTTCGGCATCCTCCTCGGCGGCCTCATCCCGCTGCTCGTCGCCGTGACCGAGCCGCATCTCCTCACCTATCTCGTCCTTGCCGCACTGCTGGTCGGCCTGCAGTCCGTAGACGTCTTGGCGGTGCGGCCCCGAGCCGACCGCACGGTGCGCGTGGGCCCGGCGCTGATGCTCGCAGGTATCCTGATCGGTTTCGAGTTGTACGGGTTCGGTGGCGCCCTCTACGGGACGGCACTACTCGTCTTGTCCTGGGCGGTGCTCTGGGCGATGCCCGACCGCACGACCCAGCTACAGGTCGGCGACGATCCTGGGACGGCGGCACCGACCGGGACCGAGGGATGATGCGGCCTTCGTGCCACTGCTGCGCCTGAACGGGAACCACGCGTTCGCGGGGGGCAACGAGGAGCGGGGCATGGAGAGATTGACCATCGCGGACTGCGGTAGGGACCGCTCGTTCGCAAGGTCAAGGTTGATGACACCACGGGGAGGCGAGGCTGTGAAGCTCCTGTCGGAGTCGCTCGAAGACCTTGCGGCTCGGGTCAAGGCGCTCGAGGACACGGCCGCCACGGCGCTGGAAGCCAATCGGGCCGTGCTCGAGGAGCGGCGGCGCGAGGTCGAGGCTGCCTTCGAGTCCGCCATCAACGAGCTCCAGGCTGCCGTTCGTGATGCCGGCACCACCGCTCTGGAGCGGTGGAACGACACGACCTCGTCGATCGCGCGCCAGATCGAGGCGATGCGGGCCGCGCAGGTGCGTCGACAGGCCGAGCGCGAGGCCGAGAGGGCGGAGGGGGCCGCCGACCTCGCGGGGCAGGACGCGGCCGCCGCGACCGCGCTGGCGGCGTACTGCCTGAACGTGGCGGAGTACGCCGTCGTCGATGCGGCGCTGGCGCGAGCCGAGGCCGACGAGCTGGCCGGCCACACACAGACATAGGTCGCCGGCAGGGAGCACGTTCGCCATCTGGCTCGGCGTCGCGCTGGCCTTCGTCCTGGCGGCCCGTCTGCTGTACCGCCTCGGCCCTCGACATCGGCGACGTCATCACCGCGGTCGACGTGCGTCGGTCCGGACCGTGAGCGATCTCCACGACACTCTGGCCGGCCACACCGCCGGGGAGCGGGTCACCCTGACCGTCCGGCGCGACGGGCGGACACGCACCATCCAGATCGAGACCGCCCGCCTCCCGCAGGTGGCGGCACCGGCATCGGCGTCTTGGCCCAGACCAAGGATCTGCGTGTCGTCCTCCCGTTCCGCGTCAGCTTCCGGGCGAGGCCCGACATCGGCGGGCCATCCGCGGGGCTCGCCTAGGCGCTCCTGCGGGCATGGAGGAACCACGCGATCGCGGGGTGCAACGGGAGCGCTCCGGGCGCAGGTTCGGTTGAGGGTGCCTCAGCAGGCGACGCAGGACCCGGAGCCATTCCGATGAACGACTACGCCACAAAGCGCAACGCGGCTGCTCCCACGTCCGATGAGCTCGGATTGCCGAGTCACATCAGCGCCGTGTTGGACGACGCAGGCCAGCTACTCGGCAAGGGCACGCGGCGCCGCTTCATCCGGCCTTCGGCGAACGACGGACGCCGAGGACCGTGGTCGCGATGACCTGCCCGGACGGTGCCACGAAGCCGAGACGAGCCGTGGGGGCTCGGTTTCGCCCTGTCTTGGCAGTGGTCGTGACGTCGGCGCTCTGTATGGGTGTGGCGTCCTGCGGTGGTGACGGCGGGGACGACGCTTCGCCGACGCTGACCTGGTACACGAACCCCGACAACGGGGGGCAGGAGGCGCTGGCGGAGAAGTGTACCGAGGCTGCGGAGGGCGCCTACCGCATCGAGATCTCGGAGCTCCCGGCGGACGCGAGCGACCAGCGGGAGCAGCTGGTGCGGCGGCTGGCGGCCAACGACAGCTCGATCGATCTGATGAGCCTGGATGTCGTGTTCGTGCCGGAGTTCGCCGAGGCCGGGTTCCTTCGTTCCTTCACCGACGACGAGGCCGCCGAACTGACCCAGGGCGTCCTCGACGGGCCGGTGGAGACGGTCATGTGGGACGACGAGGTCGTGGCGGCGCCCTTCTGGGCCAACACCCAGCTGCTCTGGTACCGCAAGTCGGTGGCCGAGCGGGCGGGCATCGATCCCGCCGACGGGCCGGTCACCTGGGATCAGGTCATCGATGCCGCCGAGGCGACGGACACCACGGTCGCGGTGACCGGCGGGCGCTACGAGGGCTACATGGTGTGGATCAACGCCCTGGTCATGTCTGCGGGTGGTGACGTGCTGGAGGATCCGGACGCCGGCAAGGACGCAATCCCGGACCTCGAGTCCGATGCGGGGAAGACCGCCACGGACATCATCCACCGGCTGGCCACGACGGTCGCCGACCCGGCGTTGTCCACGGCGATCGAGGAGAACGCCCGCGCCACCTTCCAGGCGGACGACGGCGGGTTCATGGTCAACTGGCCCTACGTCTACAGCGCCGCTGGCGCCGCCGTCGACGAGGGCTCGCTGGACCCCGCGGTGTTCGACGACATCGCTTGGGCTCGCTTCCCGCAGGTGGAGCCGGGCGCGGAGAGCGCCCCGCCGCTGGGAGGCATCGACCTGGCTATCGGCGCGTTCAGCGATCATCCCGCCGAGGCGGTGGACGCCGTCAGTTGCATCACGACGGTGGAGAGCCAGACCGAGTACATGCTGGCCGAAGGCAACCCCGCAGCTCGGGCGGCGGTGTTCGACGACCCCGACGTGCGGGAGGCGTTCCCGATGGCGGACCTCGTCCGCGATTCGATCAACACCGCCGGCCCGCGGCCCCGTAGCGCCTACTACAGCGACGTGAGCGCCGCCACCGTGCGGGAGTACCACCCACCCAGGTCGGTGGACCCGGACTCGACCCCCGGCAACGCCGACGACCTCATCCACAACGTGCTCCAAGACCGCCAGCTCCTGTGACCTGACGAGGCAAGCAGCCATGGCGACCGTGACCGTACCCAGCGACGAGACGACAGGGACCGGGAGGCGGGGCCGGCCTCCGGCCCACATGTCGGAACGAGCCCGGAGCGAGCAGCGGCTCGGCTGGCGCCTGGTCGCTCCGGCCGTGGTGGTGATGCTGGCGGTGACGGCCTACCCGCTGGGCCGGGCCGTGTACCTGTCGCTGTACAGCTACCGGTTGACCGACCCGGCCGGGAAGGAGTTCGTCGGCCTGCGCAACTACGGCGTCGTGTTGACCGACAGCCTGTGGTGGCAGACCGTGTTCACGACGACGTTCATCACCGTTGTGACGGTGGTCGTCGAGCTGGTGATCGGCTTCGCGTTCGCCATGGTGATGCACCGCGCCATCGTGGGCCGCCGCCTCGTGCGCACAGCCATTCTCATCCCCTACGGGATCGTCACCGTGGTCGCCGCGTACGCCTGGCAGTACGCGTTTGCCCTCGAGTCGGGGTTCGTGAACAACTGGTTCGGGCTCGGTGACAAGGCCTGGTTCGCGGACCGGTGGTCCGCGCTGGCCGTGATCATCATGGCCGAGGTGTGGAAGACCACCCCGTTCATCTCGCTGCTGCTGCTCGCCGGCCTGTCCCAGGTGCCCGAGGAGCTGCAGGAGGCGGCCAAGGTCGACGGCGCCACCGGCTGGCAGCGACTCCGGCGGGTGACGATCCCCAACATGCTCCCGGCGATCATGGTGGCGCTGCTGTTCCGGACCCTCGACGCCTACCGCATCTTCGACACCATCTTCATCATGACCGGCGGGGCCGAGAAGACAGAGAGCGTCTCGTTCCTCACATACCGGCAGAACATCACCCGAACGGCCCTCGGGCTCGGCGGGGCGCTGTCGGTGCTGCTGTTCCTGTCCGTCGCGCTCATCGCCTTCATCTTCCTGAAGGGGTTCAAGGTCGACCTGTCGCGGGTGCGAGGTGACTAGGGGGTTGATGCCATGAGGTGGAACCGCAAGATCGTCGGCTGGACCGTCGCCGTTCTCGCGATCGTCGTCTACTCGCTGCTACCCGTGGCCTGGATCACCTCCTTGTCCTTCAAGCAGGGAGACGACATCAACAACCAGCAGTTCCTGCCGACCCACTGGTCGCTGGACAACTACCGCACCGTGTTCGACACCGACCTGTTCACCAGTGCGCTCCGCAACTCGCTCGGCATCTCGCTCATCGCAACGGCCATCTCGGTGGCGCTGGCCACGGTCGCCGCCTACGCCATCGCCCGGCTGGAGTTCAAGGGCAAGCGGGCGGTGCTGTCCACCGCGCTGGCCATCGCCATGTTCCCCACGGTCGCCCTTGTCGGGCCGCTGTTCGACATGTGGCGGTCGCTCGGGATCTACGACACGTGGCTCGGGCTGATCATCCCCTACATCTCCTTCACGCTGCCGCTGGCGATCTGGACGCTCTCGTCGTTCTTCCGGCAGATCCCCTGGGAGATGGAACAGGCGGCCCAGGTGGACGGGGCCACCGCGTGGCAGGCGTTCCGCAAGGTGATCGTGCCCCTCGCCGCCCCGGGGGTCGCGACGGCCACCATCCTCGTGTTCTTCTTCGCCTGGAACGACTTCGTGTTCGGCATCTCGCTCACGGCCACCGACCGGGCCCGCCCCGTCCCGGCAGCGCTGGCGTTCTTCACCGGCGAGACGTTCTTCGAGCAGCCCACGGCCGCCATCTCGGCGGCGGCGGTGATCGTGACCATCCCGGTGATGATCCTGGTGCTCGTTTTCCAGCGTCAGATCGTCTCTGGCCTCACCTCCGGGGCGGTGAAGGGATGACCAGAGCGAAAGGTGACCCATGACCAGCATCCGGCTCGACCACCTCACCAAGACCTTCTCCGGCGCCACCACACCGGCCGTCGACGACGTGAGCCTCGACATCGCCGACGGCGAGTTCGTGATCCTCGTCGGGCCATCGGGATGCGGGAAGTCCACGATCCTCCGCATGATCGTCGGCCTCGAGGACATCACCGCAGGCGACGTGTACATCGGTGATACGCAGGTCAACGACAAGGCACCCCGAGACCGCAACCTCGCCATGGTGTTCCAGAACTACGCCCTGTATCCGCACCTGAACGTGTACGAGAACATCGCCTTCCCGCTCCGCCTCCACCACGCCCCCGACGACGAGGTGCGCACGCGGGTCCACCGGGCGGCTGACCTGCTCGAGCTGGACGAGCTCCTCGACCGCAAGCCCGCCCACCTCTCCGGTGGACAACGCCAACGGGTCGCCATGGGCCGGGCCATCGTGCGCGACGCCGAGGCCTTCCTGTTCGACGAGCCCCTGTCGAACCTCGACGCCAAGCTCCGCGGCCAGATGCGCACCGAGATCTCCCGCCTCCAGAACCAGCTCGGAATCACCACCGTCTACGTCACCCACGACCAGATCGAAGCCATGACGCTCGGCGACCGTGTCGCCGTGCTGCGCAAAGGCGGCGTGCTCCAGCAGGTCGACGTCCCCCGCGTGCTCTACGAGCAGCCGGTCAACCTGTTCGTCGCCGGTTTCATCGGCTCGCCGCCCATGAACTTCCTGCCCGCAACCGTCGAAGCGTCCAAGCTCAGCCTGCCCATCGGCGACATCGAGCTCGCCCCCGACCTGGCAGCCACCACCGCCGGCCACGACGTTCTCATCGCCGGTGTCCGCCCCGAGCACTTCGAAGACGCAGCTACGCTCGACGACGAACGCAAACAGCACGGCCTCCTGTTCCACGCCGAGGTCGACGTCATCGAATGGCTCGGGAGCGAGCAGTACGCCTACGTGCCCTTCGAAGCGCCCGAGCAGGTACGCCGCGCCCTGGCCGAGCTCGCCACCGAGCTCGACATCGAGCAGCTGCGCACCCAGCTCGTGATCACCCTCGACGCCGACTCCCGCATCTCCGAAGGGTCCGACGCCGAGCTCTGGCTCGACCCCACCCGCATGCACCTCTTCGACCCCGAGTCAGGCGAGAACCTGACCCACGGTCGTGGCGTCGACACACGTCCCCTCGCGCTGGCGTGACCGTCGCGAGGCTATTGCGGACTGCTCCGGCCCGAGAACCAGATGCAGACGAAGCCGGCTGAGCGTTCGGGCTGGCTGACTGCAGCCAACCTGGCCAGGGTGTTGCTGTGGTTCGTGTACGCGTGGCTGGTCGTGAACCTGGTCCTGCTGCTGCTTGCCTTCACGCTGCGGCTGCTGGGCGCCAACCCCGCCGCCTCGTTCACCGACTGGGTGTACCGCTCCGTCGCCCGCACCATGGCGCCGTTCCGTGGGATGTTCGAGCCACTCGCCCTCAATGATCAGTCGGTGCTCGACACGTCATTGCTGTTCGCGGTGATCATCTATGCGCTCGCAGCGTTGTTCTTGCGGTCTGCCATCGACTGGGTGACGAAGCGGACCACGCCACACCGCAGGGCAGGCGACGGCAACCGGGCCTGAGGCTGGCTAGCGAGCCGGCCCGTCAGCGGGCGTTCAGGCCGGGACGACGAGCACGGGGTGCGGCGAGCGACCCAGCACATCGAGGGTGACGCTGCCGAGGGCGAGTCGGCGCAGACCCGTTCGGCCATGGCTGGCCATGACGACGACGGCTCCGGGCAGACCGCTGGCGAAGCGCAGGATGCCCGAGGCGGGGTCGGCGTCGGACACCGTTTGCCACGTGGCGTTCATGCCGAGCAGCGACAACCCACGGGTCGAGTGTGCGAGGTCGTCCAAGGTCGCCCGATCGACCGACCGGTCGGCGGGCGGATGGGCGTCGGGTGCGGCGACGTGGAGAAGGATGGGATCGCAGCCGAGGAGGTGGGACCACTGGGCCACGACGGGCAGCAGCCGGCGGGCCAGCGTGATGTCGGCGCCGACGCAGCACACGAGGGCGTCGAGCCGCGGTGGGGGAGGGCTCACGGCCCGCGGGCCGACCACCATCACCGGTGCCGGAGAGCGTCGGAGCACCTGCTCGCTCACCGTGTGGAGCATCAGGTCGGCGGCGGCGTCGCGGGCGTGTGTGGTCATGCACAGCAGCGTGCGCGGCTCGCGGGCTACGGCCAGGATGCCATCGACGACGTGGTCGTCGGTCCGCAGCTCGACCCCGTCGAGCTCACATCCGACCGACCGGGCGTGCCAGCGCGCCTCGCGCTCATCGGCCCCCGGGTCGACTCCCCGGCTGGTCACCACCATGGCGTCGAGCCGCGCCCCGAGTGCGCCGGCGAACGCCCGCCCCACCGGGAAGGCGCGGTCCGCGCGGGGACCGAAATTCACCGGGACGACAACCCTGTCGAACGAGGTCCACAGCGTGAGACTGATGCGGGTCACGCGGCGGCCCCGCAACTGTTCGGCCCGCAGCGTGTGGTTGCCACAGGTCGCGGTCTCTCCGGCGGCGGGGATGTGCCCGAGCAGCGCGCACAACAGACCGGCGGCGGTGTCCCAGTCGCCCGCGGGGAGGTCGGTGCCGAGCAGCTCGTTGAGCTCAGCGATCCGGATGCGCCCGCTGACGTGCACTGTGCCGTCGCCGCGGGGCTCCACGAGAGGCTCCTTGTCGCCGTGCTCGTCAGTGATTTCGCCGATGAGTTCCTCCTCCAGGTCTTCGAGGCTGACCAGCCCGGCGGTTCCGCCGTCCTCGTCCACCACGATCGCCATGTGGACCGGAGAAGTCCAAGCTTCCTCCATGGTTGGCCGAGGCTTCATGTCGCAGTGAATCCGAGCCCACGCCGCCGACCGGGGGCCGGGGGCCCCGGGGAGGTTCGGCGGCGTGGACTCTCCTAGGGTCACTCAGTGGCGTGGCCCGAGGGGTTGACCACCTACCCACTGTCAGGTCTGGGGCGAGGCGATGCCCCCCGCGATCGCGTGGTTCGCCGGCGTGGCGTGCGGCGGCAGGCGCCGGACGGACGGAACCCGTTCTGGATGGAGGGGCCTGGCGAGCGGCGGAGCTCCCGTGTGGTCAAGCCGTGGGGAGCCGTGCAGACCGAACATCCGCCGACGGCACCACTAGCACGGCAGCGGGGAGTCTCGCTCCGACCGAGTCGTGCCGAAGTGAGTGTCTGATCTGGCCGGGGTGATCAGCCGTCACACGGCTCGGACGAAACCGCCCATCCACGGGACCTTCGGCTCTAGACGTGCGCTGACCCGGCGTCGGATGATCAGGGTCTCCAGAGAGACATGTTCAGTTGCTCGTGACGAGGACGCGCCAGCGCCAGCGCCTCCTTCATCAGACAATCACCTAGCCGGAGACCGCAGGGCGACCGACAGTTGGTGGCCCTCACGCCGTCGCTTCGATGACAACGTCGCTCGAGACCTCTGGTCGGGGTGTGTCCGGGCTCGACCGGTCGCTTTGGTGGTGTGATGTGAATGGAGTCGATGACAGAGGCGATGTCGAGTCGTTGACGGGGCCGAGGTCATTGGGGGGTCGCGTTGCTCTGGTGACCGGCTCGTCGAGCGGGATCGGGGCGGCCATC
>JBKPHT010000035.1:0-3283 GCA_046730015.1 Actinomycetota bacterium
TCGCCTGCGAGCCAGCCTCGATCGCCAGGAGGATGACTATCTCGACGCCGTCGTACACGAGACACTGCGGCTGCGTCCCGTCACCGGCGAAGTAGCCCGCACGCCGCTACACCCGCTCAACCTCACCGAATGCGAGATACCCGCCGGCACCAGCGTCATGGCCAGCATCCACCTTGCACACACCGACCCAGCCCGCTACGACGACCCGCTGACCTTCCGGCCAGAACGGTTCCTGGACCGTCAACCGGACCTGGCCAACTGGCTACCCTTCGGCGGCGGCATCCGGCGCTGCCTCGGCGCCGGCTTCGCCACCCTCGAACTACGAGAGACGATCCGACAAGTCGTGACCCATGCCACCTTCCGGGCCGCCACGACCGACCTGGAGCGCCCCAAGCGCCGAGCCGTGACCATGATTCCTCGGCACGGCACCCGCATCCTCGTCAATCACCGACGACCTACCAACGACCCTTCTCCGAGGCGCGTCAGCGGCGGAGAGGTCCGAGGCGCAGCGGCGGGCAACTGAGCTCACGACATCCGTTGCGAGCGCGCCCCGAATGGGCGATCTGTCACCACCCACGTAATGCCCTGACTTCGAGCGCCGAGAGGCAGTTCGGTATCGAGGGCTCAGCCTCCTTCGCATTGCCATGCTTGGCAGTGCGATTCGGCGAGACGATGCGTCGTGTCGCGCCAGCCACCGAGGACACGATGGCGGGTCTGGCCTTCTCGTGAACGACGCCCGCCGAAATAGAAGCGTCGCTGAGCGCTATCGCCCCCCGGCGGCATGCTCCTTGAGCGCAGGTCTGACCCGGTACAGGGCGAGAGGATTGTCGACGCCGCGCATTATTCTCACTCCGAGCTCATCGATCTCGATTCCGGCCTTGCTCGCGGCGGTAGCGACGGGTTCCGTGAGCAGGATCTGACCGGGCATGGCGGAGTTGACGACGCGTGACGCGACGTTGACGGCGCTGCCGAGGTAGTCGCCCGTGCGGTACAAGGCGGGCCCCGTGTTGATGCCCACGCGGATCGCAGGCAGTTCGGGGTCGCGAGCGAGCTCGGCTTGGGTCGCGACTGCGAAATGCACGGCGGCGGCAGGATCGCGGAACGCGAGCATGAAGCCGTCACCAACCTGCTTGACGAGCTTCCCGTCGCGCTCTACAAGCAGGGACCGCACGATCGTGTCGATCCGGTCGAGTACGTGCATCGCCGTGTCGTCGCCGCTGGCTTCAGCGAGCGCCGTGAACGAGGCGATGTCGACAAAGGCAATCGTTGCCTCGACCGAGCCGAGCTCCCTGGCCTGCGTCTCCGAGTCGGCGAGATGGAAGAAGGCGTCCTCCATCGACGCTTCGAGCAGGTACTCGCGATGCAGCCACTGGAGCATCGGGTCCATGAGCGGAGCGAGGTTCTGCTCGATTCCGGAGATCAGCCGCTCCACCTCCTCCTCGGACGCGCCCGCGGCCATCAGCCGTTCATGGATGTACACGTGGACGACTCGGATCTCGCTATCAGCGATGCGGCGGAGCGAGTCGCCGAGTACGCGGGTGACGCCCAGGATCGCCTCCCACGGCAGTCCGGCGTCGCGCGCCACCCGGAGCACCTCGAGGATCTCCACGTCGGACTCGCGCACACCCCAAGAGAATCCCAATGCAGACGTGAGCTGCCGCAGCTGGTCGGCTTCGAGACCGACTCGCGCTGCCGCCTCGTCCAATCCGAGTGGTGTGCCGGCCTCGAAGAGCCGCCTGCCGTACATCGACTCGACGCGACCCTCGCGGATGGCGGCGGCGAGGCTCTCAGGGTTGTACGCGTCCTGAGCGAGCCGGTGGCGCACGAAGTCCAGTCGAACCAGGTCGACGTCGTCGAGCAGACCGTCCTCCTCGGGATCGAGCAGGCCGAGCGACCGGTATGTCTCGACCTCGTCGCGCGAGAGCCCAACCAGGTTTGCGAACTCGTCAGGGGTCATCGCCCGACGCACGGCAAGAGCCTAGGCCCGCTCGTAGCGCGGACTCCGGGCCGTCGACGAGAGTGCGGCCCGGCTACGCCGGTGTCAGACCGTGATCTGCCCAACGCACAAGGACAGCTTCGTGCTTGACCTGGGCGCCGGAGACCGGGTCGATGGCGAAGGCGCCGAAGAGCGTCGTGGTGTCAAGCTGGGTGGCGATCGGCCACACCAGGTCGCGAGTGGTACCGCCAGCCCGACGGGTGGCATGGACAGCGATCACCGCAGCCGCAATCGCTTGAGCGGCCGGGTAGTCGGGGGTTACGCCGGTGGCATCGGCGTAGGCCGTGAGGAAGGTCTCCTCGTCCGGCCCGAGCAGCGGAGGTTCCGAGGCGCCCGGGAACCATTGGCCGACACCGAACGTGCCCGTTGGATCCCGGCCGAGCGCCGTCGCGAATGCTTGCACGCCGGCCGCCACTGAACACACCAACCGTGGCGGCCAGGGCAATCCCATCGCCCGCTTCACGATCTCGACATCGTCCTCGAACGTGCCGGCCGCGAAGAGATACCAAGGCGCACCCTCAGGCTCTGCCTTGTCGTCGGGCCCTGCTACCACCGTCTCGATACCGAGTCGCTGTGCCAGAGCCCCGGCGCCGCGTGCGACCTGACGGCCGAACGGGCCCTCGCCATGGAGCACCCACAGGGCTCCGTCCACACCGTCGTCCGCCATCCGTCGGAGGAACGGGTCGGCGTAACGGCTGGTCGGCGTCAGGATCGACACCATGTGGCCTGGGATCGCCGCCTCGACATCGTCGCCTGACCCGCCGTGATTCCACAGGAGCCGGCCCGACTCAGCGGCGACGCGGCCAGCGCGGCGAACGAGCTGCGTCGAGTAGGGGCCGAGCAGGACATCGCACCGAGCGGCCACGCTGTTGATCGCCGCCTCCAGTGTCTCCGGATCGCTCTGGTCGTCTTCGATGATCAGGTCAACGGCGCCATCCAACTCCCGCCATACCCTCAGGGCGCTGGCGGCCTGGCGTCCAAACCGCGCGAATCGACCAGACAGCGACAAGCACGCTCCGACACGAAGGTGTGCGGCCGTCATCACATCGGTCACGTTCTTAAGCGCTGCCGCGTAGGAGCACGACGGCTTCGCGGTGGCTGAGCTGGGCGCCGGCCGCAAGCGCATCCTCGAAGTCCCAGGAGTCGGCCGCCTGCGCAACCCGGGTGACCAGTTCGGCCTCGCGACGCCGCGTCGACGGCCATGCCTTCAGCCCCGCACGGCGGCGCAGCCCGTCGGCCGCGCCGAGCGCCACCGCAGCGCGCCGCGCGTCTCCTTCGGCCAGTGCG
>JBKPHT010000036.1:0-9642 GCA_046730015.1 Actinomycetota bacterium
GCCATGCCCCGCTCGACCACGTCGGCCAGCGGGGCGGGCACCCCGGGCACGTCGTGCAGCGGCCGGTGGGCGCCACCGTCGGCCGCCCGGACCACGGCGAGCGGCGACGCGCCGCGGTACGGCACCGCGCCGGCCAGGGCCTGGTAGCAGACGACCGCGAGCGAGTAGACGTCGGCGCCGGGGTCGGGCACCGCGCCGTCGAGCAGCTCGGGGGCCAGGTACTCGGCCGTGCCGCTGGTGGTGTCGGTGGTGACCCGGCCCAGGGTGCGGGCGACGCCGAAGTCGGACAGCAGGGGCTCCCCGTCGGACGTGAACAGCACGTTGGCCGGCTTCACGTCGCCGTGGAGCACCCCCCGCCGGTGGGCCGACGCCAGCGCGTCGGCGACCGGGGCGGCCAGCGCCACCACCTGGCCCGGCGTCAGCCGGCCGCGCTCGGCCAGCAGGTCGTCGAGCGACCCGCCGGGCGCGTACTGCATGGCGAGCGCCACCCCGTCGCCGTCCTCGACCACCTCGAGCACGCGGACGACGTGCGGGTGGTCGAGCTCGGTGAGCAGCGTCGCCTCCCGCCGGATGCGCGCCAGTTCCGCCGACCCGCTGTCCGACCGCAGGCGCTTGAGCGCCACGACCCGGGACAGCGGCCCGCGCCGGTGCGCCCGCCACACCGTGCCGGCCGAGCCCGCGCCGATCTGGCGCTCCAGCTCGTAGTCGCCGACGGTGGCCATCGTCGTGTTCTAGTCCGCCGACCGGTGGGCCGAGGCACGCGGCCCCGGGTGCGGGACCCCCGCCTCAGCCCCCCGTCGGCGGCACGGTCGGAGCGCGGCGCGTCAGTTGCCGCCGGCCGTCTGGATGTTGGTGTTGACGGTCATGATGTCGTCGCTCATCATCCCCAGCCGCTCGAGCACCTTCTGGAGCGCCAGCTTCGTCTCAGGCCACTCGCCGTAGAACGAGTCGGCGGCCGCGCCCGCGAAGTTCTCGCTGTTCAGGCTGTCGCCGTACCCGATGAACTTGTTGATGTTCTCCAGCAGCCCGTTCGCGATCGTGGTCTTCATGTTGTTGATCGCGGCGATGGAATCGGGGGTGGACTTGACCACGGCCTCGGTCATCGGTTGCTCCTTTGCATGGTGACGTCCCTGTCTCCGGCAGATGCGCAGCGACGTCGTGGTGAGTGCGGGGTTCCGTCCGCCGGCGACACTCTAGTCATGCCATCTGGCGTGTTTACGTCGCCCTCCGGTGTCTTTCACCGGGGCGCGTGTCACCGGGGCAGCGCCACCTGGACCATCTCGGCCGTGCCGCTGCTGGCGATGTATCCCCGGCCCGTCGCCATGGCCACAGGGCTCCGGCGAGGGAGTTGCACCCCCAGGATGTCACCGTCGAGATCGATGTCGGGGTGCAGGAGGACACCGAGCTTCGAGCGACGCAGCGGCCGGGTCCAGTGCGAGTAGCCGCTGCGAATGCCGTCGTTGCGGCCCGCGGCGACGAACAGCAGGTCGAGACGATCCGACGTCGACAGCTTGTCGAGCACCCCGCCCACGTCGTCGATCGACTCGGCGTCGTCGACCAGCACCACGACCCGGCCCTCCCCGGGCTCGACCAGCGGGAGCAGCGCCTCGCCGATCTGGGCCGGGGGCACCGCGTGGTCGACCAGCACGTCGTCGCCGACCGGCGACCGGGGCCCGGCCACCGCGACCACCCGGGCCGCGGGGTCGACGGCGCGGACCGCGGCCGCCACGGTGAGCAGCGCGGTGCTCTTGCCCGAGCGCGCCGGCCCGGTGATCAGCGCGTGCTCGCCCTGGTAGGCCACCAGGTCGGCCGGGGCGCGGGTCACCTCGGCCACGCCGATGGGGATGGTCCACGGCCGCGCCTCCAGCTTCGCCTCCGCCCCCAGGTCGGCCAGCCGGACCCGGGACGGCAGCGCCTCGATCGGCGCCGGCGGGCGGGCCGGCGGCGGGCACGCGGCGGCCAGCCGGACGGCGGCGGCCGCAACCCCGTCGGCCGGCCGGGCGATCTGGACCACCTGACCCGTCGCCGCCACCAGGGCGAGTCCAGGGTGCATCTCGGGCACCGCCGAGCCGCGCACGCCGAACATCGAGTAGTCGTTCCTGTCCGCCAGCCGCAGCGCCAGCCGCTGGCGGACCAGCGAGGCCAGCGGGCCGGTCACCGCCGTGGCCCGGTCGGCGGCCACCACCGTGTACAGGCCGACCTCGGGGCCGTCGGCGAAGACCCGGGTGAACGCCTCCCACAGTCCCATGCCCGCGACGTCGTTGTACTCGGCGACGAACGCGCTCCAGCCGTCGATCAGCGTGACGATCGCCGGCCGCTGCCGCACCGCGTCGGGCCCCTGGTCGCGGCGCCGGTCGAGCTCGCCCCGGAGGTAGCGGATCAGCCGCGTCTGGCGCTCCCGCTCCCCCGCCGGGATGATCGCCCCCATGTGGGGCAGCGGAGCCAGCGCCCCCAGCTCGCCGGCCCCGAAGTCGAGGGCGTAGAGGTGGACGGTGTCGGCCGGCGAGGTGGCCGCCAGCGACAGCGCCAGGCTGGTCAACGCGGTGGTCGTGCCGGCGCCGCCGATGCCGTAGAGGATGAGGTTGCCCTCCGCCCGGTTCCAGCCCATCGGGTACTGGGTCTGGCCCTCGGGATCGTCGGCGAGGGCCAGCGGGACGTACGACCGGGGCCCGCCGCCGGCGGCCGCCCGCTCGTCCGCGTCCGCGATGAGCGCGTCGAGGTCGACGTCGCCGGGGAGCGGGTCGGGCCACGGGCGCCGGGGCGCCGGCCGCCCCGAGCGGGCGAACGCCTCGGCGATGGTCCCGACCAGCACCGACAGGTCGGTCTCGGCGGCGGCGTCGCCCGCCCCGTCCCCGCCGCCGGCGTCGACGGGCGGCGGCAGCTCGACCCGGGGCTCGGGCCCGTAGACGAACGGGGCGACGTCGACGTGGACCTGCGACGCCGTGCCCCGCGACCCCGTCGACAGCGCCGACTGGATCGCCACCACCTCGCCCGGCCCGAGGCGGACGTAGGCCCGGCCGGGCGCCGTCCGGGGGATCGACGCCGCGTCCTTGACGTCGATGACGTCGGACGAGTCGTTGGCCTCCTGCACGCGCAGCGCGATCCGCATGTTGGTGTTGGCCTTGATGTTGTCGTTGATCGCCCCTTGCGGCCGCTGGGTGGCCAGCAGCATGTGGACGCCCAGGCTGCGGCCCCGCTGGGCCACCCCCACCAGGGCGTCGATGAACTCCGGCAGCTCGGCCTTGAGGGTGGCGAACTCGTCGATGATCACCAGCAGCCGGGGCATGGGCTCGCCGCCCCGGTTGTTCCGCAGGTAGTCGGGCAGGTCGACGGCGCCGGCCCGGCGCAAGGTCCGCTCCCGGTACTTGAGCTCGGCCTCCAGGCACCGCAGCGCCCGCTCCGCCAGGTGCTCGTCGAGGTCGGTGACCATGCCGACCGTGTGCGGCAGCTTGGCGCACTCGTCGAACGCGCTGCCGCCCTTGAAGTCGACCAGCACGAACGTCAGGTGGTCGGGGTCGACGCTGGCGGCCAGCCCCGCGACCATCGTCCGCAACAGCTCCGACTTGCCGGCGCCGGTGGTGCCGCCGACCAGCGCGTGGGGCCCGTCGGCCACGAAGTCGACGGAGAAGACCCCGTCCTCCGACACCCCCACCGGCGCCGCCGGGCGGGGGTCGACGCCCCCGGCCTTCCACCGGGCCAGCACGGCGTCGGCCGTGCACTCCTCCAGCCCGAGCAGCGGCAGCAGCCGGATCGACGCCGGCAGCCCCGCCCCCACGATGTCGAGCTCGGCGTCCTCGAACCGGGCCAGCGCCCGCGCGCAGTCGCGGGCCACGTCGTCGGCCGTGCCCGCCGGCAGGAAGCCGGCGATGTGGACGCCCCGCTGCGGCAGGGTCAGGTCGGCGCCGCCGTCGGGGTCGGTCAGCTCGACCACCGTGGTGCACACGGCCGGTAGCCGGTCGGCGGTCGAGGCGACCACGATGCCCGCCACCAGCCCGCCGTCGCCCCGCAGGAGCTGGCGCGTCGGCGCCTTGCGGCCCTCGGTCAGCGACTCGTCGTCGACCACCACCAGCAGCGTCGGGCCGACCGGGCGGCCACTGGGCGGGCGGCGCTCGTTGCGATCGCGGGTCGCGTAGGCCTTGAGCCGTGCCTCGACCATCCGGACCGACAGGTCGGGGTCGGCCGACAGGTTGCGCCGCGACCCGGTGGCGTCGCGGGTGTGGGGCAGCCACTTGGCCCAGTCCCAGTCGGCCGCAGCCTCGGGCCGGGACAGCACCATCACCGGCAGGTCGGCCGGACCGTGCAGCGCCGCGGCCTGGCCCAGCAGCGACCGGGCCAGCGCCAGCGCCGCCGACCGGTCGCCCACCAAGCCCACCACGCCGCCCTCCGCCAGCTCGACCGGGACCGGGGCGGCGGTCAGCACCGCCGCGTCGTCCAGGGCCTCGGCCAGCTCGTCGGGCATCCCGGCAGCCGCCGGCAGGTCCGCCACCGGCGGCTCCCACGGCACGTCGCCGACCCCGGCCCGCAGGCGCAGGAAGTCCGGGTGGGCGGGTCGCCGTTCCCACAGCGTGGTGCTCGGCAGGCTGACGCGGCGGGCGATCTCGGCCGGGTCCGGGCTGGCCGCCTCGCGGCGCTGCCGCTCGCCGTCGGCCACCTCGGCCAGCCGGGCCCGGAACTCGGCCAGCTCGCGGCGGAACCGCTCCTTCTCGCTCCGCTCGGAGCGGCGGCCCTTGCGCTTGCCGTCGATCGCGGTGGCGATGCCCATCATCGGGGTCAGCCCGGCGAACAGCAGGGTGGTCACCTGCTGGGTCACCGCGTACATGCCACCGGCCAGGACGATCGGCGTGAGGATCGTGATGAGCCCCAGCGGCACCTTGCCCTGGTTGGACTTTGCCGGGGTCGGGGCCCGGACCGGGGCCGCGCCGGGCGGCGGGGCCGGGCGGGGTGGCCGGTTGAACGGGATGGTCCCGGCCGCGGTGGCGTGCCGCAGCGGGTCGACCGCCACCGGCCGGTCGTCGTCGCGGGCGGGCCGGACCTCCAGGTCGAGCGCGCCCAGCCGCAGCGGCACGCCGTCGGCCAGCGGCACCGGCGCCGTCACCGGCTCGCCGGCGACCCAGGTCCCGTTGTGGGACCGCAGGTCGTCGATCGTGACCTCACCCGCCGCGCTGACGGTCAGGGTGGCGTGGCGGCGGGACAGGGTGGCGTCGCGCAGCAGCAGCTCGCAGCCCGGCGCCCGGCCCACCGTGTGGGTGCCCGGCACCAACGGGAACCGGCGGCCCGCGTCGAGGCCGTTCACCACGACCAGCACGCGCCCGCCCGCCGCCTGGCCGGGGCGGTCGAACGGCCGATCGAGCGGCCGGTCGGCCCACCGGGGCGGCCCGCCGCCCGGGACGAGCTCCACGGTCGCGCCCTCGTGCAGGCCCGACTCGGTCAGCTCGAAGTCGGCGTCGACCGGCCGGCCGCCGATGGCCAGCCCCGCGTCGGACGTCGGGGCCAGGGCGCGGGCGAGGTCGTCGACGGTGGCCGACGGGCTGTTGATCCGGACATCGAGCTCGCGACGGTCGTGGCCGTCGTGGAAGACGATCTGCACGAGCCGCCCAAATTAGTGCCGGGACGGAACCCGCCGGCGCCGCCCCTGGGTGGCGGCGACCAGGCCCGCGCCGAGCATGCCGGCCAGCACCGACGCCACCAGGATCGCCACCTTGGCCCGGTCCTGGAGGTCCGGCGCGTCGTCGAACGCGAGGCCCGCCACGAACACCGACACCGTGAACCCGATGCCGGCCACCGCGCTCACGCTCACGACGCCGGGCCAGCCCGCCCCCTCCGGCAGCGCGCCCAGCCGCAGCCGCGTGGCCAGCCAGGCGAACGCGGTGATGCCGACGAGCTTGCCGGCCACTAGCCCGACCACGATCCCGGCGCCGAGCGGCGTCGTGAACGCGTCGGCCACCTTGCCGGCGCTGATCGGCACGCCGGCGTTGGCCAGGGCGAACAGCGGCACCACCACGAAGCTCGTCCACGGGTGGAGGCGGTGCTCCAGCCACTCCACCACCGACACCGAGTCGCGGGCCAGCACGACGGTCTGCCGGGCCGCCTCGTACGACGACACGTCGGCCAGTTCGTCGGCGTCGACCAGCTCCGGCTGGCGCACCGGCCGGGTCGGGGCCATCAGCCCCAGCACGACGCCGACGAGGGTGGCGTGGATGCCCGACTCGTGGGCGGCCAGCCACAGCGCCGCTCCCACCACCGCGTACGGCAGGAACGACCGGACGCCGCCCCACCGCAGCGCGGCCACCACCCCGACCAGCCCGAACGACAGCCCGAGCGCCTCGAGGTCGATCGACCCGCTGTAGAAGACCGCGATCACGACGATGGCGCCGATGTCGTCGACGATCGCCAGGGCGAGCACGAACAGCTTGAGCTCCGGGGCCACCCGGCTGCCCAGCAGGCTGAGCACGCCGACCGCCATGGCGATGTCGGTGGCCATCGGGATGCCCCAGCCGTCGACCCCCGGGCGCCCCGCGTTGAGGGCCAGGAAGGTCAGCGCCGGCACCAGCATCCCGCCCACCGCGGCGATGGCGGGCAGCGCCGCCTTGCGGGGCTCCCGCAGCTCGCCCTCCACCAACTCGCGCTTGATCTCGAGGCCGGCCACGAAGAAGAACAGGGTCATCAGCCCCTCGTTCACCCAGTCCCGCAGGTCGAGGTCGAGCTCGCGCCCGGCGAACGAGACCGCCAGGTGGGTGTGCCACAGGTCGGCGTAGGCGTCGTCCCACGACGAGTTGGCCCACACCAGCGCCGCCACGGCCGCCACGACCAGGGCCACGCCGCCGGCCGACTCGGTGTGCAGGAAGTCGACCAGCGGCCGGACGAACTGGGGCCCCGAGGGACCGGTGGCGTCGCGTGCCGGGGACATTGGCTGTTGCGAGTCAACCAGATCGGGGCCGGGCGGTCCGCGGGCCGGCCGCCGGGCCGGGATAGCGTCGTCGCCCTATGCCCGGCGACGGCATCCTCTCCGGACCCCTCGACCTCGACGGACCCCGGCGGCGCCCGCGGTCGTACCCGACGGTCGAGGGCTCGCGGGGGCTGGAGGTGGTCCACCGGGCCACCGGGGTCGAGGGCACGGTCGTCGGGTTCGAGCACGGCGGTGTGGCCATCCGGGACCGGCGCTCGGGAGCGACGCGGCTGGTGCGGCTCGACCCCGGGGGGTTCCGGGTCCGCGGCCGGCCGGTCACGCTGGTGCCGCCGCAGCCGGCGCCGGCCTCCCGCGGGCCCCGACCGGCCGGGCACACCGCCTCCGGGTCGACCGCCGTCCGGGACCGGCGGGCCCGCGTGGCCCGGGCCGGGCGCATCCTGGTCGAGGGCGTCCACGACGCCGAGCTGGTCGAGAAGGTGTGGGGCGACGACCTTCGGGTCGAGGGCGTGGGTCGTCGAGCGGCTCGATGGCATGGACGACCTGGCCGCCGTCGTCGCCGACTTCGGGCCCGGGCCCGGCCGGCGGCTGGGCGTGCTGCTCGACCACCTGGTCGAGGGCACCAAGGAGGCCCGGGCGGCGGCCGCCGTCCGTCATCCCCACGTGCTGGTGACGGGCACGCCGTACGTGGACGTGTGGCAGGCCGTGCGGCCCCGGGCCGTGGGCATCGACGCCTGGCCGGTGATCCCCCGGGGCCGGCCCTGGAAGGAGGGCGTCATCGCCGCCCTCGGCGTCCGGGCCACGCCCGGCGAGTTCTGGCGGGACCTGCTGGGCCGGGTGTCCAGCTACGCCGACCTCGACCCCACCCTGGTCGGGGCGGTCGAGCAGCTCATCGACTTCGTCACCGAGGGCTGAGCCAGGGGCCTCGTCTGTTCCCATTCGTCCAAGACCCCGGGCGGGGTCACCCATACGGTCGACCCATGTCCACGACCACGTCGACGACCGAGACGACCCAGGCGACCTCGTCCGACTCCCGGGGCGTGGTGGCCCCGCTGCTGTTCGGGTTCTTCCCGAACCAGGTGCTGCACGTCGCCGCCACCCTGGCCCTGGCGGACCGCCTGCTCGACGGCCCCCGGACCGCCGACGACCTCGCCGCCGAGACCGGCACCCACGGCTCCAGCCTGTACCGGGTGCTGCGGGCCCTGGCCTGCTTCGGCATCCTCGCCGAGACCGGGCCGGGCACGTTCGCCCTCGGCCCCCACGGCCGGAGCCTGCTCACCGACGACCCGGCGTCGCTGCGGCACCTCGTGCTGCTGTTCTCCGGCGACGGGGTGTGGCGGTCGTGGGGCGAGCTGGGCGAGACCGTCCGCACCGGCGAGCCCGCCTGGGACCGGGTCACCGGCATGTCCGCCTTCGAGCACATGGCCGCCCATCCCGACGAGCAGGAGATGTTCAACCGGGCGATGTCGGAGGCCACGCGCAACGCGGTGCCCGGGATCATCGAGGTCGGCGGGTTCGACCGGTTCCACCACGTGGTCGACGTCGGCGGCGGCGACGGCACCCTGCTGGCCGCCGTCCTCGACGCCCACCCGGGCCTGGCCGGCACGCTGTTCGACACCGCCGACGGCCTCCGGGAGGCGCCCGACCATCTGGCCCGAGTGGCCGGCGACTTCTTCACCTCGGTCCCCGAGGGCGCCGACTGCTACCTGACCAAGTCGGTGATCCACGACTGGGACGACGACCGGGCCGCCACGATCCTCGCCTCGATCCGCCGGGTGATCCCCGACGGCGGCCGGCTGCTGGTCGTCGAGCCCGTGATGCCGGCGTCGCCCGCCGAGTCGGCCGACGTGCTGATGATGGTGATGAGCGACCTGAACATGCTCGTCTGCACCGGGGGCAAGGAGCGGACCGAGGCCGAGTTCCGCGAGCTGTTCGCCGCCGGCGGCTTCTCGCTCGACCGGATCGCTCCGGCGACCGGGCCGACCAACTTCAGCGTGCTGGAGGGCGTGCCGGCCTGATCGCGAAAGAGGTCGTTCGGTCGTTCTCGAGGTCATAGCTGTCGGGGGCCGACCGCTATGACCTCGGGTTCGGGGGATCGACCGCTATCGCCTCGGGAACCGGCAGCCGCCCCGGCGGCGGCCGCCGCTTGGCGGAGCGCCCGCTCCAGCAGGTCGCGGTCGCCGAGGCGGCGCTTGAGCTCGCGCTCCAGGCCGGCGATCGGGTGGAGGTTCTGCGGGGCGCGGGGGTCGTTGTGGGGCTGGCTGGCGAACCGGGGCAGCGTGGCGCCCACCGTGTCGGCCAGCGCCACCACCTCGGCCGGCGCCATGTCGCCGGACGCCTCGCAGCGGACCACGCCCCACCACGCGTGCGACGCCGGGCCCGGGAGCCGGAGGTACCACGAGTAGCGGATGCGGTCCTCGCCGACGGCGAACAGCGGGGTCCGCTCCCCCGGCGCCAGCCGGCCGACCACCGGTTGCTGGGCGGACGGCAGGTACGAGACGTGGTGGGCCTTCACGTAGCCGACCGCCCCGGGGATGGCCCGGCGGGCGCCGAGGGGGCCGTCGACCACGAGCAGGTCGCGGTCGGCGCCGGCGGCGGATGCCACCACGGCCTCCAGGTCGCCCCGGGCCCGGCCGAGCGCCTGGCCGATCGGGTCGCCGGACCCCACCGCCGGGACCGGCCGGGCCCGGTAGTCGCCGTGGCGGGTGGCGATCGTCTCCGCCTCGCCGCCCGGGCAC
>JBKPHT010000037.1:0-3851 GCA_046730015.1 Actinomycetota bacterium
GGCCTGGCCCGCCGGCGGCCAGCCGGCGAGGCGGCGGCCCCGACCACCGGGCCGAGGCCGGCGATCGACCAGGGCCTCATCGACACCTGGGAGCGGCGCCATCAGCCGCGGGGCGGCCGGGACCCGGCCCGCCGGCCGGCCGAGCCGCCCCCGATGCCCGCGCCCACCGACCGGCGCCGGGTCATGCCCCCCGAGGAGCTGGCTCGCCGGGTCCGGGGAGCGCAGCTCCCACAGACGGGGGTCGTGCCGCTCCGCAGCGACGGCGGCGCCGAACGCGGGTCCGCTCCCACCCCGCCGCGCCCGTCGGACCGGCCGCCCGCGCCGCCCGCGTCCCGGCCCGGCCTGGCCCGCGCGCACGCGGTCCAGGCCCTGCTCACCGACTTCACCGCCGGGGTGCAGCGAGGGCTGGCCGAGGCCCGGCGCGAGCCCGTCTCCCCCGGCCGCAACGGCTCCGGACAGCGATGAGGGCTGTCAACCCTGGAACACGACCAGGCGGGTCTCGGTCATCTCCCGCACCGCATGGGCCGGCCCCTCGCGGGTGTTGCCGCTGTCGCGGACGCCGCCGTAGGGCTGCTGGTCGGCCCGCCACGTCGGCACCTCGTTGACCAGCACGCCCCCGAAGTCGAGGCGCCGCGCGGCGGCCAGCGCGGTGTCGAGCCGGGCCGTGAAGATGCCGGCCTGGAGCCCGTAGCGGGTGTCGTTGGCCACGGCGAGGGCCTCGTCGAGCTCGTCGTAGGCGGCGACGCCGAGCACGGGGCCGAACACCTCGTCGGCGCACACCCTCATGTCCGGGGTGACGCCGGTGAGCACGGTCGGCCGCAGCATGCCGTCGTCGCCGACCTCGCCGCCGGTGGCGACCTTGGCCCCGCCGGCGACTGCCTCGTCGACCCAGGACTTGACCCGCTCGGTCTCCTTCGGCGAGATCAGGGCCGACACGTCGGTGGCCTCGTCGAGCGGCGGGCCGACGACCAGCGTCTCGACGGCCTCGACCAGGGCGGCGACGACGTCGTCGTGGATCGACCGCTGGACGAGCACGCGTTGGGCCGAGATGCAGGACTGTCCGGCGTGGGAGAACCCGGCGACCCTGAGCTTGGCCACCGCGGCCCGCCAGTCGGCGTCGCCCTCGATGATGACCGGGCTGTTGTTGCCCAGCTCGAGCGTCACCTTCTTCCGGGGCGCCTTCTGGCGGATCGACCAGCCGACCGGCGGCGATCCGGTGAACGTCACCATCGCCACGTCGTCGTGGGTCACCAGCGGGTCGCCGACGTCGCCGCCCGACCCGGTCACCACGTTGAGGGCGCCGGCGGGCAGGCCGCACTCGTCGAGCAGCAGGGCGGCGAGGGCCAGGGCCGACAGCGGCGTCTGGCTGGCCGGCTTGAGCACGACCGGGCAGCCGGCGGCGATGGCCGGCGCAACCTTGTGGCTGACCAGGTTGAGCGGGAAGTTGAACGGGCTGATGGCGGCCACCACCCCGATCGGCACCCGGAGGGTGAAGCCCACCTTGCCCTCGCCGGCGGCGGAGGCGTCGAGCGGCACGACCTCGCCGGCCAGGGTGCGGGCCTCCGCCGCGCTGAACCGGAACGTGTCGGCCGCCCGGGCGGCCTCGATGCGGGCGGTCTTCAGCGGCTTGGCTGCCTCGGCGGCGATGATCCGGGCGAAGTCCTCCTGACGCTCCGCGAGCAGAAGGGCGGCCCGGTCGAGGACCGCGGCCCGCTCGTGGGCCGGCCACGGCTCGGCCAGGCGGGCCCGGGCGGCCGCCACCGCCCGGTCGACGTGACCGGCGTCGCATGCGGGCACGCGGCCCACCTCGCTCCCGTCGTACGGCGACCGGACGACGACCGCGTCGCCGGTGGTCACCCGGTCGGCGCCGATGCGGGCGGGGGTCACGTCGGTCATCGCGGGGCCTCCTCGACTCATGGGTGGTCGCGTCGCGTCTACCTGCCGGTCTAGCGGCACGGCTACCGTCCCGCACCGGGATGGCACGATTCTCGTTCCTCGACTGGCCCGGGCCCCTCGCGTTCGCCCACCAGGGCGCGCACGACGAGGGTGGCCCGGGGGAGAACACCATGGCGGCCTTCGAGGCGGCCGTGGCCAAGGGCTACCGGTACCTGGAGACCGACGCCCACGCCACCGCGGACGGCGTGCTGGTGGCGTTCCACGACGACCGGCTCGACCGGCTGACCGACCGTGCCGGGGTCATCGGCAAGCTGCCGTGGTCCGAGGTCCGCGCCGCCCGGGTCCGGGGCCACGACGACATCCCGCTGCTCGAGGACCTGCTCACGGCCTGGCCCGACGTCCGCATCAACATCGACCCCAAGCACGACGCCGCGATCGAGCCCCTCGCCGACCTCCTGGAGCGGACGGGGACGGTCGACCGGGTGTGCATCGGCGCGTTCTCCGACCGCCGCCTGTCCCGCATCCGGGACCGGCTCGACGGCCGGGTGTGCACGTCGATGGGCCCCCGGCAGGTGGGGCGGCTCGTGGCCGCGTCCCGGGGCCTACCCGGCGGGTCGTTCGCGGCGGCCTGCGTCCAGGTGCCGGTGCGCCAGGGGCCGGTGCCGCTGGTCACCGAGCGCTTCGTGGCCGCGGCCCATGACCGGGGCCTGCCGGTCCACGTGTGGACGATCAACGACGCCGACGAGATGAACCGCCTGCTCGACCTGGGCGTCGACGGGATCATGACCGACCGCTCGGACGTGCTGAAGTCGGTGCTGGAGGAGCGGGGTGACTGGGTTGGGTGAAACAGGTTGGGTCATACAGGTTGGCTGACATGGGACTCGTGACCGGCGTTGGCTGAGGCGCACCCGACGGGGCGCGACACTGGCCCCGTGGCCGATCTCCACCGACCGCCGCCCGCTCCGTCCGCCGCCCCGGCGCCCGAGGTGTCCGACGGCGAGCTGCTGGCGTTGTACCGGGCGCTGATCCTCCCCCGCGCCGTCGAGGACAAGATGCTGACCCTGCTGCGGCGGGGGCAGCTCGGCAAGTGGTTCTCCGGCATGGGACAGGAGGCCGTGTCGGTGGGGCTCGTAGCGGCGCTGCGGCCCGACGACTGGATCCTCCCCGCGCACCGCAACCTGGCCGTGTTCACCGGCCGGGGCCTCGACCTCGGCGTCCTGTTCCGCCAGCTGTTCGGCCGGCAGGGCGGCTACACCGGCGGGCGGGACCGGACCTTCCACGTCGGCGTCCCCGACCACCGGATCGTCGGGATGATCAGCCACCTGGGGGCCATGGCCCCGGTGGCCTGCGGGCTGGCGCTGGCGGGGCGGCTGCGGGGCGACGACCGGGTGGCCGCGGTGCTGCTCGGCGACGGTGCCACCAGCGAGGGCGACGTCCACGAGGCGATGAACCTGGCGGCCGTGTGGAAGCTCGGCGTCGTGTTCGTGGTGGAGAACAACCAGTGGGGCCTGTCGACCCCGGTCGCCGACCAGTACGCCTGCGCCGACCTGGTCGACCGGGCGGCCGGCTACGGGATGCCGGGCGAGATCGTCGACGGCAACGACGTGGTGGCTGTCCGGGCCGCGGTGGGCCGGGCGGCCGAGCGGGCCCGGTCGGGCCTCGGGCCGACGCTGCTGGAGTGCAAGACGTTCCGGATGCGGGGCCACGAGGAGGCGTCGGGCAACGACTACGTGCCAGCGGCCGAGATCGCCGCGTGGGCGGCCCGCGACCCGATCACCCGCTGCGAGGCCCGGCTCGACACGCGCGCGTTGCTGCCGCCGGCCGAGCGCGAGCGGCTGCGCGCCGAGGTGCGGGCCGAGGTCGACGAGGTCGTGGCGGGCGCGCTGGCCGCCCCCGAGCCGTCGTCGACGCCGGAGGCCGAGCTGGACCGGGTCCACGCCCCGGCGGCCCCGCTG
>JBKPHT010000038.1:0-5335 GCA_046730015.1 Actinomycetota bacterium
GCCCCCATGCCGACGTTCGAGGTGACCCTGCGGGACCGGACCGTGGAGACCGTCGACGGCGCCGACGCCTACCAGCAGGAAGGGCCCATGACCACCTTCTTCCGGCGGGGCGACGGCCGCGACGTCATCGACTCGTGGAGCGTCCGCATCGCCAGCTTCCGCACCGCCGACCTGCTGGTCGTCCGGCGCCGCGATGCGCTCGCCGAGCCGGCGGCGCCGGTCCGGTCGCTGGCGTCCTGAGGGGGCTCAGCGGTCGTCCCGGCTGAAGTGCATGGTGTCGGTGGGGCTGCTCCAGGCTCCGCCCCACTCCCAGCCGATGGCGGCGAACGCGGCGACGACCGGATCGCCGGCCAGAATCATCCCCGGGCGGACGTTGCCGCGGTCGATGTACGAGGTGGCCAGCTCGGGGAGCACCCGTTCGCCGTTGTGGTACGGGTTCTGGAACGGGTTGACGTCGATGGCGAGGCCGTACGCGTGCTGTGACCAGTGGGTCGATCCACGCGTCGGGCGGCACACGAACGCCGAGGTGTTGTTGCCGTCCCCGGTGGGCGGTGCGTCGAGCTCGGGCCGGCTCGTGATCCGCATCTCCTCGACCGGGTAACGGGCCTCGAAGAGGCGCTGGAAGACCTGGGTCATCCCGTCCGCGCTCCCGGCCTCGACCAGCAGCTCGCCGGTGTGGGCCCGGTCGTCGAACCCCCAGAACGACACCGTGACGTACCGGAGGTCGTCGAGAGCCACCGGGCAGGCCTCCTGCCAGGTCGAGCGGGCGGCCACGTCGGCCGGCACCGGGCCGACGGAGGAGTGGAACGCCCCGTCGGCCGGCGGCAGCAGCGTGTCGACGGTCGGCAGCCGCCGGGGGTCGAGCTCGGGCGGGGTCGGTTGGGCGGCGACGGTCCCGTCGGGCCCGGCCGGCAGCACCCGGGTGCCCAGCCAGTCGGGCCGGGTCGGTGGCGCGGTGGGAGGTGGGACGGCGAGGGCGGTGGTCGTGGTCCCGTCGGCGGTGTCGGTGGCACCCGCGTCGCGGGCCCCATCGCCGCTCCCGGCGGCCGCTCCCGAGCCGCCCGGGGACGAGCCGCCGCCGCACGCCGCCAGGGCGGCGGCGAGGCACAGGGCGAGGGTCGGCACGACGGCCGCACGGGGGAGCCGCCGAGCTTGCATGCCGTCGACCGTAGCGGCGACCGGCCTCATCCGGCGATCACGGACGGCGGTCACAGCCCGCCGACGACCACCTCGCCGATCGCGTCCAGCGGGACGTAGCAGGTGGTGGGCGGCTCCCCGCTCCCCCGGACCACCGCGACGTCGCCGCCCACCGAGCGGACCACCCCGGTGAGGGCGGCGCCGTCCACGGTCACCAGCAGCACCGGCTCCCGCTCGACGGCCAGCCCGGTCAGCACGTCGGCCAGCAGCAGCCCGCCGCGATGGGCCCGGTCACCGACCACGCCGCCGTTACCCGGCGGCACCCGGACCGACGCGACGCCCCGCAGCGCCACCGCCACCGCGCCGCCCGGCGGCCTGGTCAGCACGGCCACGTCGGCGCCCACCGCTCGGACCACCCCCCGGTGCTGCCGCCCCGCCCGGGTGTGCACGGTGACCGGCGTCCCGGCCTCCAGCAGGTCGACCAGCACGCCGGCGAGCGTGCTCTCCTCCTCCGCCTGGCGCCGCAGCCACAGCTCACGCGACCGCCGGCGGGCCGCCTCGTCGACCCGCGCCTCGGCGGCCCAGCGCTCGAGCCGGGTCGACAGGTCCTCGCCGCCGGTCAGCGCGCCCGGCAGCCCCGGGACGAGCCCGGCCGCCGCGGCCGGGGGGACGGAGTCGCGGTCCGGCCGGTCCATGGCGGGGCTACGCGGTTCCCAGTGGCACCGTCGCAGGGCGGCGGGCGATCGCGTCCCGGACCTCCGCAGCCGTGACCGTGAACGGGTCGAACCGCACCAGCCACCAGGTCGCACCGGCCTCCACCCACCGCCGGGGGTCCTCGTCGACCGTCCCCTGCACGGCCGCCGCGAACGGGGCCGAGATCCCCGCCTCCACCCGGTGCCGGGCCACCACGGCGAGCAGCTCGCGCAGGTGGTCCGGCTGCTCCATCCCGATGGGGAACAGGCCGTCGTAGCGGGCCGCCCGCCGTAGCGGCGCCCGGTTGGGGTAGCGGGAGGCCAGCCACACCGGGATCCGGGGCTGCTGCACCGGCCGGGGCAGGAACGTCACCCCGTCGGCCAGGTGGGCCGGGCCGCGGTGGTCCACCTGCTCGCCCGACCACATCCGGACGAGCAGGTCGAGCCCCTCGTCGAGCAGCCGCCCGCGCGCCACCGGGTCGAGCTCCTCCCCCAGCGCGCTCAGCTCCCGCCCCGGGTCGCCGCCGAGGCCGGCCCCGAACACCAGGCGGCCCCGCGACAGCCGGTCGACTCCCACCGTCTCGCGGGCCAGCTTGCCGGGCCGGCGCCGGGGCACCGGAGTGACCATCGGGCCGATGGTCAGCCGCTCGGTCGCGCAGGCGACGGCGGCCAGGGTGATCCACGGGTCGGCCACGTCGGTCACGGGCGCCCGGTAGAGCATGTGGTCCCAGACGAACAGGCCGTCCCACCCGGCGGCCTCGGCCTCACGTGCGAGGTCGGCCACGAGCCCGGGCTCGGCGAGCTCGCCGAAGAGGGGCAGGAACAGGGCGGTGCGGGCGGTCGGGTCCACGGGCGGCGAGCCTACGGCGCCCGCCCACCCGTCCGGGTCAGGCCGGCACGGCACTAGGCTGGCCCTCTCGTGGCCACAACCCAGGTCAAGATCTCCGTCCCCGGCAACCACCTCATGGCCGACCTCCTCGGCCAGCGTGACGAGTTGCTCCGGGTGGTGGAGTCGGCGTTCAGCGGGGTCGAGATCCACGTCCGGGGCAACGAAATCGCGATCACCGGGGACGAGGCCGACAAGGTCGGCCACCTGTTCGAGGAGCTGGTGCTCCTGCTGGAGCGCGGCCAGCGGCTCGAGCCGGCCAGCGTCGTCCGCACGATCGACATGGTCCGGGCCGACGAGCGCCCGTCCGAGGTGCTCACCGCCGAGGTGCTGCGGTCGGCCCGGGGCCGGACGATCCGGCCCAAGTCGGCCGGCCAGAAACGCTACGTCGACGCCATCCGCGACAACGTCATCACCTTCGGCATCGGGCCCGCCGGCACCGGCAAGTCGTGGCTGGCCGTCGCGATGGCGGTGCAGGCGCTGCAGGCCAAGCAGGTCGACCGCATCATCCTCACCCGGCCCGCGGTCGAGGCCGGCGAGCGGCTCGGCTTCCTCCCCGGCGACCTGGCCGCCAAGATCGACCCCTACCTCCGGCCCCTGTACGACGCCCTCTACGACATGGTCGAGCCAGAGGGCGCCCAGCGGCTGCTGGAGCGCGGGACGGTCGAGGTGGCGCCGCTCGCGTTCATGCGCGGCCGGACGCTCAACCAGAGCTTCATCATCCTCGACGAGGCCCAGAACACGACGCCCGAGCAGATGAAGATGTTCCTGACCCGCATCGGGTTCGGGTCGCGGGCCGTCGTCACGGCCGACATGACCCAGGTCGA
The DNA here is from genome assembly GCA_046730015.1 of Actinomycetota bacterium. Taxonomy (GTDB): domain Bacteria; phylum Actinomycetota; class Acidimicrobiia; order Acidimicrobiales; family VFJN01; genus ZC4RG19. The sequence goes on from JBKPHT010000038.1 coordinate 3,543, forward strand.
CCTCCCGACCGGGCGCAGCGGCATGACCCACCTCGAACGGACGCTGGGCGACATCGACGGCCTCGCGTTCGTCAGGCTGGGCTCCAAGGACGTCGTCCGCCACCGGATCGTGCAGGACATCGTCGACGCCTACGAGCGGGCCGACCTGTCCCGGGCCGCGGCGGAGCCGAGCGAGGCCCGGTGAGCCCGCCGCCCGACACGCCCCCACCGGGCGCGTCCCGCCCCGGCGACGACGCCGAGGTCCGCCGGCCGACCCCCCGCCCGCTGCGGCACGGGCCGGAGGGCGAGGTGCAGGTGTTCGGCGCCGACGAGCAGCGCGACGCTCCGGTCGACGTCGACCGGTGGGTGGCGCTCGCCCGCGACGTCCTCGTGGCGGAGGGCGTGCGGGGCGAGGCCGAGCTGTCGCTGCTGTTCGTCGACGAGCCCAGCATGGCCGAGCTCAACAAGCGGTTCATGGAGGCCGACGGCCCTACCGACGTCCTGGCCTTTCCCATCGACGACCCGGTGGTCGCCGGCCGCTGGCCCGACGCCGGCACCGCGGGCCCCGACCGCGACGACCCGGAGCCAGGCGACCTGCCGCTGCTGCTGGGCGACGTCGTCGTGTGCCCGAAGGTGGCCCGGCGCCAAGCCCCGGAGCACGCCGGCAGCTACGACGACGAGATGGCGCTGCTCGTCGTCCACGGCGTGCTGCACGTGCTGGGCCACGACCACGCGGAGCCCGACGAGACCGCGGTGATGCAGGCGCGGGAACGGGTCCTGCTCGACCGGTTCCACCACCGGCGGTGACGGTCGGTGTCGGCGGTTCCCGGCAGCCTGCTGGCGGTCACGGTGTCGGCCGTCGACCTCTGGATCGTCGTGGCCATCGTGGTGCTGCTCGTGCTGTCGGGGCTGCTGGCCGCGGCGGAGACGGCGCTGGTGAGGGTCCCCCGGCCCCGGGCCGAGGCGCTGGCCGAGGAGGGCGCCAAGGGTGCGCGCGCCCTGGTCGAGCTTGCCAATCGGCCTGAGCAGCACGTCACCACCGTCGTCTTCCTGCTGCTGGCCTGCCAGCTCGTGCAGGCGACGCTGGTCGGCATCGTCGCGGACCGACTGTTCGGGGTGGTCGGCATGGTCGTCGCCATCGCCCTCGACGTCGTGGTCGTCTTCGTGGTGGCGGAGACCGCCCCGAAGACCTGGGCGGTGCTCAACGCCGAGCGGGCCGCGCTGGCGGCCGCCCGGCCGGTGCGCACGCTGGCGCTGTTCCCACCGCTGCGGTGGGCAACCCGGGCGCTGATCGGGCTCACGAACCTCGTGCTGCCGGGACCCGACCTCAAGCAGGGCCCCTACGTGTCGTCGGAGGAGGAGCTGCTGGCGGTGGCCGAGGTGGGCGTCGAGGAGGGGGTGATCGAGGAGGACGAGCGCGCGCTCATCGAGTCGATCATCGAGTTCGGCGACACGATCGTGCGCGAGGTGATGGTGCCCCGGCTCGACATGGTCACGGTGTCGGCGGGGTTCCGGGTGGCGGACGTGATGGAGGTCGTGCTGCTCAACGGCTACAGCCGGCTGCCGGTCTGCGGCGACGACCTCGACGACGTGGTGGGGCTGGCCTACGCCAAGGACCTCATGGCCGCCGAGCGGGACGGCAAGGAGGACGTGGCGGTGGCCGAGTTCGCGCGGCCGGCCCGGTTCGTCCCGGAGACCAAGCGGGTGCCGGACATGCTGCGGGAGATGCAGCGGGACAAGTTCCACATGGCGATCGTCGTCGACGAGTACGGGGGGACCGCGGGCCTGGTCACGCTCGAGGACATCATCGAGGA
>JBKPHT010000039.1:0-4453 GCA_046730015.1 Actinomycetota bacterium
AGCCACCAGTTGCGGTCGCCCAGCAACTCCATCGTGGCCGGAACGAGCACGAGCCGGACGACCGTGGCGTCGAGCAGCACGGCCATGGCCAGCCCGAACCCGAAGATCTTCAGTGACCGGTCCGCGCCGAGCACGAAGCTGAAGAAGACGCAGAACATGATGGCGGCAGCCGCGGTGATGACCCGGGCGGTGGCGGCGAGGCCGTTGGCCACCGCGGTGGCGTTGTCGTGGGTGCGGTCGTACTCCTCGCGGATGCGCGACAGCAGGAACACCTCGTAGTCCATCGACAGGCCGAAGATCACGGCGAAGAGCATCATCGGGATCCAAGCGTCGATCGGGCCCTCCCGCCCGACACCCAGCAGGCTGGATCCCCAACCCCACTGGAAGACCGCCACGAGAATCCCGTAGGCGGCGCCGACCGACAGCAGGTTCATGATCACCGCCTTGAGCGGAACCAGCAGGCTGCGGAATACGACCGTCAACAGGATGAACGACAGCACCAGCACTGCGGCGATGAACCACGGCAGACGCTCCGCGGTGTACCTCGAGAAATCCACGACCGCCGCCGTCGCACCACCCACCTTCACATCGGCCGTCGAGCCCGCGACAGCTTGCGGGACAACGTCATCGCGCAGGCGGTTCACCAGGTGCGCGGTCTCCTTGTCCTGCGGCGACGTGGTCGGCTGCACCTGGATGATCGCCGCATCCCCGGACTCGTTCGGGATCGGTTCCGACGCGAAGGCGACCCCGTCGGTCTGGTTGAGCTCGCCGGACAGAGCCTCGAGCGCCTGAAGATCGGACTCGCCGCCCGGCGTCTCCGCCGCCAGCAGCAACGGCCCGTTGGCACCCGGGCCGAATCCCTCTGAGATGAGGTCATACGCTCGCCGGACGGTGAAGTCGGTCGGCTGGTTGCCGGCATCGCCGAAGCCCAGGCGCATCCCGAAGAGTGGAATAGCCAGCACGATCAGGAGGGTTGTGCCGATCAGGAGTGGGGGCCACGGCCGGTGCTGGATCACTCGGCTCCAGCGGTACCAGATCGACTGGTGGCCGGCGCGCTCGGCCCGCCGGCGGTGCGGTAGCCCCAGCTTGTCGATGTTGGTGCCGACAAAACCGAGGGCGGCTGGCAGCAGCGTGAGTGCGGCCAGCATCGTCATGAGCACGCCGATCGAGATGCCCACCGCCAGGCCCCGGATCAGGTCCAGTCCGATCGTGAACAAACCCAGGATGGCGATGATCACCGTGCAGCCCGCGAACAGCACCGCCCGCCCCGCCGTGTCGAGCGCCCGCATCGTGGCGCACTCCGGCGTCAGGCCTTCGTGGAGGCCCTCGCGGTAGCGGGTGACGATGAACAGGGCGTAGTCGATGCCCACGCCGATGCCGATCATCGCCACGGCCTGGTTCGAGAAGCTCGGCATGCCGATGACATGCACCACCAGACCCACGATGGCGATGCCGGTGACGACGCCGAATATCGCGGTCATGATCGGCAGAATCATGGCCAGCAGCGAACCGAAGGCGATTAGCAGGATGATCATGGCGGCGATGAAGCCGACCACCTCGCTGGAGAATTGCGGCTGCTCGAAGGCGATGTCGCCACCGAGCTCCACCTGGGTGCCGGGTACGTCGGCGTCGGCCACCAGCGCCCGAGCGTCTTCGCCGATGTCGACGATCTGGTCGCTGTCGCGGTCGCTCAGGTTGATCTCGGCGTAGGCGATCGTGGCCTGGTCGTTGATCTGGTGGGCACCCTCCGCGCTGTAGGGGCTCACGACCTCGCTGGGGGCGGTGACCTCGGCAATCTCGTCGAAGAGCTCCTCCATGCCCTGCCTGACGGCCGGGTCGTTGACGTCGTTGGCCTTGAACACCACCTGCCCCGTGGCGCCCGCGCGGGTGTCGAAGCCGTGCTCCTCGAGCAGGTCGACCGCCTCCTGGCTCTCGGAGCCCGGCAGGTCGAACTCGTCGAGGAACTTGCCGCCGAACGACGAATTGAGCGCGTACAGACCGACCAGGAGGACGACCCAGGCTCCCAGGACCCGCCAGCGGCGCCGGTAACAGAAGCGGGCGAGCGCTTGCAGCAAGAGGGGGACCTCCGCTGACCGTGGGCGTACCCGACCCTTGTATCGCACCGGAGCCGCGGTGTCGAGCTACCAGGCGAGCGGCGGCGCGAAGCAAGGCGATTGCCTGGCCCCGCCGGCGTGAGCCGGTTCCTGAGGCTCCGCCTCGACAAGCCGCTCGTCGCCGGGCTGTCGTTTTGGGACACTGCAACCCAACCGCATGTCCGCAGTCGGGGGTTAATGACGCGGGCTCCGCGACGCGTCACCTTTTACGGTGATCGAGGTGGTCTCAAGTGTGCCGCTTCGGATGTCGACACTCTTCCTGCGGACACTGCGCGACGACCCGGCCGATGCGGACGTCGCTAGCCACAAGCTCCTCGTTCGAGCTGGCTATGTCCGCCGTGCGGCACCTGGCATCTTCTCCTGGCTGCCGCTCGGCTGGATGGTGCTGAGGAATGTCGAGCGGATCGTGCGGGAGGAGATGGAACGGGCCGGCTTCCAGGAGGTTCACTTCCCGGCTCTGTTGCCGAGAGAGCCGTACGAGGCGACCGGCCGTTGGAGCGAGTATGGCGAGAACCTGTTCCGCCTGAAGGACCGTCGGGGCGCCGACTACCTGCTGGGTCCGACGCACGAGGAGATGTTCACGCTGCTGGTGAAGGACGTCTGCACGTCGTACAAGCAGCTGCCCTTGTCGATCTTTCAGATACAGACCAAGTACCGCGACGAAGCCCGACCGCGCGCGGGTCTCCTGCGTGGCCGTGAGTTCGTGATGAAGGACTCGTACTCCTTCGATATCGACGACAGCGGGCTCCAGGCGTCCTACGACGCTCATCGGGCGGCGTACATCCGGACCTTCGATCGCCTCGGCCTGCCCTACGTGATCGTTGGCGCGACGTCCGGCGCCATGGGCGGGTCTGCAAGCGAGGAGTTCCTTGCGCCGCTCGACGCCGGCGAAGACACCTTCGCCCGATGCCCTGGCTGCGGGTACGCCGCCAACGTCGAGGCGGCCCGCAGCTCGCTAGGTGCTGCGCCGGCGGCCAACGACGCCCCTGCCGCGCACGTTGAGGACACCCCGGACACCCCGACGATCGGGTCGCTGGTCGCCCGGCTCAACAGCAGGTCCGATCTGGCCCGGCGCGATGGCCGTCCGTGGGCGGCCGCCGACACGCTGAAGAACGTGCTCGTCATGCTCCTCCACCCCGATGGATCCCGGGAGCCGTTGGCGATCGGCGTGCCGGGCGATCGCGAGCTCGACGTGCGACGGCTCGAGGCACAGGTGGCTCCGGCCGAGGTGACGCCCTTCGACGAGCCCGACTTCGCAGCACACCCGCAGCTCGTGAAGGGCTACATCGGTCCCGGCGTCCTCGGCGAGCCTCGGGGGGTGCGCTACCTCGTCGACCCGCGCGTCGTGGACGGCTCGGCATGGGTGACCGGCGCCGATGCCCCTGCACGGCACGTCCTCGACCTGGTGGTCGGCCGCGACTTCGAGCCCGACGGTGTCATCGACGCCGCCGAGGTACGGACCGGCGACCCTTGCCCCGAGTGCGACATGGGCCTCGAGCTACGACGAGGAATCGAGATCGGGCACATCTTCCAGCTCGGCCGGAAGTACGCCGAGGCACTTGGCTTGGAGGTCCTCGGCCCAGACGGTCGCAACGTCGTCGTCACCATGGGCTCCTACGGCATCGGCGTGTCGCGCGCTGTGGCAGCGATCGCTGAGAGCACAATCGACGACCTCGGCCTGTGCTGGCCGCGAGAGGTCGCCCCGGCTGACGTTCACCTCGTCGCAGTTGGCAAGAGCCAGGCGATCCCCCAGTTCGCCGACCGTCTGGTCACCGCGCTGGCCTCCGCCGACATCCGGGTGCTCTACGACGACCGATCCGAGGTTTCCGCCGGGGTCAAGCTCAAGGACGCCGAGCTGATCGGCATCCCCACCATCGTCATCGTCGGCAAAGGCCTCGCCGACGGCACTGTCGAGGTCCGAGACCGCCGATCCGGCGCAACCGAACCTGTCCCCGCCGGCGAGATAGCCCGCCATCTCATCGACCGCTGCCACCGGAGCACGACGCCCGCCCAGTGATTCCCAGTACTTGATCCGCCCCGACCTCCACATCGCCCACCGGGCCGCAGGAACCGACCTCACCGGCGTGCATGCCCATCTCGACCGGTGGTTCCCCACGGCGCACCAACGAGCGGTCGCAGACGCAGGCCGAGGGCTTCGCGAACGTGGATGCTGCCAGGGGCGAGCCTGAGCACCAGAAAGGAAGGCCATGTCTGACACACCGCCGAACCGCCCGATGCCGGAGTTCCGCAGTCCGGGATGGCGCGCAGGCAACGCGATCGTCAGCCTGCTCGCCAGGGCGGGCATTGGACCGATCTACCTCCTCACGACCCGCGGCCGC
>JBKPHT010000040.1:0-3011 GCA_046730015.1 Actinomycetota bacterium
CTGCGTGCGCAGCGCTTGTCGGGCGCGATCGGCGCCGTGGTCGACGCCGGCGACCTCGACGCAGCCGGGCACGACGGCCCGTCGCAGCTCCGTCAGCTCGTCATCGGCCACCACGTCGTTTTCATCCGGGGATTCGGCCGAGACGAGGGGCGCTTCAGGGAGCTGGCGACGAGCTTCGGCACGGTGACGGTGCACCCGCTGCAGCGGTTCACCGGACGCGAGCAGCCGATATCGGTGATCGAGGACACCCCGGCCCATCCGCCGGCGGAGTTCCCCTGGCACACCGACCTGAGCTGGCTCGAGGTTCCCCCGCGGTTCGGGATCCTGCAGGCCTTGGAGATACCACCCAGCGGAGGCGACACGTTGTGGGCCAGCCTGCCGGCGGCCTACGAGGCGCTGTCGCCCGCCCTCCAGGCGCTCTGCTCGACCCTGACCGGCTGGCACCGCGTCGACGCCTCGCTACGTCGCACCGTTGTCGACCGGCATGGCGCAGAGCAGGCCAGCCGGTTCGAGGAGGCCCACCCTCCGGTCCGCCATCCCCTCGTCCGCGCCCATCCAGACATGGATGCGCCCTGCCTGTTCGTCTGCCCGATGTACCTCGAGCGGATCCCCGAGCTGCACCCGGACGAATCCGATGTCCTGCTGTCCCACCTCCACGACGTGGCCGTGGATCCCAACCGCTCGCTGCGGTGGCACTGGTCCGAGGGTGACGTCGCCATCTGGGACGAGTCGTGCACGCTGCATCGGGCGCTCGGGGACCACCACCCGTCGGTGCGGAGGATGCGTCGATGCACCACCGACGGCGAGCGGCCCCGGCCAGCCCACAGCATCTCGGACGAGAGAGGCGGGCAATGAGCGCCGACGTTGGTGCCGACACCACCTCCGACACGAGCATGCACGTCTGGTGCTGGGGTAGCGACGGCGATTGGACCGAGGCCGCCGGTCATGTCACCTACCCCTCGCGCAGCCAGGTGATCGAGCTCGCCGTGCAGCTCGCCCGACCCATCCCGGGCCACATCATCGAGTTCGGGGTGTGGAAGGGTGACTCCATCCGGGTGATCCGCGACGAGCTGTGGCGGTCTGCGATCTGGGACCGGGCCCAGCGTCAGAAGCGGATCTACGCCTGCGACTCGTTCGCGGGTCTACCCGACGACTACGAGCACCTCCCGGCCGGGACGTTCGCCACTCCCGTGCCGACCCTGCGCGGCGTGCGAATCGTGCATGGGTTCTTCGAGTCGTCTCTCACCGCCGACCTCGCCGCCGAGATCGGCCGGGTCAGCCTGGCCCACTTCGACGCCGACCTGTACGAGTCCACCCGCTGCGCGCTCGATTGGCTCACGCCGCTCGTCGGTGCCGGCACCCTGCTGCTGTTCGACGAGTTCGCCGGCGAGGACCCCGCCGAAGCACGCGCCTTCAGCGAGTGGACTCAGGCGACCGGGGCTCGCGCCGTGTTGCTGGCCCTGTTCGGCCGGGGACCGAGTGGCAAGGGCGCCCGAACCGATCGACGAGCCCTCTTCCAGATCGTGACCGACGAGCCGATCCGGCCGGCACCACCGCTGGCCCCGACGAAGCTCCGCCGCCGTCTGCTCGCCAAGACCTGAAACTGTGGCTGCCGTCCTCGCGGATCTCGCCGCCGGCCAGGACGACCAGACGGTCCATGTCGGCTCGATCACCATCGAGAGCACCGTGGCGTCGGCGCCACCTTCACCGTCCGCCTTCCCGCCTGGGACTGAAGCGGCCGTCGCCCGGTTGGACCAGGCCCGACTCGTAGGCGGCGATCACCGCCTGCACACGGCTACGCAGGCCGAGCTTGGCCAGGACGCTGCTCACGTGGGTCTTCACCGTGGCCTCGCTGAGGTGCAGCTCGGCGGCCAGCTCGGTGTTGGACCACCCGGCGGCGAGGCCCACAAGGACCTCGCGCTCGCGGTCGGTGAGGCCGGCCCGGGCGACAGCCTCGGCCATGGGGATCGGGCGGGACCGGCCGGCGGCGCCGTCGAGCTCGACGTAGCGCTCGATGACCCGCCGGGTGACCGCCGGGGCCAGGAGGCTCTCGTGGCGGGCCACGGTGTGGATGGCCTCGATCAGCGGGTCGGGGCCGACGTCTTTGAGCAGGAAGCCGCTGGCCCCGGCCCGCAGGGCGTCGAACAGGTACTCGTCGTCGTCGAAGGTCGTGAGCACCAGCACCCGGGGCGGGGCGTCGGACGATCCGACGATCCGTCGGGTCGCCTCGAGGCCGTCGAGCAACGGCATGCGGACGTCCATCAGCACCACGTCGGGTCGGGCGCTGGCCGCCGCCTCGACCGCCTCGAGGCCGTCGGCCGCCTCGGCCACGACCGCCAGGTCAGCCTCGTTGTCGAGGATCATGCGCAGCCCGACCCGAATCATCGCCTGGTCGTCGGCCACCAGGACCCGGATCGTCGTCGCCCCCTCGGCGCTCACGGCCGGCCATTCCGGTAGGGCAGGGCGGCCCGCACCGACCAGCCGCCCAGGTCGCTGCGGGCGATGTCGAGCCGTCCGCCGCAGGCCGCGGCCCGCTCGGCCATCCCCCGCAGCCCGTGGCCGGAGGCGCTGAGGGCCGGGGCCTTGCCGCTGCGGCCGTCGTCGTCGACCGCGACCACCAGGTGGCCCGCCTCCTCCGCCACGCGGACCACCGCCCGTCGAGCCTCGGCGTGGCGCAGGGCGTTGGTCACGCCCTCCTGGGCGATGCGCACCGCGGCCAGCTCGACCTGGGGGTCGACCGCCGGGAGCGGGTCGGGCAGCGCGATCTCGACGTCGAGCCCGACGGGAGCCAGCCGCTCGACGGTGCCCCGCAGGTCGGCCAGCGTGGGCTGGGGGGCCAGCTCCCCGGCGCGGTCGCCGTGGGGCGCCAGCTCCACGGAGCGGCCGCCGTTCGCCTCCCGCAGCACCTGCACGGCGTGGCGCATGCCGGTGAGCGCCTCCTTGCCGGCGTCCGCGATCCAGCGCACCGCCTCGACCGCCACCTCGGGCCGGCCGGGGGCGAGCCGCTCGGC
>JBKPHT010000041.1:0-11718 GCA_046730015.1 Actinomycetota bacterium
TCGGCGATGGCGAAGTCATCGAGGGTGTAGCCGCCCTCGACGGCGGGGCGCAGCGGCGGCGGCTTGATCACCGCGGTCATCTCCCGGCGCTGCAGGTGGTCACGTAGCTCGCCGGTGCGGTAGGCGGAGTCGCCGAGCACCTCGGTGCCGGCGGGCTCGCCAGCCAGCAGCCCGGGTGCCGCCTCGGCGTCGCCGACATTGCCGGCTCTGAGCTCGCAGTCGGTGACCAGCCCGGTGTCGGGCTCGACCGCGACGTGGGCCTTGTAGCGGGCCCGGTAGGCGTGGCGGGTCTTGTGCACGTGCCGGGTCTCGGGATCGACGGTGGAGATCGCCCGGTCCGGAGCCCTGCGTTGGGCGATCCGCCAGCGACCGGGCCCATCGCTGGGTTCGACGTCCTGGCCAGCAACCAGGGCCAACAGCGCCACCGCGCCGGCTTGGGCCTGGTCGAGCTCGAGCTCTTCGGTGGCCCACACCAATTCGTTGGCGTCGTCCACCAGCTCGGAGATCAGCCGCTCGACATCGGCGGGGTCGTCCCAATCGCACGGCGGGCGGCCCGACTCGAGGTTGTGTTCGCGCACCCACACCTCGGCGAGCGCGGGGATGAGCCTGCGGACCCGCGGATCTGGGTGACCAGCATCGGGACCGTGTCCTGGCGGGCCACCGCGTCATCCAACACCGTCGAGTCCAGCACCCGCCGGTGTCGGCCGGCGATGACCCCGGTCTGGGCGATCACCGTGCGCACGGCGTTGAAGATCCGCTCGGGGTCGTCGCTGGCTCGCAGCTTGTTGCGCCACAAGGTCAACACGGTCGGGTGGAACGCCTCATCGGTGAGAGCCAGCCCGGCGGCCGCTTTCCAGGCGATGTCGGTCTGCAACGCCCGGCAGGCCTCGCAGTCCGAGCGGCCCTCCAACGCCTGCAAGACCATCACGGTCGCGACGACGTCCGCCGGGACCGAGGGCCGGCCCCGACCCGACCGGAACAGGTCGGCGAACACCTCGTCCGGGAACAGGCGCCGACGATGCTCCGCCAAGAACGCGTGCACCGACCCCTCACCGAGCAGATGACCGCACAACGCCGCCGCGTCGAGCAGCTCCCGATCCGGACCAGACGACCCCAGCACACCCGCGGTCTACCTCACCGCCACGAAAACGCGAGCACCAGCCGGATTGCTCAGCAACTCTCCTAGGTCCACATGATGGGTGACAGTTCGTCGTCAGATGACCGGTGACACAGTCAAGGGACAGCCTGACGGCGACGCGAGGAAGCTCTGCGGGCCGCGCTCACGTATCCGGCTCAGCGGGCGCTCGCCAGAAGAACTCGAGCTGGATGTTGTCCGGGTCTCGGAAGACCACCATCGCGTTCGACGTGTAGTCGAGATCCTTCACGCCCGAGTGAGGGCCGCCGAGGTCGTCCAGCCGCTCAGCCCACTCGTGAAGGTCTTGTCGCCGGGGCACGAGGAACTCCAGATGGTCAAGACCAGTCCGGAACTCGCTGAAGACTTCGCCCGTGTTGGCAGCGTGACCGACAAGACAGAGCACGAGCCCGCTGCTCGCCTCGGCGAGGCAGATGTAGCGCATGCTGCCGTCGTCGGAGGTGAAGTCGTAGCGCTCTTCCAGCCCGAGCACGCTGGCATACCATGCGGCGCTCTGAACCGGATCTCGAACCGACAGGTTGACTTCGAAGCGACCTGTGAGTGAGGGCACCGTCCCAGTTTTCTCAGCCGGCCCGCGAGATGGGGGCAGATCCTGACCGGACCCCGTTCATCGGTCCACCCGCTATGAGAGCTGGGGTGGGCTGGTCCGCCTCCACTGGTCCGCGAGCTCGACCGGTGTGAGCAATACCGAGAGCGGGTGAGGGGGCGGTAGGTGTTGTACTCGATCCGCCAGGAGGCCAAGGCGGAGAATCCTCGTAGCGGGTTGGGTTCGGGTGCTGGCCGGCGCATCAACGCTAGGCGATTCTGTTTCGCAGCTCGCTGAGAGTCTCGTAACAGTCGTCTCGACCCCGCTCATCACCTAGTTGCTCGAAGCGTGATAGTGCTCGCGTCAAGTTCGCCTGAGCGGCACTGTATACGTTCTCGTCCAGATCTAGCCTGCCGAGCATGAGGTAGCAGTTGGCTTCACCCTGCGGGTAGCCAACATCCTTACAGATAGGCAGAGCCTGGTTGAACAGCTCGCGAGCCTTCGCGTTCATTGACTCTTGAAAGTCCAAGCTGCCGAGACCTATAAGGCAGTTCGCGTCACCACGTCTATGGCCGATCGACTGATAGATTTGCATTGCCAGTCCAAAGAGCCGGCGAGCGGCAAGATGTGACTTGTCTACTTCGAGCTCGCCGAGCCTCAGATAGCAATCTGCCACGCCGAGCTCAAACTCGATATTCTGGTAGGCCTGCAGCGCCTTCTCGAGAGATTCGCGCGCAGCGACTACGTCGCCGAGCATTTGTAGGAGCTCTCCAATGTTTTTGAGACAATGCGCCTCAGCTAGCGCATCCCCCAGCCTCCGGCTGAGCGTCAGTGACCGTTCTAGAAGCAGGCGAGCGGTGTCGAGTTCCGACCGGAACATGGCAAGCAGAGCTGCGAACCGCGACGTCGTTGCCAACGTCGAAGCGTCGTCGGCAGAATGCGCCGCATCCATGACGAGCTGCAGCCCTCGGCCGGCGGGCGCCCCAGAGAATACGTAGTAGGTGGCCAACCCAACCGCAGCGCGGCCTGCCGCCTCCACGCGACCAAGCGCAACCAGCACGGCGATCCCCACCTCGATATTTGCTGCTTCAACGTCCAGCCGCTGAGCGGCGGCCCCCCCACCACTCGTGCCCACGGCCTTTCCATCTGTGACCGCCATTCCCTCCCACAAGTCGAGCAGCCGGTCCCGGTCTTCGTCGCGAGGCGGATGGTGCGCGGCGATATGTTCTCGAATCGGCGCCAGCATCCGCAGCCGTTCCCCGTCGTCGAAGGCCAAGGCCTGCTGGCGAAGTCTCGCCGCGCCGCGCGCTGCGCCGTCAGGCACCACCTGGTCAAGATCGACCAAGGAGAGTCCAGCGGGGGCCAACGCCAGCAGGGCACCAACGCGTTGCGCGTCGACGCCCATGAACGCTCCCTTCCACGACAGTTCCACCGACGCCGGCACGCTGAGACGTGGATCGGCAGCCGCCACTCCACGGTCGAGCAAGCCGGCGCGCTCGAGCCGCCAGCGTGTAGCGAGGCGGTCGAGCGACGACTCAGTTCGCGCCGCGTACGCCAACAGCTCAACGGCGAGCGGTACTCGGTCGACAGCCGCGATGAGCGACGCAACTCTGTCGACGTCGTTTGACATCCCGGAGATGGTGGCGAAAAGCGCCGCCGCCGGCTCAGCCTCCAAGGGCCCGACTCGCTCGACGTGAGCCCAGCTCGGTCGTATCGGTGGAACACCGAGGCGCATCGCCACAACAAGGCGCAGTACGTCAATATCGGCGAGCTCCTCAAGTAGCTCCTCGAGCCTTGCCGTGTCCGCCTGCCATGGGGTCTCGGCGTTATCGAGAACCAGGACCCCGGGTGTATTCGCCAGACCATCGAGCGTCCGGTTGAGCAGATTGGGCCCCGGCGCCATCTCTAGGTCGCGACCGATCGCGCTGACCACCGCCTCGATATCCGTCAAGCCGTCGCAGCGGATGAACCAGCCGGCTAGTCCAGGCGTAGGCATTGCTGCTTCGCGCAAGACCGCTCGACAGAGCGTGCTCTTGCCAATGCCTCCCGGCCCCAGCACAAGCACCGGACCGCCCGCCTCGAGCGCCCGAACCAGCGAATCCAACTCGCGGTCGCGTCCCAACAGCCTGCCGACCGCCGGGACCCGTCGACGGTTTCCCTTTGGTCTGCGGGTCGCGACGACGGCGACTGGTGCGGCCTCGCTCCAGCGAACTGCAACGGCGGCAACGGGTGGGAGACCCTTGAGATCGACCTCGCCCACTGCGACGAAGTCATGCCCACCACGAGAACCAGCCAGTACACGGACGGTCTCCAAGGCGAGAATCTGCCCGCCCGCAGCGGCGCCGCACAGTCGTGCCGCCTCCACAGCGGCAACGCCGTGGTAGTCGCCAGCCCGTTTCGCGACGTCGCCAGCGCTTATGCCGATGCGCACATCGAACCCGACGTCGGAAGTCTCGTTGCGACTCGAGATCTTGCGCTGGATCTCGGTTGCTGCCGCGATTGCCTCGGCGGCTCCCGGAAACACGGCCATGAACCCGTCGCCCGTGTGCTTGACCACGTCGCCGTGATGGGTGTTGATCGACCCGCCGACGAGCGAATCGTGCTCGTCTCGCACGGAGTCGAATCGATCCTCTCCAAGGGCGACCAACAGCTCCGTCGAACCGACCAGGTCCGTGAACATCACGACGACTGTGCCCACTGCTGGCACCCCAGCAGCGTACGTCGAACGATCATCGCCTCTCCCTGCCGCCTGCTGGTTGACCCCGTCATCCGTTCTGGCCGTGGACGAGTCGCAAGCGCCTCGGGCCGAACCTTGCATCATCGACGTAGCAGGCGGCGAGGCCGCCATCCACCCGCCAGGCGGTCCCGGGTCCCCCTCCAGCGGGCTCACTTCCGGAACCTCCGCTAGGTCGCGGGGCCCGGGGCGTCGGTGGGGACAACGGCGGCGAGGACCTGGTCGAGCTGGCCGCGGGCGCGAGCCGAGCTGAGGTGGTCGATGTAGTCGCGGGACTCGACGATCTGGCCGTCGCGGACGCGCATGACGAACACGCAGGGCACGGTGTAGGGCTCCCCGGTGGCGAGCACCGTGCCCCGGTACTCGAACTCGGCCACGACGACCTCGGGGTCCTGGGTCTCGTGGACGACCACGTTGTCGGGCTGGAACCGGACCACGCCGTCGACGGTGGCGGCGCCGGCCCCGAAGTGCCGCCGCAGGTCGTCGCGGCTCGTGAGCGCCGGGGTGCCGCCGGGCCACATCGGGTGGCGCACGTCGGTCTCCTCGGCGTAGAGCTCGGGCAGGGTGTCGAACTCGCCGTTGGCGACGCCGTGGACGAGGCGGAGGAACACCTCGCGTGGGGTGGGTGAGGACATGGGTCGCTCCCTCCTGTCGGTATCTTCGGAGTGGTCACTCCGGAACATACGGAGTCGCCACTTCGTTTACAACCCTGACCGATGGTGGGACCCATGCGGGCTGACGCACGCGACAACCGAACACGCATCCTCGACGCCGCCGACGAGGTCTTCGGCGTGGGCGGTGCGACCGCCTCGACCGAGGAGGTGGCCCGGCGGGCCGGCGTCGGCATCGCCACCGTCTTCCGGCATTTCCCGACCAAGCAGGAACTGCTCCGGGCCGTCCTCACCGCCCGCCTGGAGGGCCTGCGCGACCGGGCCCGAGACCTGTCGGGGTCGGGCGAGCCCGGTCTTGCCTTCCTCGACTTCTTCGGGGAGGTGGTCGACGGCGCCGCCGAGAAGCTGACCATCGCCGAGGCCCTGCTGGACACGGGCGACGACGTGGGCGGAGCGCCCGCCCGGGCCGGCGAGGAGCTGCGCCAAGCGTTCGGCGAGCTGCTGGAGCGGGCCCAGGGGGCGGGCGCCGTCCGCGGCGACGTGGCCCTGCCGGAGGTCTACGCCCTCATGGTCGGCGTGTCGCGCGCCACGGCCCACCTCCCCCTGGACGAGCCGGTCAAGCAGCGCATGGTGGCCCTGGCCCTCGACGGCCTCCGCCCCCGCTGAGGGAGCTGCGGTCGGCGAGGTCGCGGAGATGCGATGTCAACCCCCTAGCCCTGGCCGCGGCCCCCCGGAGTGGCGGTCCCCTGGCGCCTGTCCGACTTCGATCGACGGGGTAACGCCGATTCGGTTGGAGCCGGCACATCCCCAGCGAGCGCGCAGTTCCAGGCCACGCCGCTCACCGCGTCGCCAAGAACTCCCTCAGGTTGCGACGGACCATGTCCTCGATCGGCGCCTCGCGCGTGAAGCTCCACACCGTCAGCGTGCCCTGCCACTGGGCAAGGACGAGCATGCCGGAAACGCCCGGCACCCGCGCTTCGATCGCCTCGGAGAGCACCGCGAGCCATGCCCGTCCGCGGTCGGTGAGGACGGGATCGCGTAGGTCCTCGCGGAGGATGCGGAGCTGGTCGGCGTAGTCGTGCGCCTCGTACTGGCCGCTCAGCCGCACGAGGAGATCGATCACGCCCTTCGCACCTCGGCCGGCGTCGGCGACGGCGGCGGTGGTGTCGTCGTCGAGACGGTCCCATGCCCGTAGCAACGCCGCGCGCAGCAGCGCCGGCTTGGAGCCGAAGCGCTGGACGATCGTCGACGCCGCCAGCCCGGCTTGTTCCGCCACCTCGCCGAACGTCAGGCCGTCGGGCCCGACCTCGCGCAGGACGAGGAGGGCGTGGTCGAGCAGCACCTCGTCCGCGATTGTGCGCTTGCGGGGCATCCCGCCGCTGAGTATAAACGAACGGTCGTTTATGAATGTGGAGGATGCGACAATGGGAGCCCTCGATGGGAAGGTGGCGCTCGTCGCCGGCGCGACCCGGGGCGCCGGGCGCGGCATCGCCATAGAGCTCGGCGCGGCCGGAGCGCACGTGTATGTGACCGGCCGGACGACCCGCCAGCAGCGGTCGGAGTACGACCGGCCCGAGACGATCGAGGAGACGGCCGAGCTCATCGAGGCGGAGGGCGGTACGGCCACCGCGATCGGAGCCGACCACCTCGACATCGAGCAGGTTCGGTCGGTCGTCGACCGGATCGACCGCGAGCACGGCCGGCTCGACGTGCTCGTGAACGACATCTGGGGCGGCGAGGGGCGCTTCGAGTGGGACGCGCCGCTGTGGAAGACCGATCTCGAACGGGGCCTGCGCCTTCTGCACCTCGCGATCGACACCCACCTCATCACGAGCCACGCCGCCCTGCCGCTGCTCATCCGACGCCCGGGCGGGCTCGTCGTCGAGGTCACTGACGGCACCCTTGAGTACAACGCCGCCAACTACCGGCTCTCGGCGTTCTACGACCTCGCCAAGTGGTCGGTGCTGCGGCTCGGTTGGAGCCAGGGCCACGAGTTGGCGCCCCACGGGTGCACGGCGCTGACGATCACGCCCGGGTGGCTGCGGTCAGAGTTGATGCTCGAGATCTACGAAGTCACCGAGGAGACGTGGCGCCAGGTTCCAGGTCACTTCGGCATCTCCGAGACGCCGCGGTTGGTCGGGCGAGCGGTGGTCGCGCTCGCCGCGGACCCCGACGTGGCTCGCTGGAACCAAGCGTCGGTGTCGTCCGGCCAGCTGGCACGCGAATACGGCTTCACCGATCTCGACGGCAGCGCACCCGATGCGTGGCGCTACATCGTCGAGGTGCAGGACGCCGGCAAGGACCCTGAGCCTGAGAACTACCGCTGACCGACGTGCAGCTGCAGCCCTATGGCCGCTCCAAGACCGGCGTCGAGCTCACCGAAGTGGTGCTCGACCGCATGGCCGAAGACGCCGAGGCCGGTCTCGACGTCACGAGGCTGCGCAGGCGCCCAGGCCGGCCCGCCATGGGATCAGCCACCAGCGGAAACCCTGCCGGTTCGCCTGGACCCTGAGCTGCGCCAGGCGTTGAACGAACTGGCCGCGACCGACGACACAACCGTGTCCGAGGTGGTGCGAGAAGCACCTCGCCCCTACCTGAAGGCCGGCTGAGGCCCCCGATCCCACAGCCGGCGTGTGGGGCATTCCGCTCGTCTGCACACCCGCTCCAGATCGGCAGTAGGAGCGGGAGCGACCGCGGTCGCGGATCAGGCGTCGGTCAGCGCGATCCGCGCAGCACAGATGTCGAAGTGGCTCACGGTGAGAGCGTGCCCGGCGTCGGGCACGCTCTCGATGCTGACCTGTGCGAGGAGCGCCTCGGCTCGCGCGGCGAGCAGGTTCGGGTCGAAGGGTTCGCTTTCGGTGGCGATGAGCAGTCTTACGGGCACCGAGACTGCTCGGAGTTCGTCGTCATTCAGGGGCTTCAACAGCGGGAAGCCTGGTGCGTGACGGACCATGCCATGAAGGAGCAGACGCGAGGCCCGCGTGTTCTCGAGCAGGGGGTTTCGCAGCCGTCGGGCCAGCCAGCGGCGCACCCGTGCCGGGGCGAGCGAACCGAGAAGAACCGGAAGACCCCACATCATGAACCGCAGCATCTGCAGCGGCGCGATGCCGGCCGGGTCGAGCAGCACGAGCGATGAGACCCGGTCGGGCCGGTACACAGCGGTGCTGAGCGCCACGAAGCCGCCGAGCGAGTGTCCGACGAGGTGAGCGCGTTCGATGCGAAGCCCCGCGAGCGTCTCGTCGAGCCACGCCGCCATGTCAGTGGCGCACGTGATCCGGGCGGTGGGTTCGCTGCGGCCGGCGTCGCCCATGATGTCGACCGCGTACACCTCGCGACTCGACAGCGCCTTGGCGTACGGCGCCCAGCTGACTGACGTCATTCCCCCGCCATGGAGAAAAACGATCGGCGTGCCGTCCCCGGCCCACCGGTACGCCCGCGTGACCCCGAAACGGGTCTGGACGTCGATCTCAGCGGGGGCAGGGCCAGTTGCCTCACGCCAAAGCGCGTCCTCCATCATCCGGAACCGCGCTGCTGCCCGCTCCGATCGCCACCGACCAACACGAGCTCGGTCAGCGCCGGATGTGCCGCCTTGGCCCACGCCGCATTCAACACGACCACCGTCGCCGCGTCATGTCCGTGTCGCACCCCGATGCCACACCGATCTGCCTGATGGTTCGATCTGGCCGTCCCTCGCCGGTCGCAGCGGGCACCCCGTGGTGCGGTGGTCACCGGTCCGGGTTGGTGGCGAGGGCGTCCACGATTGAACGCTCCGGGTCTCGGTCATCCGTGCCCGGGGTCGGCTGCGACGGGTACTGCGGGCCGGTCCGCCGACGGTCGGTCTGAGCAGCATCGGCCGCGAAAAGAGACCTGGCTGATCAGCCCGATCCGCTGTCCGACGACGAGGACCAGCAGTAGCGCGAGCTGCCGCCCATTGGACAAGCCAAAGAAGGAGTCCGAGGTCTCTGTGGTTAGTGAGTATCGGTGGATCTCGACGCGTTGGGAGGTATCGGCCAGAGCGCTGTGCAACGATGGTTCCGGGTTGGCGCAAAGGGACGGGATGACCTATCAGCTCGGTGTCGATCTGGGGACAACGTTCACCGCCGCGGCTGTGGCGAAGGGTGGCCGGGCCGAGATCATCGAACTGGGGACGCGCTCGGGCCTGATGCCGTCAGTCGTGTGGTTGGCAGCTGACGGCCGCGAATTGGTGGGGGAGGCGGCATGGCGGCTGAGGCTGACCGAACCCGATTGCGTGGCGCGCGAGGTCAAGCGCCACGTGGGCGACCCCATCCCCGTGCTCCTGGGCGGAGTGCCGTACGGGGCTGACCGCCTGATGGCGATGCTGCTCCGTCGTGTGGTGGATGCGGTGGCGGCCGCTGAGGGCGAACCAGCCGAGCGGATCGTCATCACCTACCCCGCCGTGTGGGGCTCTTACAAGCGGGACGTGCTGGCTGCAGCAATTCAGCGCGCAGGGGTCGAAGCGACGACCATCACCGAGCCGGAGGCGGTTGCCACGTACTACGCCTCCGACCATCGGGTGGAACCGGGCCAGATCCTCGCCGTGTACAGCCTCGGGGGCGGACAGTTCGAGGCCACAGTGCTGCGCAGGACGCACAGTGACTTCGAGATTCTGGGCGACCCGGAAGGGTTCGACCGAGTAGGCGACATCGACGACGCCGTGTTCGACTACGTGCTGCGCCAGGTCGGAGGCCTGTTCGACGTCGACACGACCGACGCGATAACCGCGACCGCACTCGCTGGGCTGCGCGACGAGTGCATCACAGCGAAGGAGGCGTTGTCGTACGAGATCGAGGTGTCGATCCCGGTGCTTCTGCCAAATGTTCAGGCCGACGTGCGCCTGACCCGCGCCGATTTCGAGGCAATGGTGCGCCCGCTACTGGAGCAGACCACCGCTGCCCTGGATCGCGTGCTGCGATCGGCGAAGCTCGCGCCGACCGACCTGAGCGCCGTACTGCTGGCGGGCGGTTCGACGCGGATCCCACTCGTGCGCACACTCTTATCAAGCGCGCTCGGCCGGTCGATGCCCATCCTCGAGCAGCGAAACCACGCCGTCGCCCTCGGCGCCGCGCTGGTGGCCGCGAAGCTCGCAACCGAAAAGGTTGCTAGCGGGGTGTTCGACATCGGCAGCCAGCACGGCGGCGTCATCAACAACGTCGGCGGTGACACGACGGTCCGACGGTCGCCTCAGCCGCTGGACGATGACGTCCAGTTCACCGTCTACAGGCCGAGCCAAGTCCAGCCGGACCTCTGGTACCCGCTACTGGCGTTCGCTCACCGGACGACGCTGATCGAGGACGTGGACGGCGGGGTCGTCGATCCGGTCGAAGTGGTCGAGCGGCAAGCCCGGGCCCTCCTTGACGACGAGCGCGTGTCGTTCCAACCCACTCGCATTGATGCCAGTTTCGGACTGGCGCGAGGCAGCGAGCTTCGCTTCCAGCCGTGGTTGGAGGAAGGCGAGGTCAACCCCGCAAGCGCAACCGTTCAGTGGCTCGAGCCGGTTCATCGCGCTGAGTTCCGGATCCGTCTTCCAGCGGCGGCCGACGGGCGCAGCGTTCGAGGCGGCGTCCGGATATTCGTGGGCGTCATGATCGTCGGCGAGGTTCCATTTCGCCTTCAGGTTACGTCGATGGCACCGGCGACGCTCAGACCGGAGGTCCGTACCGCGGCGAGGCCATACCGGCAGATCTTCGCCTCATACTCGCGACGCGACTTCGCCGTGGTGGAGGCCGTGGCGCGTTACGTCAGCGTCACAGGCGACCGCTATCTCATCGACGTCCAAGACCTGCGCAGTGGCGAAAGATGGGAGCGAAAGCTCGAAGAGCTCATCGAACGAGCCGACGTCTTCCAGCTGTTCTGGTCGCAGAACTCGATGCGCTCGCCATTCGTCCGTCAGGAGTGGGAGTACGCGCTCGCCCTCGGGCGGGATGATTTCGTGCGCCCCGTCTACTGGGACAACAAACTGCCCGAGGACAAGGCCGTCGGCCTCCCTCCCGAAGCCCTCCGGGCGTTGCACTTCTCGAAGCTGGCCGTCGACGTCCCGTCGCCCCCGCCACCCCCGCCGGCACGAACCCGCTCCTATCTCGACGAAGTCGCCGACTCCCTCGATCGTGACGACCTCCCCCTTTCCGACCAGCAGCAGCTCGTCGGTGCGCTCAAACAGCTCGTCAAAGAGGAGGACAAACGCGATGCCGCGGTCGCACTCCTCCGGCGGCTCCGCCGCCGTCATGATCTCTACCAACTGGTGGCGGAACAGATCGACATCGAGTTCTCCAAGCCGGAGTCTCCGACAGCATCAGCCCAATGGACCGCACCGGGTCCACCACCGCCGCCAGCAGCCCCGTATCCATTACCGCCGCCAGCAGCTCCGCCGACCGGAGGGCAGCCAGGGTATGGATATCCAGGCCCGCGAGTAGCAGGTGGGCGCCGCGTTCTCATCTTGGTCGCGATCGTCGTCGTGGTCGTCATTATCACGGTGCTCGTCGCCTTTCTGCGGTGACCGGGAACTCCTCCTAATCGGTCACGTTCATGCGGCCGCCGGTCGTCGGTTACGACGTCGAGATGGTCCTGTTCCACAACAGCGTGGCGCCCTCAGCGTGGTGGCCCGTTTCCAAGCCTGTTTGGGCGGCGTTCCAACCCGGGGGAGCTTGCGCAGGCGGACATCGGGGGCTCGAGACTC
>JBKPHT010000042.1:0-4899 GCA_046730015.1 Actinomycetota bacterium
GGACCGCTGCGCCGCCAGCCGGGCCCGCTGCTCGGCGAGCCTGGCCGGCCAGTCGACCGGCGGGCCGTCCGGGAGCTCCGGCTCGGTGCGCTGCCGCTCGGCCAGCCCGGCCAGCCAGGGGCTCAGCCGGCGCTCCACCGGCTTGCCGGCGAACGTCCGCTCGGCCGCCCACGTGCCCAGCAGCTCGTCCTCGGCCCGGGTCATGGCCACGTACAGCAGGCGGGCCTCCTCGGCTCGCTGGGCCGCCGTCCGGGCATGGGTCACCGGGATCAGCCCGTCCTCCAGGCCGGCCAGGTGGACGATCGGCCACTCCAGGCCCTTGGCCGCGTGGAAGGTGGCCAGGGTGACGGCATCCGACCGATCGTCGCCGCCCTCGGCCTGCAGGGTGGCCACCAGCCACGTCACGAACCCGGCGGCGCCGGCCCCGGGGTCGAGGCGCAGGTGGTCCCGGGCCATCTGCACGACCAGGTCCAGGCCGTCGGCCGCCGGCCCGTCGCCGTCCCCGTCGTCGTCGCCGACCGCCAGCGCGCCCAGGTCGGGCAGGCAGGCGGCCAGCGTGCCGTCGCTCCGCCGCAGCAGGTCGAGCGCCGCCTTGACCTCCCGCCGGTCGAGCAGGGCGTCCGAGCCCCGGACGCGGTGGGGCACCCCGACCCGGCGGAGGGCCTCGGCGACCAGCGGGATCTGCGCGTGAGTCCGGACGAGCACCGCCTGGGCCGACCACCGGGCCCGCGGCCCACGCCGGTCGCGCACGGCCCGGGCGATCGCGATCGCCTCGTCGCTGTCGGTCGGGTGGCGTTCGAGCAGGACCGCGGGACCGTCGCCCCTCGCCGCCCGGACCTCCCGGTCGCCGGCGCCGGCGACGCGCAGCACGTCGGCCGCAGCCCCGAGGATCTGCGGCGTCGACCGGTAGCTGCCGTCGAGGGCGATGACCTCGGCCGGTGGGTAGAGCCGCCGGAACCCCTCCAGGAACCCGGCGTCGGCCCCGTTCCAGCCGTAGATCGCCTGGTGGGGGTCGCCGACGACGCACAGGTCGTAGCCGTCGCCCCGCCAGGCGTCGAGCAGCCGCAGCTGTAGCGGGTTCACGTCCTGGAACTCATCGACGAACAGGTGCTGGAACCGCCAGCGCTGGGCCGCCGCGAACCCGGGGTCGGTCTCGATCAGGTGGCAGCAGAGCCGCAGCAGGTCGTCGAAGTCGACCATCCGGGCCTTGCGCTTCTCGTCCTCGTAGGCCCGGTACAGCTCGGCCACCCGGCCGGGGGGCGCCGGGCTCCGGCGCCGGGCCGCGGCCGCCGCCTCGGCGTAGCCGTCCGGGCCGACGAGCCGGGCCTTGGCCCACTCGATCTCCCCGGCCACCTGGGCGACGGACACCGGGGCGCCGGCCACCACCCGGGACAGCACCGTGCCCTTGCGGGCCAGCAGCGCCGGGGCGGGGCGTCCCTCGTCGGCCCAGCGGGCCCGCAGCTGGGCGTAGGCGACGCCGTGGAACGTGCCCGCGGCCACGCCCGACCGCAGCCCCAGGCGGCCCAGCCGGTCCCGCAGCTCGGCCGCCGCCCGGCGGGTGAACGTGAGGGCGAGGACGTGGCTGGCGTCGGCGTCGCCGGTCTCGACCCGCCAGGCGATCCGCCGGGTCAGCACCCGCGTCTTGCCCGAACCGGCCGGCGCCAGGATGGCGAGCGGCCGGGCGGGCGAGGTGACGGCCCGGACCTGGGCCTCGTCGAGGTCGTGGAGGAGCGCGTCGGCCACCGCCGCAGACAGTATTCCGACGCGTACGATCCTGGCGGTGATCGACGTGCCGCCCGACCGGTTCGACGAGCTGGTGGGCGAGGCGCTCGACGGAATCCCCGAGCAGCTGGCCCGCCGGATGGACAACGTCGCGGTCGTGGTCGAGGACGGCCAGCCGGGTGGCCGGCTGCTCGGCCGCTACGTCGGGGTGCCCCTGACCGCGCGGGACGCCGGTTACGGCGCCGGCGGGCTCGTCATGCCCGACCGGATCACGATCTTCCGACTCCCCATCTGCACCCTGTGCCGCACCGAGGAGGAGGTCGTCCGCCAGGTCACGGTCACCGTGGTCCACGAGGTGGCCCACCACTTCGGCATCGACGACCGGCGACTGGGCGAGTTGGGCTGGGCCTGAGCCGGGTCGCGGTCCGGCCCTCTCGTCGTAGCGGGACGTGGCTCAGGCTCGGCTGCGGGAGAGGAGGGCGAGGTCGGCGTCGACCATCTGGCACACGAGGTCCTCGAAGCTCGTACGCGGCTGCCACTCGAGCGCCCTGGTCGCGCGGGTCGGGTCTCCGATGAGGAGGTCGACCTCGGCGGGCCGGTAGTACCGCTTGTCCTGGACCACGTGGTCGGTCCAGTCGAGACCGGCGTGACCGAAGGCGACCTCGCACAGCTCGCGGATCGAGTGCGTCCGGCCGCTGGCCACGACGAAGTCCCCCGGGTCGTCGAGCTGGAGCATGCGCCACATCGCCTCGACGTAGTCGGCGGCGCTGCCCCAGTCGCGGCGGGCGTCGAGGTTGCCGAGTCGCAGCTCGTGGTCGAGCCCGAGCTTGATGCGGGCGACGCCGTGGCTCACCTTGCGTTCGACGAACTCGAGTCCCCGGCGGGGCGAGCCGTGGTTGAACAGGATCCCCGAGGTGGCGAACATGTCGTAGCTCTCGCGGTAGTTGACCGTGATCCAGTGTGCGTAGACCTTGGCCACGCCGTAGGGCGAGCGGGGATGGAACGGTGTGCGTTCGGTCTGGGGCACCTCCACCACCTTGCCGAACATCTCCGACGAGCTGGCCTGGTAGAAGCGGATGTCGGCGTCGACGTGGCGGATCGTCTCCAGCATCCTGACCGCGCCGAGGGCGGTGACGTCCCCGGTGAGGACGGGTTGGGTGAAGCTGGTGAGGACGAAGCTCTGCGCGGCCAGGTTGTAGACCTCGCTGGGCCGATGCTCGGCGATGATCGCGACCAGTGAACCCTGGTCCAACAGGTCGCCCGGCACCAGCGTGAGACGGTCCTGGATGTGGGCGATGCGCTCGAAGTTGACGGTGGAGCTCCGCCGGACGACGCCGATGACCTCGTAGCCGTGGTCGAGAAGCAGCTCGGCCAGGTAGGAGCCGTCCTGGCCGGTGATCCCCGTGACGAGTGCACGCTTCGGTCGAGCCATGGGGAGGTTGTACCGGTGACCGGTCGGTGTGTCTGCTAAGCCACTTGGCATCGCAACGGAATCCTTCGGCCGCCGGGTGGCCAAGCTGCGAGCCGAGCTGGGGTGGACACAGGCCCGGCTGGCCGAGCGCATCGGGATGTCACGGGTCGCGTTGTCGCATGTCGAGGCCAACCTCTCGGTCCCCAGCGAACGCACCGTGATCCTCCTTGCCGGCGTCTTCGCCCGGGAACCCCACGAGCTGACCGGCGGCACGGAGTACCCGCGGGCCAAAGCCGAACGGCTACCGGTCGTCGCCGCCCGCTACACCGAGACGGAGCTCCAGCTCGCCGTCCTCGCCGCGGTCCTCGACGTTCTCGAACGAGTCCCGCAACCCGCACGTGGACGTCTCCTCCGGGACGTCTGCGACCAGTGGCGAACGCGGCTCGGCCGGCAAGCGGACCGCACGGCGGACGGCGAGGAGAGGCGCCGCCTCCGGGCGGCGATCCGCGACCTCGTGCCGGACGGCTGACCGCCACCCGCTGGCGATCTACCCGGCCAGCCGGCCGGCCAGCAGCTCCCGCTCCACCTCCGGTGAGTAGGGGTCGGCGAACAGCGGCGCGTGCTGCTGCCGGGAGCGGAACAGGTTGGCGATGTAGTTCATCCGGTCGTCGAACGACGTCCAGTCCCGCACCCGGCGCCGGTCGGGCCGTCCCTCGGACAGGTCGTACCGGGTGAGCAGGGCCTGGACCAGCGGGGTCGTCACCGCGTCGAGGTCGGGCGGGAACATCGGCCCCCCGGCCGGGGGCGGCAGCGGTCGCGCCACCCTGAGCTCCTCGTCGTGGGTCTCGAGGACCAGGAAGCGGGACATCACCCGGGCGTAGACGGTTGACGCCGCCCGGTGCCACCACGGGCCCCGGGCGGCACGCCGGGCCACCAGCCGGCGCATCTCCCGGCCGGTGAACAGGGCGAGGGAGGCCGTCACGTAGCCGTCGACCCGGCGCTGCTCGTAGGCCCCCACCAGCAGGTTGCCGGCCAGCACCTGCTCGACCCGGGCCGCCGGGTCGTCCGCCCGCAGGGCCTCGAAGTACTGCTGCATCCCGCGCCGCAGGTCGTCGGGCGGGGGCGACTCGGTGAGCAGCCAGCTCGGGTCGAGCATCGCCAGCTCGTCGAGGACGGTCGTCATGTGAGCCCAGTAGCGGTCCCAGTCCGGCTCGCTCAGCCCGTCGCCGCCGCCCTTCTCGAAGTGCTCCAGGAAGCAGGCCACGGCCAGCCCGATCTCCAGGAACACGTAGCGGTTGCCGGCCGCCAGGCTGCGGTACGTGGCGCCGTTGTCCCGGCCCGCAAGCGCCTCGGTCAGCCGCGTCGCCGCCCGGTCGACCAGCCCCCGCCACCCTCGGCGGGGCGTGCCGGACGGCCGCCGCTCCGGGTCGATCCAGTTGCCGATCGTCCGCGACGACCAGGTGGCGTAGGTGCACCAGTTGGCCTGGCGCTCGCCGCCGCCCCGGGCCAGCAGATCGGCCAGCCGCCGCGACAGGTCGGCGTAGGCGACCGTGATCCGGCGGTTGCGCAGCTGCATCACCGGCACCGCCTCCCACAGCGGGAAGCCCTTGCTCGCGATCCGCCGGACCTCGGCGCCCGAGATCGGCCGGTCGACCTCGGCGGGTGCGACCGCCTCGCGCACCCGGTAGGCGGCCTCCGGCACCGCGGGGCCGCGCTCGCGGGCCGGCAGCCGGGCCCGCCCCGGCGGCGCGATCACGCCGCCACCC
>JBKPHT010000043.1:0-6152 GCA_046730015.1 Actinomycetota bacterium
GCCCCCTCCTCGCCGCTGCCCGAGCTCGCACTGCCGCCATCGGGCGGGGCGCCCGGCGGTGTGCCGCCGGTCGGGGCCGGGGAGGGCGTGTCGCGATCGGTGTCCATCTCTGACGGTCTCCTCGTGGGGGGAACACCCTGAGACTGGCGGCCGAACCGCAGAGCCGGCTGTGAGCCGGCGGGGGAGTTCCTGAGCGCGCCGGTGGGTCAGCCCCGCATGCCGGGCCATGCCTGGGCGATCATCCAGTGATGGCCCTCCGGGTCGGCGACGGTGTACCCCCGGTAGCCGTGCTCGTGGACGGGCTCGACGACCGTCGCCCCGGCGGCGACGGCCCGGGCGTGGTGGGCGTGGAGGTCGTCGACGAATATCCACGGCACGTGGGTCGGGGGTGCCGCCTCCGGCAGGTCGCCGCCGAGGGGGAGGACCACGACGGCGCAGTTCCCGACCCGGAACTCCATCCAGTGGAGGTCGTCCTCCGACTCGGGCACCGGGCCGTCCGGCGGGAGCCCGAGGACGTCCCGCAGCCAGCGGGCGGCGGTGGCGGGCTTGGCGTAGTGGACGGCGAGGAGAAGCCGGTCGAGCTCGCGCGGCTCGGGCGGCGCGTCGTCGCGGCGGGCGCACCAGTCGCCGAACCAGTGGGGGGTGACCCGGAGCCAGGACGTCCCGCCCCGGTCTGCGCCGCCCTCCGGCAAGTTGGCGGTGACGACCACGCGGGTGCCGGCCTCGGTCGGGGTGAAGGCCACCTCGATGCCGACGTCGTCGATGGAGCTGGCCCAGGCGAGGCGCTCGCCGGGCGCCCAGGTGGTGATCCGAGCGAGCTCGAGCTCGCCGTCCGTGTACACCTCGAGGATGCGGCCGCCGACGCCCGGCTCGCACCGCTTGGCGACGATCCGGCTCGCGTGGTGGTAGTTGATCGGCCCGCGGCGCCACCACAGGTCGAGCTCGTCGGTGAAGACCCGGAACGCGGTGGCCGGGTCGACGGCCACCTCGACCGCCGAGGTCATGACTGGGGTCTCGGTCACGGGGCGGCCTCCTCGGCGCGGCGCTCGACATGGTCCCTGAAGCTGGCGAGCTGGTGGTCCCACTCCGCCTGGAGCTGGTCGACCCAGGCCCGGAGCGCGACCACCGACTGCGGCCGGAGCCGGAACAGCCGTACGCGGGCGTCGTCCCGCCCGCGCTCGTCGGC
Organism: Actinomycetota bacterium; assembly: GCA_046730015.1. Classification (GTDB taxonomy): domain Bacteria; phylum Actinomycetota; class Acidimicrobiia; order Acidimicrobiales; family VFJN01; genus ZC4RG19. The sequence goes on from JBKPHT010000043.1 coordinate 1,187, forward strand.
GACCAGGCCGGCCTCGAGCAGGACGCGAAGATGGCGGCTCATGGCGGGGGCTGACGTGCCGGTGGCCGCGGCCAGCTCGCCGGCCCGGTGGGGGCTCGTTCCCAGCAGGTGCACGATCCGCCGCCGGGTCGGGTCGGCGAGCGCCGCGAACAGCGGCCCGACGTCGTGGGCATGATCGGTCACCACAGGAGAAATAGTTGACAGTTTGCTGAACTATTGTCAAGCGTCGGCAAGGGCGGCGGTGGCGATCCCGTATGACGGCAGCTCGAACGACCCCTCGAACGGCGCCAGCGGCCGCCCCCGGAGATCGACGAGCCACCCCCGGCGGCCCTCGATCGTCACCGTCGCCGCCTCCGCTGCGGGGTTGAACACCCGGACCACCAGCCCGTCGCCCTCCCGCACCACGGCCGACACCTCCGCGCCGGTCACGGTCAGGCCCGAGCCCACCGCCGGCAGGTCCACCGCCGCGGCCTCGCCGCCCACCGCCGTCGCCCCCCGGCCGGGACCGTCGGCCCCGGCCACCCGCAGCGGCACCAGCACCTCGTCGGCCAGCGCGTAGGGGTCGACGTCGTCGCCGACCGCCACCGCGTAGCGGAGCGTCAGCCGCCGCTGGAGCTGCGCGCCCTCCACCGGCACGAGCGGGCCGGCCGGCAGCGGGCGGGTCGGCATCGGGATCTGGGACAGCATCCCGGTCGCCCGCAGCAGGGTCAGCGCCAGCTCGCCGGCGGCGCCGTCGCGGACGTCGACCAGCTCGTACTCCGCCACGCCGTCGTGGACCACGGTGAGGCCCCCGGCCTGGACGAACCGCTGGGCCGGCCACGTCGGCAGCGGCGCCTCGGTCGGGCCGCCCTCGGCCTCCAGGCTCCGCTCGACCGGCCCGAACGCGCACTCGGCCCGCGACCCGGCGGCGGGGGACGGCAGCGGGAAGTGGGCCCGCAGCCGGTGGTCGCGGCTGCGGTTGTCGACCGTGACCTCCACCCGGACCGCCCGCTCGCCGGCCCGCAGCTCGAGCAGCGTCCGCACCTCGTGGGGCACCTCGCCGGTCCGGTGGTCGAGGCCCTGGCACCGGGCCGGCCAGCGGTAGCGCGCCGTGACCAGCACGCGGGCCCGGACCGGCCCCCGCTCCAGCACCCGGACCTCGACGGCGTCCGGAGCGTCGACCAGCGTGTCGGTGGCGGGCGGGCACCAGTTGTAGGTGTCGCCGCAGTCGCCCCCGTCGACCAGCCGGCCGAGCCCGGCGAGCCCGTCGACCGCGAACGTGCCGTCGGCCGGGTCGACCCGGACCGACACCCGGCCGTTGGCCAGCGTCGGCCCGGCGGCGTCCCCGCTGCCGTCGGCGTCGTCGGTGCCGTCGGTCGCCGTCACGGGAGGGACCTCCGCCTCGCCCGGCGCCCACCCCCGCCAGCCGAAGCCCGGCACCTCGGCCACCGGCGCGAGCACGGTCACCTGGGCCGGCTGCCGCACCCGCAGCCGCAGGCGGCCGGTCCCCCGAAGTCCGGCCAGGGCGGCGCGGACGTCGGCCGTCACCATCTGGCCGGTGCCCTCCCGGCGACCCGACACCAGCACCGTTCCGTCCTCGGACTCCACCGCGAAGGCGTGGATCGACGGCAGCCAGTCGACCTCCTCGGCCGCCGGCAGCACGATCTCGGGCGGGCCCTCGTGGAGCACGCTGTCCTCGGCCCGGGCCCGCAGCAGCTGGGTCCCGGGCGGCGCCTCCGTCCCCGGCAGGGCCAGCCGGACGACTCCGCCGCGGGGCCGGGCCGTCGGGTTCACCACCACCGGGCCGGGGTGGTCGACCCGGGTCGCCAGCGCCGCCGCCGCCCGCTCGGCCAGGCCGGCGCCGATGTCGGCCGCCTCGGCGTAACGGTGGAGCACCGCGTCGCACACCTCGTCGATCGAGCACGCGCAGACCGAGTCGTGGGCCGAGTTGCGGACCACGTCCCGCCACGCCTCGGCGAGCAGCGCCCGCGGCCACCGGTCCGGCGGCAGGAACAGCGCCGCGAGCGGCTCGGCCCCCTGAAGCAGCGCCCGCTCGGCCCGGGCCGACGCCTGCCGGACGTCGACCCGGTTGGACACGACCCCCATCAGCAGGTTGGCCCGGGCCCCCGAGCGCAGCTCGCCCCGCCAGGTGGGCAGGCCGTCGGTCGGCGCCGCGGCCAGGTGCTCGGCCAGCGACACGATCCGCAACACAAGATCTTCCTGCAGGTCGTTGGCCTCGGCCACCACCCGGCCCAGCCAGGGCTGGGGCATCTGGTGGTCGGTGCCGTTCATCCACAGGACCGGGCCGCGGATGAGGTCGCGCCACAGGTCGGCGAACCCGGCCACCGCGGCGACGAACGCCTTGGCGTCGTCGGGCAGCGCCGAGCCGTTGCCGTACCCCTGGGGCAGGTACTCCGCCCGGACCGTCGTGCCGTCGGGCGCCTGCCACCAGAACCCGCTGGTCCCGATCGCCGCCGGCACGCCCCGCCACACAACCGCGTGCTCGAACCCGAACCCCGCCAGGATCTGCGGCATCTGGGCGACGTGGCCGAACATGTCGGGCAGGTAGCCGACCGGCATGGCCCCACCGAACCGGTCGCCCGCCGCCAGGCCGAGCTGCAGGTTGCGGACCAGCGTCTCGCCGCCCACCAGGAACTCGTCGGGCAGCGTGTACCACGGCCCCACCGCGATCCGGCCGCTTCCGACCAGCCGCCGCAGCCGGTCCTCGGCGCCCGGCCGCACCGCCAGGTAGTCGTCGACCACCGCGAGCTGGCCGTCGAGCAGGAAGCGGGCGTAGGACGGGTCGGCGTCCATCCGGGGGAGCAGGTCGTCGAGCAGATCGACCAGCCGGAGCCGGAAGGTCTGGAACGACGCGTACCACTCGCGGTCCCAGTGGGTGTGGGGGACGATGTGAACCAGCCGACGTGCCCCTTCACTTGCGGTTACGTCGCTGGACTCACTGCTCGTCATGCCAGTCACCCTGTCTCGGTCCTCAGCCAGTCCTCAGCATCGCCGCCGAGGCTCCCATCCACAATCGTGCGCACCCGCTCGTCATCCTGGCGGATCACGTGGGCGTAGGTCCTCAGCAACGTCTTCAGGTCGTGGCCCAAGCGCTCGGCCACGAGTGCCGGACTGACACCCTTGGACAGCAGCACGCTCGCATGGTGGTGGCGGAGGTCGTGCCACCCGGGACCGACGTAGCGCGACCTCTTCTGGTCCTCGACCGGCACGAGGCGGCCGAGACCCGACGCCAGCCCGGCCCGGCGGGCGTACGCCGACGCCTGGGCCCGGACGACCATGCCACCCGGCGGCGTGTGGAACACCAAGCCGTCGGGCCGGGCACCGAACGTGGCCAGATGCGCTGACAGGCCTGCGGCCACGAGGCTGCTCATGGCCACCGTCCGGTAGCTCTTGCTTGTCTTCGGCGGCGCCAGAACGGCGGGTCCCCGCTTGGGCGTCCACAGCTGCCGATCGACCCGCAATTCCCGCCGCAGGAAGTCGATCCGGTCAACCGTGAGGCCGAAGAGCTCGCCCTGGCGCATCCCGGTTCCGGCCGCCACAAGGACCGCCGCTCGTACGTGGTCGGGCGCCCCGGCGGTGAACCGCCGTACCTCATCGCTGGTCAGCGGAACGAAGGGCGCGTTGACGACCTGCGGAAGGCGAGCGCCCGACACCGGGTTGGACGCCAGGCGCCCATCCTCCACCGCAGCCGAGAACAGCGCACTCAGCGTCTGGGCCACCGCCGCCACGGACGACGGTTTCAGTGGCAGGTCGGCCACCCAACGCTCGATGTGCTCACGGCGGACCGCGGCCAGTGGCCAGTCGCCCAGGTTGGGGAACACGTGCAACCTCAACTCCCGCTCGTAGCGCGGAGCAGGCCTTTGAAACCTTGTTCAACCCGGACCTCCCAATCCCCGAGCGCTGCGCGGCGATCGCGAGCGGCGCCAACCTCGCCACTGCAATGCAGCAGGTGAACGACCGCTACCCAGCCCGAGACGTGGACGTATCGGTGAACTACGTCCGGTTCCTGAGCGAGGACGAGGCCGAGGTGCACTTCGTGGTTTTCGTGCCCCATTTCGGAGCATCCGGAATTGCACGAACCGGACACGCCGTGCTGGTCGGCCAGGAGTGGAAGGTCTCCCGCGACACGTGGTGCGACCTCCTCAGGATGGCGGGCGTCGAATGCCCACCTCCGGAGGAACGACCGTCGCAAGCGCCGTGAGGCGCTGACCGGAACGGTTTTCCCTAACGCTCACGACTCCTGTCCCTCCAGCAGTCGGGGCTCGTCGGTCAGGTCGACGACGACCTGGCCGCCATCGAGCCGGTACACGGCGACCATGGCGGCGATGTCGGTGTCGGTGACCCAGCCGGCGCGGACACGGGTGGGTTCGTTCTCGCCGTCGCACCACACCCAGCCGATCCCGGACGGCAGGGGGATGCGGGAACAGTCCGCCCCCCGCTGGCGGGCCCCGTCGCCCAGGATCAGGTCGGTCTGTTGGGGTTCGATCAGGGCTACCAACTCGCCGAACTTGGCTGTTCACCAACAAGGCCGCGGCTACGGCCCGAGCGGTCCTCGGCGGATCCAGACCTTCCAACAACCCACGCGAGCGTGTAGATACCGGATCGGCGAAACTGCACACTAATTCCAGAAACAGATTGCATGTTTTTTGGTTCAGGTGTAGCGTCCGGGTTGACGCCGGAGCCGGGCATCACCGATGGTCCTCCCTCCGGCGCCGAAAGGGGCTCTCAATGGAGGTCCTCCTCGTAACTGTTGCCGTTGGCGGTTGCATCTACCTGTTCCGTCGTCTGCGGGCGCGTCCGGCTCACTGAGGCCCACCGCTCCGGCCCGGCGCCCGCAAGGCCCGGTCTGGTGCGGTGGCGGCGGCCAACGAAGCTGGCCCCCGAGGTGTTGATCTTGCCTCGCGCCCAAGCCGGGCGACGGATCTGCACCATGTGCACCTGCCACGAAACATCTGAGCCGCCACCC
>JBKPHT010000044.1:0-27376 GCA_046730015.1 Actinomycetota bacterium
ACCTTCCGGTGGGTGAAGGGGCACTCGGGCGACCGCTGGAACGACCTGGTCGACATGCTGGCGGTCGAGGCCGCCCAGACCCAGCGGGGCCGGACCGGCACGACCGCGTAGGTTGCGGCCCGTGCACGTGGGGGTCGACACCGGCGGGACGTTCACCGACCTCGTCGCCGACGACGGCCGGGTGGCCAAGGTGCTGTCGTCCCGCGACGACCCCGGCCGGGCCGTCGACGAGGCACTCGCGTCGGTGACCGGGGACGCCGGGGGACGCCCGGCGTTGCTGGCCCACGGCACCACGGTCGCCACCAACGCACTGCTGGAAGGGCGGGGCGCCACCGTCGCCCTGGTCACCACCGACGGCCTGCGGGACGTCATCGAGATCGCCCGCCAGGACCGGCCATCCCTCTACGACCAGCTCGCCTCCCGGCCCGAGCCGCTGGTGCCCCGGGGGCTCCGCTACGAGGTCGCGGGCCGGGTGGCGGCCGACGGCACCGAGCTCACCCCGGTCGACCCCGAAGGCCTCCCCGCTCTCGATCCGGCCGCCGAGGCCGTCGCCGTCTGCCTGCTCCACGCCGACATCGCGCCGGGCCACGAGCGAGCGGTCGCCGCCGCGCTGCGCGACCGCGGGCTGGACGTGACCTGCTCCCACGAGGTGTCGCCCGAGATGCGGGAGGTCGAGCGGACCGTCACGACCGTGATCAACGCCGCGCTCCGGCCCCGGCTGCGCCGCTACCTGCAGGGCCTGGCCGGGGCGGCCGACGAGGTGCTGGTCATGACGTCGTCGGGCGGCCTGCTGCCCGCCGGCGAGGCGGCCGAGCTGCCGGCCGCCCTGCTGCTGTCGGGGCCGGCCGGCGGGGTCCGGGCCGGGGCCGCGGCCGCTGCGGCCAACGGGTTCGCCGACGCGGTGACCTTCGACATGGGCGGCACGTCGACCGACGTGTGCCTCATCCTCGACGGCGCCCCCGCCCCTGCCGCCGAGCGGAAGGTGGGAGGGCACACGGTCCGGTTCCCGTCGCTCGACGTCCACACCATCGGGGCCGGCGGCGGGTCGATCGCCCGGGTCGACCCCGGCGGCGCCCTGGTGGTCGGCCCGGAGAGCGCCGGGGCGGACCCGGGCCCCGCCTGCTACGGCCGGGGCGGTGACCGGCCCACGGTCACCGACGCCGACCTCGTCGCCGGGCGCATCCCGGCCGAGGCGGCCTTCGGCGGCCTCGCCCTCGACCGGGCCGCCGCCGAGGCGGCGCTGGCGGGCGCGGGCGTGACGGCCGACGGGGTGCTGGCCGTGGTGGACGCGAACATGGAGCGGGCCCTGCGGGCGGTGTCGATCGAGCGGGGGGTCGACCCGCGGGGCCTGGCGCTGGTCGCCTTCGGCGGAGCCGGGCCGCTCCACGCCTGCGCCCTGGCCGACGCGCTGGGCATGCCGGCGGTGGTGGTGCCGGCGCGGGCCGGCGTGCTGTCCGCCGTCGGCCTGCTGACCGCCCCGCGGCGCCGCGACCTCGTCCGCTCGTGGCCCACCCCGGACGACCACGACGGGCTGGATGCCGCGCTGGCCGCCCTGGCCGACGAGGCCCGGTCCCTCGTGGCCGGCGGCGCCACGGCCGACGTCGTGGCGGAGGTCACGGTGGAGACCGCGGTCGACTGCCGCTACCGGGGTCAGAGCCACGAGCTGACCGTGCCGACCGTGGCCGCATTCCACGACGAGCACCGGCGCCGCAACGGCTACGCCCGGCCCGACGACCCCGTCGAGGTCATCGCCCTCCGAGCCGTGGCCAGCCGCCCGCCGGCCCTGGCCGGCGACGACCTGCCCGCCCCCGCCCGCCTGCCCCGCGGCCCGGTCTCCGGCCCGGCGGTGATCGCCGAGCCCGACTGCACGATCTGGGTCGCCGACGGGTGGCGGGCCGAGGCGGGCGCGGCCGGGGCGCTGGTGCTGCGGCGGGGGAGCCCGGCGTGAACCGGGGTCATACGGCGAGCGCGATGGTGCCGAGGCACAGCGAGGTCATGGTGAACAGCGCCCCGAGGATCGAGAACACCAGCGTTCGGGTCTGCTGGGCCATCGACCGCTCGAGCTCGGCGAACCGGTCGTCGATCTTGGCGAACCGGTCATCGATCTGCGAGAACCGGGCGTCGATCCCGTCCAGTCGGGCCTCGATGGCGACGAGCCGGGCCTCGATCGCCGTGAACCGGGCGTCGACCCGCGAGAAACGCGAGTCGATCCGATCGTCGAGCGACCGGAGGTCGGTCTTGGTCGTGACGTCGGCCCAGCCGACGGGTGGAAGCAGGCTCATGAGCGTGTCCGCTCTGTCGGTGCCGAGCAGTTCCTCGACCCCACGGTATAGCTCGTGGCGAGCTCGCTCCTCGATCATCGTAATCCCCTTCGAATGCCTCTACGGCACGGTAACACACGGGAACAGCATGGAAAATCGCGGAGTGGCATGAGCCTCGACCCGGCTGCCCTCCAGGTCCTGATCTCGCGCCTCACCGGCGTGGCCGAGGAGATGGGCGCGGTGCTCCGCCGCGCCGCGTTCAGCCCCAACATCAAGGAGCGGGCCGACTGCTCGGCCGCCCTGTTCACCGCCGACGGCGAGATGCTCGTGCAGGCGGAGCACATCCCCGTCCACCTCGGGTCGATGCCGGCCAGCGTCCGGGCGGCCATCGACGCCTTCGGCGAGGGCATCCGGCCGGGCGACCAGGTGGTGCTGAACGACCCGTTCGCCGGCGGCACCCACCTGAACGACATCACGCTCGTGGCGCCCTGCTTCGCCGGCGGGCGGCTGGCCGGCTGGGCGGCCAACCGGGCCCACCATGCCGACGTGGGCGGGGCGGCGCCGGGGTCGATCCCGGCGGACGCCACCGACGTCCACCAAGAGGGTCTCCGCATCCCGCCGACCCTGCTCGACGACGGCCTGCGCCGGCTGCTGCTGGCCAACTCCCGGACCCCTCAGGAGCGGGTCGGCGACCTCGACGCCCAGGTCGGCGCCAACGTCGTCGGGGCCGAGCGGCTGGCGACGATGGCCGACGCGCCGCTGCAGGAGATCGTCGACTACGGCGAGCGGCGGATGCGCGCCGCGCTGGCCGCCCTGCCCGACGGCACCTGGCGGCGGACCGACGTGCTCGACTCCACCGGCGCCGCCGCCGACCAGCAGCGCCCGGCGACCGTGGCCGTGGCGGTGACGGTCGAGGGCGACGCCGTGACCGTCGACTTCACCGGCAGCGACCCCCAGGCCCGGGGCAACGTCAACGCGGTCGAGGCGGTGACCGTGTCGGCGGTGTCGTACGCGCTGCGCTCGGCGGTCGACCCGACGATCCCGGCCAACGGCGGGGCGATGCGGCCGGTGACGGTGGTGGCGCCGCCGGGGTCGATCGTGGCCGCGCTCCCGCCCGCGGCGGTGGGCGCAGGCAACGTCGAGGTGAGCCAGCGGGTGGCCGACGTGTGCCTGGCCGCGCTGGCCGAGCCGTGTGCCGCCCGGGTCCCGGCCGCCGGGCAGGGGACCATGAACAACCTGCTCGTCGGGGGCGAGGGCTGGGTCTACTACGAGACGGTCGCGGGCGGGCAGGGCGGCCGGCCGGGGGCGCCGGGCATGAGCGGCGTCCACACCGGCATGACCAACACCCGCAACACGCCGATCGAGGCGCTGGAGCGGACGTTCCCGCTGCGGGTGCTCCGCTACCGGCTGAGACGGGGGAGCGGCGGCGCCGGCGAGCAGCCGGGCGGCGAGGGTGTCGAGCGCGACCTCCAGGTGCTGGAGGACGTGACGGCGTCGCTGATCACCGAGCGGCGCTCGTCGGCCCCGCCCGGGCTCGCCGGCGGCAGCCCGGGGGCGGTGGGGGAGAACTGGCTGCTGCCGGGGGGCGACGAGGCCAAGGCCGAGCGCCTGCCCGACAAGTGCACGGTCCGGCTGGCGGCGGGCGACGTCCTGCGGATGCTCACCCCGGGCGGCGGCGGTTGGGGGCGGCCGGCCGGCTGACCGCGGCCGCGGCGCATGCGACACCTAGTGGAGCTGGCCGTCGAAGAAGTCGGCCACCGGCACCTTGACGTCGCCGCGCATCTGGTGGACCGCCAGCACCAGGGCGCACTGGTTGGCGATCTCGTTGGCCTGGGGCGCCACCGCGTCGGGGAGCGCGGCCGTGCCCGCTAGGCGGACGGCCTCCTCGACCGGCACCCGGCGGGCGCCGTCCGGGCCCCAGGCCCCGGTGGCCACGAGCGCGGCGAACGTGGCGTCGGCCTCGTCCCGGTCGATGCCTGGGATGCGGAGGAAGCGGGCGGCGGTGAGCGGCTGTTCCCGCGCCACGACCAGGTCGGTCGGCGTGCCGAGCGCGGCGGTGGCCTCCCGGTCGGCGATGATCGGCCCGGGCGGCGACGTGACGTCGTTCTCGGCGGTGACGAAGATCGCCGGCACCCGCAGGCCGCCGGCCGCGGTCACCGGCGGGGCGATCGTGCCCATGACCACGGCCAGCGCCCGCACCGGCCGGCCGGCGTCCGCCCAGACCTGCCCCCAGAGGGTGACGAACCGGGCGCCGTTCGACATGCCCAGCCCCAGCAACGGTGTCGCCGGGCCGACGGCGGTCGTCTCCTCCAGGTGCCGCTGGAGGCGGTCGAGCCGGGCGAGATCGGGGTTGGTGGCGGGCGAGGGGTCGAACACGTCCCACCGCCGGTCGCCGGTGCGCTCGGTGCTCTCGGTGGCCACGACGCCGTAGCCCCGGGCGGTCAGCTCGTTCAGCAGGTCGACGGTCTCGACCCTGGTGGCGAAGGCGGCGCTGCCGTGGCTGCCGTGGAACAGGTGGACGAGGCCGCGGGGCTGGTCGGGGACGTAGGACACCACGTCGAAGCCCTCGAACCGCCACGTGGTGTACACGACCGCGGGCGTCACCGGCTCGCAGGCCGCCAGCAGCGCGGCCGCGCCGGCGGACGCCAGCAGCGCGGCCGCGGCCCGCCGGAGCCGTGCCGGTGCGTGGATCACGCCGCGGGTCTACCAAGCTCACCTGGGAGAACCCTCTTGGCTCCCGGTCGCCGGCCGTTGTCGCACGCACGGTGCGCAGCGGCCTACGGGTACCGTCGGTGCGGTGAATCGATCCCGGTGGTGGCGCGCCGCGCGGTGGACGGGGCTGGGGGGTGGGGAAGACGGCGATGACGCCGGTTGACCGCGACGCGACCGCCACCCGGGTGGCGCTGCACCAGGTGGCGGTCCACATCCTGGCCCGTCGGCGGCAGGCGGTGACCGGGCGCATCGGGCTGCGGCCGGCGCCGGGGGGCCTGGCCACGCCGCCGTTCGGGGAGGCGGCCGAGGTGGTGCGGGTGAGCGGCGGACTGCTGGTGGTCGAGCGGGCCGGCGACGCCGTCGCGGCGCCGCTGACCACGCTCGGCGCGGCGGCCGACCTGGTGGGCGTCGACCTGGCTGCCGACCTGTCGGTCGGGGCCGAGACGCCGCCGCTGGCCGATCCCGCCGCGCCGCTGGCGATCCATCCGCCCGACGTCCGCTGGCTGGCCGAGTGGTGGGCGCTCGGCGCCGAGGTGCTGGACGGGGTGACGGCGCTCCCGGTGGTGACCCGGGCGTCGGTGGCCCAGCTCTGGCCGGAGCACTTCGACCACGGGTCGGTGGTCTCCGTCGGGGACGACCGCTACAACGTCGGCGCCTCGCCGGGCGACGCGGCCGAGCCCGGCCCGTACCTGTACGTCGGGCCCTGGAGCGACGAGCGGCCGGGCGACCCGGACCTGTGGAACGCGCCGTTCGGGGCGGTGCTGCGGCGGGCGGATCTCGACCGGGTCCCGCCGGACGAGCGCCGCGCGCGGGCCGTCGAGTTCGTCGCCCGGCGCCTGTCAGCCGGCGGGTGACCGGTCGCGCAGCCCGGGGTGCTGGCGGGCCACGATCGGCAACAGCAGCGAGCGGGGCGCGAAGCGGCCGGCGAGGGCGACGGCGTGGTTGGCGGCGCCGGGGATGACGACGCTGCGGCCCTTGTCGAGCCCGTCGACGGCGGCGGCGGCGACCTCGGCGGCGGGCACCCACATGAACCGGGGGAGGGCGGCCTCGGCCTCGCCGCCACCGAAGCCGGCGGTCTCGGCGAACTCGGTGTCGACCGGCCCGGGGCACAGCACGGTGACGGTCACGCCGGTGCCGGCCAGCTCGGCCCGGACGGCCTGGCTGTAGGTGAGCACGAAGGCCTTGGCGGCCGAGTAGCCGGCCTGGCCGGGGAGGGGCTGGAACGCGGCGGTCGAGGCGACGTTGAGCACGGCGCCCGACCCGCGGGCGACCATGCCCGGGAGCACGAGGCTGCACAGGTGGGCGACGGCCTCGACGTCGGTGCGGATCATGGTCAGCTCGCGGGCGGGGTCACTGCGGTGGACCGGCCCGACGGTGCTGAGCCCGGCGTTGTTGACGAGGATCGCCGGCTCGAGGCCGCGGGCCGCGACCTCGTCGAGGAGGTGGACGCGCGCGGCCTCGTCGGTGAGGTCGACGGGCACGACCTCGGTGCGGACGCCGTGGGCGGCGGCCAGGTCGGCGGCGAGGGCCCGGAGCCGGTCCTCCCGCCGGGCGACGAGGGTGAGGCCGTGGCCACGCTCGGCGAGCCGGGTGGCCAGCTCGCGGCCGATGCCCGCGGAGGCGCCGGTGACCACGGCGGTGCGGTCGTCCGCCGGGGCGGGAAGCGTCATGGCCGGGATGCTACGTGCCTCGAGCTCGGGGGGTCAGGCGGCGATGAGGACGGCCGCGACCGCCGCCAGGCCGAGGCCCGTCCGCTGGACCGGGGTGAGGTGCTCGCCGAGGACGTACCGGGCGAGCAGGACCGTGCCCGCGGGGTACAGGGCGGTGAGGACGGCGACGACCGACAGCAGGCCGTGGCCGAGGGCCAGGACGTAGAGGACGTTGGCGCCGGCGTCGAGGAGGCCGCAGCCGACCGCCGCGGCGGCGGCGTCCCGGGGCGGGGCGGCCGAGGTCACCTTCGCTGCGCCGAGCAGGGCGAACAGCGACACGGAGGCCACGCGGGCGCCGACCAGGGGCCACACGCCGGTGTCGTCGCCGGCGTGGCTGATCGCGACGAAGAACAGGCCGAACGCCAGGCCGGCGGCCACGGCCAGGCCGAGGGCCTCGATCTGGCGGCGCCGGTGGGCGGCGGGAGCGGCGGAGGCGGCGGGGGTGGCCGTGCCGGTCCCGTCGGGCGCCGCCTCCCGGGAGATGAGGACGACCGCACCGAGGGCAAGGGCGATGCCGAGCCCGGCGGCGGCGGACGGCCGCTCGCCCGAGGCGAGCCCGGCCACCACGGGGACCGCGGCGGACAGCAGGGCGGCGATCGGGGCGACGACGCTCATCGAGCCGACGGCGAGGCCCTTGTAGAACAGCGCGACGCCCGCGCCGCCGAGGATGCCGGCGGCGGCGCCCGCGGCGAAGGCCCGGGGGGTGGGCTCGCCGCCGATCAGGGGAGCGACGGCGACGAGCATCCCCAGGCCGACGATGTGGGACCAGAGCACGACCGCGCTGGGCGACTCGCGGCGTGCCGCGACCCCGCCGAGGAAGTCGCCGACGCCGTAGGCGACGGCGGCGCTGAGGGCGAAGATGGCGGCCACGGCTCGGGCGTCTCCGGTTGTCGGGGGCGATCGGGTCGGTCGGGCGGTCGGGTCCCAGCTGCGGGCTCGGTGCAGCAGACCGACCGTCTGGTGCAGTGTAGTGCACCGGTCAGTCTGTTGGTCCAGTCGGTCGGTACGCTGTACCGGTGCCCTCACCCGAGGTCGTCGCCGCCGCCGTCGCCCGCAACACCCGCCGCCTCCGCTCCGCCCGCGGCTGGAGCCTCGACCAGTTCGCGTCCCGCAGCGGGGTGAGCAAGGGCATGCTCGTCCACCTCGAGCAGGCCCGCACCAACCCCAGCCTCGGCACCCTGTGCAAGGTGGCCGAGACCCTCGGCGTGACCCTCGCCGCCCTGGTCGAGCTCGACCAGGCCCCCGCCGTGCGGGTGGTCGGACCGACCGACGTCGTCCGCCTGTGGTCCGAGGCCAACGGCAGCGCCGGCGACCTGCTCGTCGGCCTCGACGAGAGGGTCCACGTCGAGCTGTGGCACTGGCGCCTGGTCCCCGGCGAGCGCCACCCGTCCGAGGCCCACCGGGCCGGCACCCGCGAGCTCATCCACGTGCTCGAGGGCGAGCTCACCCTCGAGGTCGACGCCGCCGAGCACGCCGTCGCCGCGGGCGGCGCGGCCCTGTTCGAGGCCGACCACGACCACGCCTACCGCAACGACGGCGAGGGCGACGTCCGGCTGGTGATGGTCGTCCTCCAGCCCGACGCCGACCTCGACGAGTGGACCGCCGCCCGCCCCACGGACGTCGGCGAGATCACCGGCTAGTGCCGTGACACGGCACTAGGCCCTCAGGCCCGCCCCGCCGCCTGGCGGCCCCGGCGGGACACCGCGTCGATCGTGGCCGCCACCAGCAGCACCGCGCCCGTGACCATGAACTTCACGTCCGACTCCTGGCCCAGCAGGTCCATGCCGTTGGCGATCGAGCCGATGACCAGGGCACCGAGCAGCGCCGACCAGGCCGAGCCCCGGCCGCCGAACAGCGACGTCCCGCCGATGACCGCGGCGGCGATCGAATTCAGCAGCACGTCGCCGCTGCCCGACGACTGGTTCACCGCCAGCAGCCGCGAGGCGCCGAGGATGCCGCCCGCCGCCGCCATCGTGGAGGCCAGCACGAACACGACCGCCCGCACGCGGTCGACCCGGATCCCCGCCCGCCGGGCCGCCTCTGCGTTGCCGCCGACCGCGAACACGTGGCGGCCGAACACCGTCCGCCGGGTCAGCACGTCGAACACGACGACGAACCCGACGAAGATGCACACCGCCAGAGGCACGCCCCGGTCGTCGTTGAACACGGCCACGGCGACGATCGCCCCCGCGGCGATGACCGCCAGCCGGACCAGGTCGCTCCACACCGGCCGCAGCGTCAGGCCGGCGGCCCGGGCCCGCCGCCGGTACGACAGGGTCGTCGACGCCGACACGGCCACCACCACGACGGCGAGCGCCCACCCGACCGCGTCGGAGAAGAACGTGCCGGCGAGGTCGGTGATCGTCTCGTCGGTCAGGTTGACGGTGCCGGTGCTGCCGAGCACGTGGAGCAGCGCGCCCTGCCAGGCGAGCAGCCCCGCCAGCGTGACCACGAACGACGGCACCCGCAGCTTGGTCACCCAGACGCCCTGGAGCAGGCCGATCCCCGCCCCGACGGCCAGCCCGGCGGCGATGGCCGGGACGGCGTCCCAGCCCTCCTTCACGTTCAGCACCGCCATGACGGCGGCGGCCAGCCCGCTCACCGACCCGACCGACAGGTCGATCTCGCCGAGCAGCAGCACCATCACCACGCCGACCGAGATCGTCCCGACCGCCGCGATCTGCAGCATGAGGTTGGTCAGGTTCCCGGAGGACAGGAAGTTCGAGTTGGCCGACTGGAAGTAGATCCACACGGCCGCCAGGCCCAGGACCACCGGCAGGCTGCCCAGCTCGCCCTGGGTGAGCCGTCGCCAGAACTCCCGGGCCACGCCCAGCAGGCCGGGCTGGGACTGGACCAGCCGCGGGTCGATGTCGCTCACGGTCACGGCAAGTCTCCTCCGGGCCGGATCACGACGCCTCCGTCGCGAACGTCGAGTGCACCTCGTCGGTCTGGGCGCCGGTGATCGCGGCCACGACGTCCTCGGCCGTCGTCTCCGCGGTCCCGAACGTGGCGACCCGGCGGCCGAGGCGGAGGACGATGATCCGGTCCGACACGGCGAAGACGTCGACGAGGCTGTGGCTGATGACGATGACCGCCAGGCCCTCGTCCCGCAGCCGGTGGATGAGGTCGAGCACCTGCCGGGTCTGGGCCACGCCCAGGGCCGCGGTCGGCTCGTCGAGCAGCACCGCCCGCGGGTCGCCCATCGTGGCCCGGGCCACGGCGATCGACTGGCGCTGGCCGCCGGACAGCGCCGCGACCTCCGTCCGGATGCTCGGGATGCGGACGGACAGCCGCTCCAGCAGCCCCTGGGACTCGCGCTCCATGCCGATCTCGTCGAGCAGCCGGAGGTTGCGGCCCAGGCCCCGCGCCCGCTCGTGGCCGACGTAGAGGTTGGCGACCACGTCGAGGTTGTCGCACAGCGCGAGGTCCTGGTAGACGGTGGCGATCCCGAGGGCGGAGGCGGCCTGGGGGCTGGAGATCGAGACCTCCTCGCCCCCGAACAGGATCCGCCCCTTGTCAGCCGGGTTGGTGCCGGCGATGACCTTCACCAGGGTCGACTTGCCGGCGCCGTTGTCACCGACCAGGGCCACCACCTCGCCGGCGTCGCACTCGAAGTCGACGTCCGACAGGGCCTGCACGGCGCCGAAGCGCTTGCTGACGCCCTCGAGCTGGAGGAGCGGCGTGTCCGTTGCCACCGGTGCGGTCAGCCGATCCCTGCGGCCTCGCACGCCGCTGCGTACGAGCCCTCGCAGATCTCGTCCACCGACCAGAACCCGTCCGCCACGACCGTGTCGTTGACGTTGTCCTTGGTGACGCTGACCGGGTCGAGGATCTGGGAGGGGATCTCGCCCTGCCCGTTGTCGACCTGCTGGTTGACCCACTCCTCGGGCGGCTCCTCGCCCCGGCCGAGGGCGATGGCGACCTCGGCCGCGATCTCCGCCTCCGGCTTGATGGCCTTGTAGACCGTCATGTACTGCTCGCCGGCCAGGATCCGCTGGATGGCGGCCAGCTCGGCGTCCTGCCCGGTGACCGGGGGCAGCGGATCGATGCCCGCGGCCTTCATCGCCGCGATGGCGCCGCCGCCGGTGCCGTCGTTGGCCGCGTAGACGCCGACGAACCCGCCGTTGCCGAGCTGGGTGATGGCCTGCTCCATCTGGCTCTGGGCCTTGTCGGGGCTCCAGTCGGGCGTGTCGTACTCGACGCCGATGTCGTACGAGCTGGCGTCGAGCACCGAGTGGGCGCCCTCCTTGAACAGGGTGGCGTTGTTGTCGGTGGGCGCGCCGTTGATCATCACCAGCGGGCCCGAGGTGACGCCGTCGGCGGCCAGCTTGTCGGTGAGCGCGGTGGCCTGCAGCTCGCCGACCTTCTCGTTGTCGTAGCTGATGTAGAAGTCGATATCGGCGTCGGTGACGAGGCGGTCGTAGCTGATGACCGGCACGTCGCGCTGCTTGGCCTGGGCCACGATCGACGCCGCCGAGGCGCTGTCGACCGGGTCGAGCACCAGCACGTCCGCGCCGTTGGTCAGGGCCGCCTCGGCCTGGGACTGCTGCTTCGAGGCGTCCTGGTCGGCGTTGCTGTACAGGACCTCGCACTCGCTGCACAGCTCGTCGACCTTGGCCTCGAACAGCGGCCGGTCCTGGGTCTCGTAGCGGGCCGTCTTGGTCTCGGGCAACAGCAGGGCGATCTTCACGCCGTCGCCGCCCTCGCTGCCGCTGCCGCCGGCCGACGTGTCGTCATCGTCGTCGCCGCAGGCGGCCAGCGCGGCCACGAGCAGCAGTGCCAGGGCCGGCGCGAGCGCGCGCCGGCAACGGTTCTGGAACATCTCTTCCCCTCCGGTGGTCGATGACCGGACCTCACCGTAAGAACGGGGCCGTGAACGAGGTATCAACATCCTGCGGGCGGCGTGAACGACTTATGAACGGGCGCCGGGGTCGGGGTCGAACCGGTAGCCGACCCGGGGCTCGGTCACGATGAGCGGCGGGCCGCCGTCGCCCTCGAGCTTGGCCCGGAGCCGGCGGACGTACACCCGCAGGTACTCGGTCTCGCGCTCGTAGCCGGCGCCCCACACCCGCCGGAGCAGCTGGGCGTGCCCCTGGAGCGTCCCCGGGTGGAGGGCAAGCTCCCGCAGCAGCGAGAACTCGGTGGGGGTGAGGTGGACCCGGGCGCCGCCCTTGGTCACGCGGCGGGCGTCGAGGTCGATGACGACGTCGCCGGCCTCGACCACCTGGGGGTCGGACCCGTCGGGGGCGGGCCGGGTGCGGCGGAGCGTGGCCGTGATCCGGGCCAGCAGCTCCTCGACCCCGAACGGCTTGGTCATGTAGTCGTCGGCGCCGAGGTTCAGGGCGCGCACCTTGTCGCCCTCGCCGCCCCGGGCCGACACGACGATGATCCCCACCGCGGACCGCTCCCGGATGGCGCGGCACACCTCGAAGCCGTCGACCTCCGGCAGCATGAGGTCGAGCAGGACGATGTCCGGCTGCGCCTCCCGGACCCGGGCGGCGACGCCAGCGCCGGTCTCGACGGCGTCGACGTCGTAGCCCCGGACGACCAGGTTCGACCGGACCAGGTCGACGATGTTGGGGTCGTCCTCGACGAGGAGGACCCGGGTGGGTGCCGTCACGCGCTCAGCCGCTCCCCGCTCCGGTGGCGGCGTCGGCCGGCAGCGACACCACGAACGTCGTGCCGGGGCCGTCCGGGTCGAGCACCAGCGCGCCGCCGTGGGCGGTGGCGATGCCCCGGGCGATGGCGAGGCCGAGCCCGTGGCCGCCGGTCTCGCCTCGGCTGACGTGGGGCTCGAACAGGGTGGCGGCGACGTCGGGGGCGATGCCGGGGCCCTCGTCGCTGACCCGGATGACGACCGCCCCGCCGTCCGGGTCCGGGGCCGCCGCGACCGTGACCCGGGCCTCCGGGGCGTGGCGCAGGGCGTTCTCCACCAGGTTGACGAAGATCTGCTCGAGCCGGTCGTGGTCGGCCCACACGGGCCCCACGGCCGGGTCGACCTCGACGTCCACCCGGCCGGCCTCGGCCCCGGCCGCGCAGGCCACCGAGGCGTCGAGCACCAGCGCCAGGTCGCACCAGTCGGGGTCGACCCGGAGGATGCCGGCGTCGATGGCCGACACGTCGAGCAGGTCGGCCACCAGGCGCCGCATCCGGTCGGACTCCCCCGCGATCGTGTCGAGGAAGCGGCGCTGGGCGTCGGGCGCCCAGTCGACGTCGGGCTGGCGGAGCGTGTCGGCGCAGCCGTGGATGGCGGTCAACGGCGTCCGCAGCTCATGGCTCAGCCGGGACAGGAACGCCCGCTGCAGCCGCTGCGACCGGCGCAGCGCCTGGGTCTCGGCGTGGGCCGCCTCGAGCTCGGCCCGCTCCAGCGCCAGGCTGAGCGACCGGGCGACGTCGCCGAGCACCTCGGCCGCCTCGCCGGCCTGGGTCCGGTCGGCCCACCGCACCGCCAGCACCGCCGCCCCGCCGGGAGCGCTGAACGGCACGGCCAGCACCGACCCTCCCTCGTCGACCGGCGTCGCCGTAGGGCCGCCCGCGCCCCGGGGCGCCCGGTCGGCGGCCGGACTGAGCGCCTTGTCGGCGACGGCCCGGAGCGCCCGGTCGGCGACCGTCCTGAGCGCCCGGTCGGCGACCGCCTCGGTCTCGGCCTCGGCCCGTGGCGTCATGCCCGGCGGGCCCACCGCGGCCCGGGTCACCGGGCCGTCGCCGGCGTCGACCCGGACGGTGGCGCCCTCCGCCGCCAGCACCCGGCACAGCGCGGCGAGCGCGGCGTCGAGGCCCGCGTGCACCTGCTCGGGCCCGGCCAGCACCTCCAGGACGCTGCGGATCGCCTCCAGCACGCGGTTGCGCCGGCGCGACTCGGCGAACATCCGCTCGCGCTCGATCGACGTCGCCGCATGGCTCGCGTACAGGGTGATGAGCTCGAGCTGGTCGCTGCGGGGCCGCCCAACCGACTCGCCGTAGCCCGAGATCGTGCCCAGCACGCCGGTGGTGCCGGGGATCGGCGCGGCCCACGAGCTGAGCACCCCGGCCGCCGACGCCGCGGCGGCCAGGCCTGTCCAGGCCGGGTCGAGCCGGACATCGTCGGTCACCACCACCGTCCCCGACGCGGCAGCCAGGCCGACCGGTCCCCCGGCCGGGCCCGGCGAGAGCTCCGCGGTCGCGGCCAGCAGCGGCTCGGGCAGCCCGACGGCCGCCGACCGTCGGAGCACCTTCCGGCCCCCGGCGGCCTCGCCGTCGAGCAGGTGGACGCAGATCCGCTCCTGGCCCAGGGCGGCGGCCATGGCCGTCACCACCAGCGGCAGCGACGCGGTCGGCTCCACCTCCGACAGCTGCTCGACGAGGCTGCCGAGCCGGCGGAGCTGGCGGCTCGCCGTGGAGTCGATCTCGAGCCCCGACTGCAGCGCCACGACGTCGTCGGGGTGGACCTCGCGGGGCGTCACGTCGGCCACCACCCGCCCCTGGCGGAGCACCACGATCCGATCGGCCAGCTCGAACACCTGGTCGAGCTGGTGGGTGATCAGCAGGACGGCGGTGCCCCGGGCGCGGAGCTCCCGGACCAGGCCGAGCACCTGGGCGGTCTCGGTGCGTCCCAGCGACGCGGTCGGCTCGTCGAGGATCAGCAGCGCCGGGTCGCCCTCCAGTGCCCGGGTGACGGCGATGGCCTGGCGCTGCCCGCCCGACAGCGTGGCCACCGGCCGCGTCAGGTCGGGCACGTCGATGCCCACCCGGGCCAGCACCCGCCGGGCCTCGCCCTGCATGTCGGTGCCCGACAGCAGCACCCGGCGCCGCTCCCGCCCGAGGAACAGGTTGGCGACCGTGTCGAGGTTGTCGCACAGGGCGAGGTCCTGCCACACGACCCCGATCCCGGCCCGGAGCGCCTCGTCGTGGCCGGGGCCGAGCGGGCGGCCCCGCATCCGGACCACCCCGGCGTCGGGCCGGACGGTGCCGGCGATGCACTTGGCCAGCGTCGACTTGCCGGCCCCGTTGTCGCCCACCAGCGCGACCACCTCGCCGGCGGCGATCCGCAGCGCCGCCGCGTCGAGCACCTGCAGCTCGCCGAACCGCTTCGACAGGCCGCGCACGTCGAGCAGCGGCACCCGCGGCACCGGCGGCGGGGCCGGCGCGGCGGGCGCTGCGAGCGGCTGACTGGTCACGACCACGGCCACAGTGTGGCCGCCGTCATGGGTCGGGGGCCGGTTCGCCCGCTTGACCGGCGAGTCAATACAGTCCGGACATGGACCTCAACGGAGTCTCTGCCATCGTCACCGGCGGCGCGTCGGGCCTCGGGGCCGCCACCGCCATCGCCCTGTCCACCCGCGGCGCCCGGGTCGTGATCGCGGACCTCGACCGTCAGGCCGACAAGGGCGAGGCGCTGGCCAAGGAGATCGGCGGCGTGTTCGCCCCCACCGATGTCACCGACACCGACCAGGTGATCGCCGCCGTCGAGGCCGCCAAGGAGCTCGGCCCGCTGCGTGCGCTCGTGACCGCCGCCGGGTTCGGCTGGGCGACCCGCACGATCGGAAAGGACGGCCGCTACGAGTCCACCCACGACCTCGGCATGTTCCAGAAGGTGATCGAGGTCAACCTGGTCGGCACGTTCAACTGCGTCCGGCTGGCCGCCACCGCCATGTCCCAGACCGAGCCCCTCGCCGACGGCGAGCGCGGCGCCATCGTCACCGTGGCGTCGGTGGCCGCGTTCGACGGCCAGATCGGCCAGGCCAGCTACTCGGCGTCGAAGGGTGGCGTCGTCGGCATCACCCTGCCGGTGGCCCGCGACCTGTCCGCCGTCGGCGTCCGGGTCAACTGCATCGCCCCCGGCCTCATCGACACCCCGATCTACGGGACGGGCGAGGCGAGCGAGCAGTTCAAGGAGAAGCTGAAGCGCGACGTGCTGTTCCCCAAGCGGCTCGGCACGGCCGAGGAGTTCGCCGGCATGGCCGTCGAGCTGCTCGCCAACAGCTACATGAACGCCGAGGTCATTCGCGTAGACGGCGGCGTCCGCATGCAGCCCAAGTGACCCCGGCGGTCAGTACGCCCCCGACCCCCGGAGCACCGCCGAGAACGTCTTGGCGATGATCGTCAGGTCCATCGTCGGCGACCAGTGGTCGACGTAGTAGAGGTCGAGGCGCACCGCCTCCTCCCACGACAGGTCCGAGCGCCCGCTCACCTGCCACAGGCCCGTGATGCCGGGCTTGACCAGCAGGCGGCGGGTGACGTGGCGCTCGTACCGGTCGACCTCCGCGGGCAGCGGCGGGCGGGGCCCCACCATCGACATCTCGCCCCGCAGGACGTTGACCAGCTGGGGCAGCTCGTCGAGCGAGTAGCGGCGCAGCACCCGGCCGGTGCGGGTGACCCGGGGGTCGAGCCGCAGCTTGAACAGCAGGCCGTCGGCCTCGTTGCGGTCGACCAGGTCGGCCCGCAGCCGCTCGGCCCCGACCACCATCGTGCGGAACTTCACCATGTCGAAGCGGCGCCCGTCGCGCCCCACCCGCGTCTGGTGGAAGAACACCGGGCCCGGGCTGTCGAGCTTGACCGCCAGCGCCACCGCCGCGAACACCGGTGACAGCACGGCCAGCGCCGCGGCTGCGCCCAGCCGGTCGAACAGCTCCTTGACCACCCGCTGGGGGCCGGTGAACGTCGGCTCCTCCACGTGGAGCAGCGGCAGGCCACCCATCTCACGGACCACGGTCCGGGGGCCGGCCACCTCGGCGATGGCCGGCGCCACCAGCAGGTCGACCGGCAGGCCGGCCAGGTCGGCGGCCAGCGCCCGGAGGGCCCCCGCGCCCGACTCCGAGGTGATGGCCACGGCGTCCGCGGCGCTGAGCTCGATGCACGCCCGCAGGCCGAGGTCACGCCGGAGCACCGGCACCTCCCGCCCGCCGATGCGGAGCACCGACACCGGGTCGGGCACGCAGGCGCCGACGAGAACGAAGCCGAAGCCCGGCGAGCGCGCCAGGTGCTCGCCGACGTCGACCGCGGTCGACGCCGTCCCCACCAGCAGCAGGCGGTGGACGTAGCGGCCCCGGCGCCGCTCGCCGTAGAGCCACGAGCGGAGGGCCAGGCGGGTGAGCAGCGTCAACACCACGGCCACGGGGATGAGCACCCCGACGTAGCCCCGCGCGATCACCAGCCGGCCGAGGAAGTGGAACAGGGCCACGACGGCCAGGAAGTGGACGCCGCCGTTGAGCACCCGCCGGTACTCGTCCGAGCCGACCCCCAGCACCCGGCGGTCGTAGCAGCCGGCCAGCCCGAGCACCCCGAGCCACACCGGGATGCTGAGCGCCGCCACCAGGACGTACGGCACGTTGGGGCCTGGCAGCAGCACCGCCGACACGCCGAACCGGAGCAGGTGGGCGATGACGAGCGCGACGGTCATGGCCCCGGCGTCGGCCAGCACGTAGGTGGCCGTCGACGGCAGCCCCCCGGCGTGCCGGGATCCGCCGGGCGCGGGGCGCGGATCCTCGCCGGTCGTCACCGGGGACGAGGCCCGGGACGCCATCCCCGCCGCTGTAGCCCCCATCCCAGACACGCGCGGCCGAGCATAGACCGCCACCCGGAGCTCGGCCCGGGGCCGGCCGGCGTCACCGAATTCGGTTCCTGACCCGGCGGTCGCTGGTTCTCGAGGCGATACCGGTCGTTCGCCGATTCTCGAGGCGATAGTGGTCGGGGGCCGACAGCTATCGCCTCGGGAACACGAGAACGGCCCCATCGCCTCGGGGACAACGGCCTCCGACGCCGAGATGACGGCGGCGTCCGGGGTGTCGCGTACATTGGAAGCTTCCATGTCGATCGCCGTGCGTCGTCCGGAGCTGTTCGCCACTCGGCGGTCGCGAACCGTCGGGTACGCCGTCACGGTCGCCGCGGCCGCCGGGGCCGGGGCGATGCTCAGCTGGGCGGAGCCGACGGGGTTGAGCACCGCCGACGCGTTCTGGAGCGCGGCGCTCGTAGCGGTGGCCGCCGTGTTCGGCGGGACCGCCCGCCGGTGGACCTGGTTCCTGCCGGCCGGCGTCGCCGCTGTGCTCGCCGGCGACGGGGTGGCGGCCGCCTGCGCGGCGGTGGCGATCGTCGTCGCGTTCGTGTCGGTCCTGCGCGACAGCCGGAGCCGGGCCCGGGGCGCTTTCGTCGTCGGGCTGGGGGCGATCGCGCTGCTGCGGACCGAGCCGATCGGGTTCCACGGCCTGACCGCCATCCTCACGGTCGCCGCGTTGGCGCCTGCGGTGGTGTCCGGGTACGGCAACGCCGGCAGCCGGGTGCAGCGACGGGTCCGCCGGGTGGGCCTGGTGTGCGCCGGCATCCTCGCGCTGATGCTGGCCGGGGCGGCGCTGGGGGTCATGTCTGTGATGGGCGACATCGCCGAGGGCGGGCGGGCCATCGACGGTGGGCTGGCCGCCGCCCGCGAGGCCGACGACGACACGGCCGCCCAGCAGCTGTCGCTGGCCGCCCGCTCGCTGGCCGCGGCCGACGACACGCTGTCGAGCTGGTTCGTCGCCCCGGCGACGACCCTCCCGGTCATCGGGCCCAACATCCACGCCATCGGGTCGCTGTCGGCCCAGGCCAGTGACGTCGCGGACGTGACCTCCCTCGCCGCCACCAACGCCGACGTCGACAGCCTGCAGCTGGTCGACGGCCGCCTCGACCCGGCGGCCGTGGCGGCGATGGCCGGGCCGCTGCAGCAGGTCCGCAACGCCCTCGGCCGCATGGACCACTCGGTCGACGAAGCCCGCTCGCCGTGGCTGCTGGCCCCGGTGACGACGCGCATCGACAGGCTCGACCAGCAGGTCGCCTCGGCGGTCCCGGACGCCGACGCCGCCCACAACGCCGTCAGCGTGGCCCCGACGCTGCTCGGGGCGGACGGCCCCAAGCGCTACCTCGTGCTGTTCACCACGCCGGTCGAGGCCCGGGGCCGGTTCGGCTTCCCCGGCAACTTCGCCGAGATCGTGCTCGACGACGGGAAGCTGTCGATGCCGCGGTTCGGCCGGGTCGCCGAGCTGGAGCAGGACGGCGTCCCGGGCCCGGAGCGCTCGCTCACCGCCCCGCCCGACCTGGTGTCCCGGTACGACCGGTTCGACGTGGCCGGGACCTGGCGCAACCTGACGATGACCCCCGACCTGCTGTCGCTGGCCACCGCCGCGGGCGAGCTGTACCCGCAGTCGGGCGGTGTCCCGATCGACGGCGTCATGACCGTCGACCCCGTGGGCCTGGCGGCCATCATGCGCTTCACCGGCGACGTCGAGATCGAAGGCCTCGATACGCCGCTGACCAGCGAGAACGCCGCCCGGTTCCTGATGTTCGAGCAGTACCAGGCGTTCGGCTCCAACGCCGACCGGGTCGACGCCCTGTCCGACGTCGCCCACGAGACGTTCGACCGGCTCACCCGCGAGAGCCTGCCCGGCCCCCGGACCCTGAGCGACCACTTCGACCCGATCGTCGACGGCGGCCACATCGCCTTCGCCACGCCCGACCCGGTCACGTACTTGCCGCTCGTCCCGATGGGCGTCACCGGCAGCTTGGACCCCCCCAAGGCCGGGACCGACTCCGTCACGCTGACCACCGCCAACGCCGCCGGCAGCAAGATCGACCTGTTCCTCAACCGCCGGGAGAGCTACGACGTCCACTGGGACCCGGCCACCGGCCAGGTGACGAGCACCCTCACGGTCACGCTGGAGAACACGGCGCCGCCCTCCGGCCTGCCCGACTACGTGATCGGCAACGCCGTCGGGCTGCCGTGGGGGACCAACCGCTCCTTCGTGTCGATGTACAGCCCGTTCGAGCTGGTGGCGGCGCGCCGGGACGGCGCGCCCGTCGCCGTCCAGGCGGAGACCGAGCTGGGCCGCAACGTGTACTCGACATTCGTCGACATCCCTCCTGGCGGGTCGGTGCAGCTCCAGCTCGACCTGGCCGGCGTGGTCGAGGGCCCCTACCGGTTCAACGCGCCCGTCCAGCCGTTCGCCAACGCCGACCGGCTCACGGTGACCGTCGACCGGCCCGACGGCGGTCCGGTGGCGAGCCGCCAGGGGAAGCTGGCCGACGGCCGCGTGACCTGGTCCACGACGCTCGACCTGCCCCGCTCACTCTCCGTCACCGACGCCGAGCCCGATTGAGCGACGCCTTCGGGTGACGACGGTCAGCGGGCGGAGCCGGCGCGGCGGCCGACCCACGTGGGGTGGTCGGCCAGAGCGAGCAGCTCCTCGTCGCCGGCAGAGTCGCCGTACGCCCACAGCTCGAACTCGCCGGCCGGCCCGAAGCGCTGGTCGGCCCATGCCCGAAGCCGGGCGACCTTCTCCGGTCCCCGGGTGTTGAGCTGGCCGACGACCTCGCCGGTGAGCACCCCGTCGGCGTCGGTGACCAGCTCCACGGCGAGGGCGGCGTCGAGTCCGAGCTCGTCGGCCAGGGGCCGGAGGTAGACCCCGAGTGACGCCGACACGACGACGAGGGCGTGCCCCTCGGCCCGGTGCCAGTCGAGCCGCTCGACCATCTCGGGCCGCAGCAGCCCGACGAGCGTCGGGACGTAGGCGCGGCCCAGGGCGTCGAGCCGCTCGCCAGCCACGCCCCGGAACAGGTGGCCGATGGCCGCGACCTTCAGCGCGTCGCGGCCCCGGGTCCGCATCGCGGCCCGGGCCGCGGCCAGCGCCACCCGGGGCGTGCCCCGCGCCTGGCGGAGGAACGGCACCAGCGTGTCGCGCCCGGCCAGCGTGCCGTCGAAGTCGAACGCGGCGACCCCCGGCCGCGCCGGGACCGGGTCGTCGCCGCCGTCGCCGCGGTCACCGCCCGCCCGGTCCCGCGCGTCCGTGTCGCCCACCTCGGGCATCTCAGCCTCCCAGCGCGGCCCGGAGGCCTGCGGTCACGTCGGTGTGCACGAACGGGTAGCCGGCGTCGATCAGGACCCCGGGACGCACCCGCTGGCTGACGAACAGCAGCTCGTCGGCCATCTCCCGGCCCAGCACCAGCCGGGGCCCGAACGCCGGGACGGGCACGAGCGACGGGCGGTGCAGCACGTCGCCGATGGCGCGGGCCAGCTCGGCGTTGGTGACCGGCTCGGGCGCAACCAGGTTCACGGGGCTGGCGAGGTCGTCCCGCTCGATCAGGAAGCGGAGGGCGCCCACCTCGTCCTCGATCGACATCCAGCTCACCCACTGCCGGCCCGACCCCAGCCGGCCGCCGACGAAGAACCGGAACGGCAGCGCCATCCGGGGCAGCACCCCGCCGTCGCCGGAGAGGACGATGCCGCTGCGGGCGTGCACCACCCGGATGCCCGCCTCGGCCGCCGGGGCGGTCGCCCCCTCCCACGCCGAGACCACTCCGGCGAGGAAGTCGTCGCCGGGGGCGCTCAGCTCCGTCACGACCTCGTCGCCCCGGTCGCCGTAGAACCCGATGGCCGATGCCGAGACCAGCACCTTCGGCGGCGACGACAGCCCGGCCAGGGTGCGGGCCACGAGGTCGGTGCCGGTGGTGCGGCTGTCCTTGATCTCCCGCTTGCGGGCCTCCGACCAGCGCCTGTCGCCGATGCCGGCACCCGCGAGGTGCACGACGGCGTCGACGCCCTCGAGGGCCGCGGCGTCGATCGTGCCGGCCGCCGGGTCCCAGCGGACGGCCCGGGGGTCGTCGGAGGCCGACCGGACGACCGGCGCCACCTCGTGACCGTCGGCCCGTAGCGACCGGCCCAGAGCGGTGCCGATGAGGCCGCTCGACCCGGTGATCGCGATGCGCATGGCCCCCTCCTTGGAGTGGCGAGAGTTGGGTACGGTACGCGTTCGGGCGGGCCCACCGAACAGATGCGGAGGTCGACGCCGTGCCCGGTGTCCTCAAGGAGTTCAAGGACTTCATCTCCCGCGGCAACGTGGTCGAGCTGGCCATCGCCGTGGTCATCGGCGCCGCGTTCACGGCGGTCGTCACCTCGGTCGTCGAGGGGCTGATCACGCCGCTCGTCGGGATGATCGTCGGGGTGGACTTCCGGGACATGGACTTCACGATCAACGACAGCACGTTCCAGTACGGCGTCGTGATCAACGCCCTCATCTACTTCCTGTCGGTGGCGGCGGTCGTCTTCTTCCTCATCGTCAAGCCGCTCAACGTGCTGAACGAGCGGCGGAAGCGGGGCGAGGAGCCGGTGGAGCCCGAGTCGCTGTCCGACGAGGCGACCCTGCTGGTCGAGATCCGAGACCTGCTCGCGGCGCAGAACGGCCGCACCGGCGCTGCGCCGGCCGCGGCTGGCGCCCGCGACCCGGGTCCCGCGGATCCGCCGCCGGGGCGGCCCGGCCCGCCGCCCTCGACCACGGGCTGGTGAGCGACGCGGGGCGAGCGCCGCTCAGCTCCCCATCTGCTCCGACAGGTAGAGCTGCTCGCCGAGGGCCGCCACCAGGCTGAGCTGGGTCTCCAGCCAGTCGACGTGGTCCTCCTCGGAGGTGAGCATGTCGGCCAGGAGCTCGCGGGTGCCGTTGTCGCCCATCTCGACGCACCGGGCGATGCCGCGGTTGAACCGCTCGACGGCCTCGCGCTCGACCTCGAGGTCGAGGCGGAGCTGCTCGATGGGGTCCTCGCCGAGGCGGACGGGGCCGAGCCGCTGGAGGTTGGGCATGCCCTCGAGGTAGAGGATCCGCTCGATGAGGCTGTCGGCGTGCTTCATCTCGTCGACCGACTCGTGGTAGGTGCGGTCGGCCAGCGAGTCGTAGCCCCAGTTCTTCTGCATCTTGGCGTGACCGAAGTACTGGTTGACGGCCGTGAGCTCGGCGGTCAGCACCTCGTTCAGCAGCTCGATGATCTCGGGACGCCCTCGCATGGTTCGACCTCCGGCCGGTTGCTCGGGCCGGTGATCGTCGCCCCGGGCGCGGGGGTCAGGCTGCCGGCTCCACCTGCTCCGGGGCCGACGCCACGGCCAGGAGCAGCCCGATGGTAGGTCGGCACGACCCGCAGCGCGCCCCTGCCCCGCACCGGTCGGCGATCTCGTCGACGGACTCCGCGCCGCGGCAGATCTCCTGGTAGATGCTCTTGTCGTTGACGACACGGCAGTGGCACACGATCACGGGGAGACTCCTTGCCCGCTGCCGCAAATGCCCCTCGTCATACTCCGGTAAGCATGCCTTACGATCCGACCCCCATGTCAAGCGCGGGGCGCTGCGGCCCCGGGTTCGGGGCCCCACGGGACCGTGCTGTAGCGTCGCCGCTCATGCACGTGGTGATCGTGGGCTGCGGCCGTGTCGGCTCGGGGCTCGCCCGCATCATCGAGGACCAGGGCCACTCCGTGGCGGTCGTCGACAAGAACCCGAGGGCGTTCCGGCGCCTCGACGAGGGCTTCGCCGGCCAGCAGGTCGTCGGGGTGGGATTCGACCGCGACCGGCTGGAGGAGGCCGGCATCCGCGACGCGATGGCGGTCGCCGCGGTCACCAACGGCGACAACTCCAACATCCTCACCGCCCGGGTGGCCCGGGAGACGTTCGGCATCGAGCGGGTCGTCGCCCGCATCTACGACCCGCGCCGGGCGGTGATCTACGAGCGCCTCGGCATCCCGACCATCGCCACCGTCCAATGGACGATCGACCGGGTGCTCCGCAAGCTGTTGCCCGACGCCTCCGAGAGCGACTGGGTCGACCCCAGCGCCAAGGTGGTGGTGGTCGAGCGGCCGGTGGCCGCCAGCTGGGCGGGCCAGCCGCTGGCCGGCATCGAGATCCCCGGCGTGGCCCGGGCGGTGGCGGTCAGCCGCATGGGCACCGCCCAGGTGGCCAGCCCCGACCTGGTGACCCAGGACGGCGACATCGTCTACCTGGCGGTGGCCGTCGGCCACCTCGACGAGATCGACGAGCACCTCGCCGGCGCGGGCGCGGGGGCCCACGCGTGAAGGTCGTCATCGCCGGCGGCGGCGCGGTCGGCGCGTTCATCGCCGGCGAGCTCCACGAGGCCGGGCACGAGGTCCACATCATCGAGCAGGACGGCGACCACGCCACCCGGATGCAGAAGGCGGGCGAGCCGCCGGGCGTCGAGTGGCACGTGGCCGACGCCTGCGAGGTGAACAGCCTGCGGGTCATCGGCCTGGCCGACGCCGACGTGGTGGCCGCCGTCACCGGCGACGACGAGGACAACCTGGTGATCAGCCTGCTGGCCAAGCAGGAGTTCGCCGTCCCCCGCGTCGTGGCCCGGGTCAACAACCCGAAGAACGAGTGGATGTTCAACGAGAACTGGGGCGTCGACGTCGCGGTGTCGACCCCCCACCTGCTCACGGCCCTGGTCGAGGAGGCGGTGAGCGTCGGCTCGCTGGTCCGGCTGCTGTCGTTCGAGGGGGGCCGGGCGACCCTCATCGAGGTGACGCTGGCCTCCGACAGCCCGGCCGCCGACCGGGAGATCGTGTCGCTCGGCTTCCCCCGCGACTCCACCGCCGTGGCTGTCCTCCGCAACGACCGGGTGATCGTCCCCCGGGGCGACACCCGCCTGCAGGTGGGGGACGAGGTGCTGGTGCTCGTGACATCCGAGAGCATCGACGAGGTGCGCGAGATCCTGACCGGGAGCTGAGCCCCGAGGGCTCAGCCCACCCGGCGGTGGAGCCGGCCCGCCTGGTGGACGCCGCTGGCCGGCCCGTCGGGCGGTCCCGCGAAGACGACCGGCTCGCGCAGGCCGGTGGCCGGGTCGACGCCGGCGAACACCTGGCCGCCGTCGTCTTCGTCGTCGGCGTCGCGCTCGGGGGCGAGCGGGGTGAGGGAGATGACGCCGGTGTCGACGCCCAGCGCCTGGAGCACCCCCGACGGCTCGGTCGTCATGGTCAGGGTGCCGTCGGGCTCGACCTCGACCTGGATCCGCTGGTGGAGGCGCTCGTAGGTGCCCGCTAGGCGGGCGAGCGCGGCGGCGGGCCGGCGGGGGCCTTCGGGCACGAGGTCGGCCTCCGGCGGGACACCGGCGATCTCGGTGGCGACGTGCCCGAGCATCGCCTGGCTGACCGCCCCGCCGGCGCTGCTGTTGGTGAGGACGCAGACGGCCAGGTTGCGCTCGGGCAGCACCCGGAGCACGGCCCGCTGGCCGAAGGTGTCGGCGTCCTGGCCGAGGCAGGTCAGGTCGCCCCACCGGCGGACCGTCCAGCCCAGGCCCTGGGCCTCGCCCGGGACGGGGCTGGCCGCCTGGACCTCCTGCATGGCGGCGACGTCGCCGGGGGCGAGCACCTCGCCGCCGTCGGCGGCCCGCCCGCCGGACAGGTGGACGGCCGCGAACGCCAGCAGCTCGCCGGCCGGGGCGAGGACGCCGCCCATCGGGCCGTTCGACCGGGTGATCGCCCAGCGGGCCTGGCGGGTCGCCGGCTCGCCCGGCACCTGGGCGTGGCCGACCGCCACGCTGTGGAGCAGCGCGTGCTGGGGGAGGGTGAGGGTGCCCCGGCAGCCGAGCGGGCGGGCCAGCCGGCGCCGGAGCACCCGGTCGAAGTGCTCGCCGGTGGCCACCTCCAGCAGGCGGCCGACCACGGCGTAGCCGGTGTTGCAGAAGCTGTAGCCGCAGGCGGCAGGGTGGATCTGGCCGAGCCCGGCCAGGGTGGCGACGTAGCGCTGGAGGGCGTCAGCGTTCCAGCCGGTGTCGATGAGGTGGTCGCCCTCCAGGCCGCTGGTGTGGGTGAGCAGGTGGCGGGGGGTGATCTCGATGGTGGCCGCCGGATCGGCGACGGTGAACTCCTGGAGCTGGGCCCGCACCGACTCGTCGAGCGACACGATGCCGGCCGCGTGGGCCTGCATCACCAGCGTGGTCGTGTAGAGCTTCGTGATCGAGCCGAGCTGGAACAGGGTGCCGGGGATGACCGGCGCGCCGGTGTCGACGTTGGTGACCCCCGCGGTGGCGACGTGGACCTCGCCGTCGAGCAGCACCCCGCAGGCGGCGCCGGGGACGCGGTGGGCCGCGACCAGATCGGCGAGCCGGTCGTCGAGGCGGGACCGGTGGGCGTCCAGGGCGGTCATGCGCCCGCGTACCGTAGCGGGGGCGACCTCCCCCGGGCGGGCCGGTTCCGCCGGATCAGGGCACCGATTCGGTGGGGGCGACGGGCGGGACCGCGGACGTCCGCCTGCGGCGCCACCAGCGGACGGCCGCGAGCACCAGCAGAGCCGGCACCGCGAAGGGAAGGGCGAAGCCGAGGCCCGCCAGCGCCACCCGGCCGACCTCGACCAGGCCGACCCAGCCGGCCCGCAGGCCGTCGGTGAACCCGGGGGCGTCGTCGGCCAGGGTGGGCCGCCGCTCCTGGGTGAGGTGGACGGTGAGGGTGGCCAGTGCCACCTGGTCCTGCAGCACCCGCTGCTGGCCGAGCAGCGCCTCGAGCTCGGACTCCCGGGAGGCCAGCTCGCCCTCGACGGCCGCCAGCTGGCCGACGTCGCCGGCCTGGCCGAGCAGCCCCCGGAGCCGCTCGACGCTGGCCCGCAGCGAAGCGATGCGGCTGTCGAGGTCGACCACCTGGGCCGTCACGTCCTGGGCCTGGCTGTCCTGGGCCGCGACGTCGCCCAACTCCGCGATCTCGTGGCGCAGGTCGTCGAAGCCGTCGGCCGGGACCCGGAGGGTCAGGTCGACCTCGTCGTCCTCCACCCGCACCGACTCGTCGGCCACGAAGCCGCCGCGGTCGGCGGCGAGGCGGCGGACGTCGTCCGCGGCGCCCGGGGCGTCGCCGACGGTCACGGTCATCGTGCCGGTGCGGACGATGTCGCGGCCCTCGGCCACCGGGGCGCCGACGGTGAGCGCGTCCGGGGCGCCGGCCGCATCGACCCCGCCGGCGCCGGGCGCGGCGACGCCCTCGGTCCCGTCGTCCTGGTCGGTGACCGATCCGCCGCTGCTGCTCTCGTCCGCCGCCTCGCCGTCGCCCGCCCCGCCGCACGCCGCGACCGCCAGGGCCACCGCCGCGACGGTCACCGCCGGCCAGGCCGCCGCCCGTTCCCGCCGTCCCGCCCTGGTCCGCACGTCACCGTTCATGCCTTGTGCGACGATGCCGAGGGGGTCCCGGGTTCCCCGGGAACCGGACGAGACGCCCGGGGGTCATGGGACCGTGGAGGCGACAGTGCACCCCGGCCGGAGGTTCGAGGACTTCTACCGGGACGAGTGGGCGAGCGTCCGGCGGGCCGTCGGGTTCACGGTGGGCGAGCCCGACCTGGCCCGGGAGTGCGTCGACGAGGCCATGACCCGCGCCTACGAACGCTGGGCCCACGTCGGCGCGATGGACCGGCCCGCCGGCTGGGTCTACCGGGTGGCCGTGAACCAGGCCCGCAACCGGGGCCGCCGGCGCCGTACCGAGCGGGACCGGCGGCCGCCGCCCGTCGCGCCGGTGCCGGGTGCCGACACGATGGCCGACCCGGCCGTCGCCGCCGCTGTCGCGCTGCTGCCCCTCGACCAGCGCGCGGTCGTCGTCCTCCGCTTCTACCTCGACTGGTCGACCGAGGAGGTCGCCACGGCCCTGGGCATCGCCGAGGGCACCGTCAAGAGCCGCCTGCACCGGGCGCTCCGCCGCCTCGAGACCTCGCTCCGGGAGTCCGCATGACCGACACGCCGCCGCCGCTGGAGGACCGCCTCCGTGCCCACTTCGCCGACCGCGCCGCCCGCGAGCCGCTGGAGGAGCCCGACCTCGACGCCGTGATGGCCGGCCGCCGGCTCGTGGCCCTGCCGCCGGCCGCCGGCCGCCGCCGGCCGCCGTTCCGCTGGATGGCGGTCGGCGGCGTGGCCGCCGCCTGCGCCGTCGCCGCCGCGACCCTGGTG
>JBKPHT010000045.1:0-22310 GCA_046730015.1 Actinomycetota bacterium
AGCCCCTCGGCCACCAGCTCGAGGATGTCGAACTCGCGCTGCGTGAGCTCGGCGAAGGGGCGGCCCGCGGCGCCGCGGCGGCGGGCCACCGCCAGCTCGGTGACGGCCTAAGCCATGTCGTGGTCGAGCACGACGTCGCCCGCGGCCGCGGCCCGCAGGGCGTGCTCCAGACGCTCGGGATCGGCGCCCTTCACGAGGTAGCCGGACGCCCCGTCGCGCAGGGCGGTCAGGGCGGTGTCGTGATCCTCGGACATCGTCAGCATGATCACCCTGATCGCCGGGTGGTGGGCCGCGAGCCAGCGGTTGACCTCGAGGCCGGAGCCGTCGCCGAGGCGGACGTCGAGGAGCACGACGTCCGGGGCGGTCGAGGCCACCAGGCCGGCGACCTCGTCGGCCGACTGGGCCTCGCCGGCGACCTCGATCCCGGCCATCTCGGCGATGGCGACGGCGAGGCCCATGCGGAACATCGGGTGGTCGTCGACGATCGCCACCCGCAGCACGGCATGGGGGGCGCCCCCGACCGACCGCCCCGCGTCGCCTGGCTCGCTCATGGCAGCGCGGTGGGGAGCTGGACGTGCAGGTGCGTGCCGCACGTGGGGCCGGGGACGAACCGCACCGCGCCGCCGAGCGCCGCGGCCCGCTCCCGCATGGCGGTGAGGCCCACGCCGTCGGACCGGCGACGGTCGATGCCGACGCCGTCGTCGATGACGTCGATCTCCACCAGCTCGTCGGTGACGATGCGGAGCCAGCAGCGTTCGGCGTGGGCATGGCGGACCACGTTGGTGAGGGCCTCGGTGACGATCCGGTAGGCCGCGACCTCGACCGCGGCCGGGAGCGGGGTGGGGGCGGACGGCAGCGAGAGGCGGATGTCCAGGTCGTCGGCGAGCTTGCGGGTGAACTCGGCCACCGCGCCGAACAGGCCCAGCTGGTCGAGCGCGGTGGGCCGCAGGTCGCGCACGATCCGCTTGATCTCGTGCACGACACCGTCGACCTCGTCGGCCAGGCGGGTGAGCAGCGCCGGCGACGGGCGGGACGACCCGGCGGCGGCACGGTCGAGCTGGCGCACGGCGGTGCGGAGCCCGAGCGAGACCCCGGTGAGCGTCGGGCCTACGCCGTCGTGAAGGTCGCGTCGGAGGCGGCGGCGCTCCTCCTCGCGCGCCGACACGACGGCCAGGCTCGACCGCCGCAGGTCGGCCGCCAGGCGGACCCAGCTCACCGCCAGGCTGAGCGGGCCGGCGAGCTGGTCGAGCAGCTGCGCGTCGCGGGCGCGCATCGACGGCGCCTCCTCCCAGCCGACGACGAGGCGACCGACGACCTCGTCCCGGTGGTGCAGGACCACCTCGTGGCGGTGCTCGGTCACGCCGCCCACCGAGGCGGCCCGCTCCCACCCCCCGCCGGGCACCGCCACGTCGATGGCGATGGCGTCGAACCGCAGGCCCCGCTCGAGGCTCCGCACGAGGGCCGGCAGGAGGTCGTCGCCGGTGTCGGTCCCGACGTGGTCGACGATGCGCTGCACGACGGCCAGGGGGTCGTCCCGGGTGCCGAACACGAGCCGGTCGACGAGGTGGCGGATCCGCCGCCGCGCCGGCTCGATCGCCAGGGCGATGGCCCCCGTGGCCGCGACGAGGAGCCACGTCGGGCCGCTCCCGCCGACCAGCCAGCCGAGCCCGGCGACCACCACCGTGTAGATCATGACGATCCCGGCGGCGAGCAGGACCCATTCGAGGCTGCGGTGGGAGAGCTGCTCCGCGTCCGACGGCCCGCGCCGCAACTCGTCGATGAGCGCTCCGACCACCAGCAACGGCACCGTCGCGATCAGCAGGACGGCCCACACGACGTCGCGACCGGCGAGCGACCAGTCGATCACGTCGAGGCCGTCGGGGACCACCGCCAGCCACGCGACGGCCACCCCCGCGAACAGCCACCCGTCCAGCGGGTCGCTCGTGGCCCGGCGCCGGCTCCGCCAGCGGTGCCCCAGCACGCCGATCCACACGAGGCCCACTGCGCCCACCAGCCACGAGGCGGCGACGTCGACCCGCCGCCAGCCCGCCGCACTCGCGACCACGACGCCGACCGTGGCCACGACGGCCACGAGCCAAACGGCGACCGCGCGCCGATCCGATCGCCCGGCCGCGGGAACCAGCGCACCCGGGACCAGCGCGACGAGCACGGCGGCGCCGAGGGGCCGTGCCCACGTGTCAGCGTCGGCGAGGGCCGGCCAGCGGGGCGGGCCGGGGACCGACTGCTCGTAGCCGCGGTACTGGACGGCCAGCGCGACCGTCACCGAGGTCGCCCCCACGACCAGCAGCCACGAGCCGAGGAGCCGTCGACCCGGTCGGCTGACGAGCAGCACGCCGGCGAGCGAGTACGCGAGCCCGGTCACGAACCAGGCCACCAGCCACCAGTTCTGGCCCTCCGGCTCGGCGTCGTGGTTGGCGGCGCGCAGCCCGATCACGACGGCGCAGGCGCCGCCGACGACCACCGCGGTCACCACCCCGGCGACCAGCGCACGCCGGAGGCCCGTCGATGGTGGCCGAGTCGCCGAGCGATCGTCGGGGTGCTCCATCCGCCACCTCCGGGCCTGCGCCAACAGTAGGGCGGCCGGTGTCCCGGGTGGATGGTACCCGCGTCCCGATCTGCGCCCGGGAACGTTCCGGTCGGGGCCCGGGTGCGCGTCGGGACCGAGGCCTCGTGCGCCCGGGACGACGGGCGGCGCACGCTCACCGGCGTTCCTTTTCCCCGTGCGAGAGGAGCCGGAGATGCACACATGGCTGACCAGAGCCGTCGCCGCCGTGATCGCGGCGACAATGTCCCTTCCCGGAGGTCAGGCGCTGGCGGGCGGCGAGGAGGCGCGACCGACGCTCGTCGGCCGAGCCGTGCTCCCGGCCGACGCGCTGGCGTTCGGGCCGCCGTCGGGCGCCGCCCTCGGAACCGGCGTGCTGAACGGAATCGAGTTCCCGCGCCCCCAGCAGCCCGTCGCCGGGTTCTCCGCCGTCGTGGCGGGCCGGGAGCGGGGTGAGTACCTGGCGATGCCCGACAACGGGTTCGGCACCAAGGCCAACTCGAGCGACTTCCTCATCCGCGCCTACTACGTGCGGCCCGACTTCAAGACGGCCCGCGGCGGCAGCGGTGCGGTCGAGGTCGACACAGGGCCGGGCGAGTTCGTCGAGTTCCGCGACCCGGACCACCTGATCGGGTTCCCGATCGTCCACGAGGGGACCGCCGAGCGGCGCCTGACCGGTGCCGACATCGACCCCGAGTCCCTGCAGCGAGGGAGGAACGGCGACCTGTGGGTGGGCGACGAGTTCGGCCCGTGGATCCTGCACTTCGACGCCACCGGCCGGCTCCTCGACGCGCCGTTCGAGACCCCCGGCCCGCTGATGTCCCCGAACAACCCGTTCCTGGCCGGGCGCCCGCCGTCCCAGCCGAACAGCCGGGGGTACGAGGCGATGGCGATCAACCCCAACGGGACCTACCTCTACGCGGCGCTCGAGGGCGCCACCGTGGCCGAGGCCCCTTCCACGCGCCGGATGGTCTTCGAGTTCAGCGTCCGGGACGAGGCCTTCACCGGCCGGGTCTGGAACTACCAGACCGAGCAACCCGGCCACTTCGTGGCGGACATGTGGACCATCGACCCGCATCGCCTCGTTGTCATCGAGCGGGACGGCGGCAGCGGGCTCAACGCGGTCTTCCGGAACGTGTACGTGGTCGATCGGACCGCGGTCGACGCGGGCGGGTCCCTCGTCAAGTCGCTCGCCGTCGACCTGGCGGCCATCCCGGATCCGGACCTCGTGTCGCTTCCCGCGATCCGTCCCGGCGACGTGGGGCTGGGCGACCCGTTCCGGGTGACCTGCGAGTCGGTCGAGGCCATCCATCCGGTCAGCGAGACCAAGCTCCTGATCGGGTGCGACAACAACCTGCCGAACACCGGCCGCAACCCGACGATCGCGGACGACACCGAGCTGATCGTCGTCAAGGCGCCCGCGCTGGAGACCTGAGCGGCGTGGCGGGCAGACGGGCTGCCGGGACCGGCCATCCCCACGGTCCCGGCAGCGCGTCGCGAACCGTGGCCGGCCGGTGGCCCGCGCCCGCGTCCGTCACTGCCGAAGACGGGCAGCGATGAAGCTCAGCAGCGCGACGTGCGCCACGACCGCGGCGACGACGGCGGGGCCGGTGGGGAGGACGGCCAACGCGGCGGCGATCAGCGCGACACGGCCGCACACGGCCAGCAGGACGAGCCGGTCGAACCCGGAGAGCGACGGCCCGCCGGGCGGAGCGGGCTGCTCCGGGTCGGGGACGTCTCCGAGCAGCGCCGACAGGTCCTCCGGGGGACAGTCCCGGAGCAGGTCGCGCCGGCGCCGGTAGACCGCGATGCCCGCCTGCTCGCACGCCGCGGTGAGCCGGCGGTTCCGGGCGACGACCGCGACGATCCTGGCCCGCTCGGCCCGGAAGCCGCGATCGCCCATGAGGACGAGACCGGATGCCTCGACCACCCCGAACACGCGGGCACGGAGCATGCCGGTGTCGGCCGGGTCGTACCACCCGTAGATGCCGCAGTGGCACTCCGCTGCCGGGGCCGCATGGTCGCCCGGGAGAGTCGCCGCGGCTCCGGTCAGGTTCGCCATGTCGTCGGGCGTGCAGCGGGCGGTCAACGTGGGGCCCCACACCACGCGGCGGGTGACCGAGGTCAGCGGCAGCGTGTCGCCGGACGGTCGTGACCGGCGGCGCTGCAGGCGCCAGGTCCGGTAGCCGCGGAGCGATCCGGCGACCAGGGGGCGCCCGTCCCCCGCACCGCACATGCCGGAGATCTGGCTCATGGCCGGACCGGCACGGGCTCCTGCGGTGGTGCGTCCGGCGCCGCCGGCGGGGGTTCGGCCGGAGCCGGTACGGTGCGAGCCGGCTCCTCCAACGGTTCGAAGATGATCTCCCGGCGAACGGGCCCGATCTCGCCCGCTCGCTCAGCCAGCACCAGGGACTCTGTCATCGCATCCCTCCGTGACGGTGTCGTCACCACCAGCGTGCATCTGATCTCCTCGACCGGCAAGGGGCGCGTGGTTGGAACCCTGACGGGCAGCTCAGTCGCGGGAGACCAGCTTGTGGAAACGCTGCCGGACCCGTCGGCCTTCTGCTCCTGGTGGAGGGGCGGGCGGCGAAACGGCGGCGGGGAAGGCCCGGTGGTAGCCCCGGCCTGCGGGGTGACGAGCAGGCGGTGCTGGGATGTCGCCTGGAGGTCGTCGCTGGCCGGGGCTACCACGTGGGGTTGACTGCGTCCGTCGCCGGAGCGGAGGTCGGCGACGGACGCAGGAGGGTCACGGCAGGTCGCCGGCCGACCCGGTGGCCGTGGCGGGCGGCGCCGGCACCGTGGGTGCCGGGGCGCCGGGAACCGCGGGGAGAGGCAGCGGGGGGAGCTCGGGCGGCGCCGGCACCGTGGCTCCGGGCAGCAGGTCGGCGGCATCCGGCCCGGCGGTCCCGGCCCCTGCCTCGGCTCCGGCGCCGGCCGAGCCGGACGCTCCGCCCGTGGCCGCGTCGGCCTGCCCGGTGGCCTCACCCCGACCACCGGTGGACGGGGTGCCGCCGGCGGCCGCGGCGGGGTCGGCGTCGGGGAGGGCCACCGCCATCTGGGTCAGCGAGCGAACCGTGCCGTCGACAACCTTGACGACCCGCAGCGTGACGATGTCGTCGGGCTCGGCGGGCAGCCGCAGCGTGTCTTGGGCGTCGGCGGCCGACCCGAGGTCGAGCAGCTCGCCGAGCGAGACGTTCCCGGCGCCGGCCCCGGCCACGGCGTCCCCGCCGAGCGGCACCGGGTATCCGTCGATCCACACGCCGAGCGCCAGCTGTCCGGCCTCGGCCGAGGTGCGGGCCACGGTGAACGACAGCTCGGCGCCGTCGTAGCGGACGTCGGCGAGGGCGACGTCGGGGGCGGCGGCGCCGACGACGGTCAAGGTCGGGAGGCCGTCGGCGACCGGCGCCGACCGCAGGTACACCGTGCCGCCGGCACCGCCGGCGCCGCCGGCCGCGGCCGGGAGCGACCACTCGACGACGGCGGTCGTCCCGTCGGTCGTGCGCAGCACCGCCGCGGGCGGGGCGGTGTCGGTCGGTACGCCCATGGCCCCGAGGTACGCCACGGTCGCCGCCACCGGGTCGTCGACGCCGGTGGCCCAGACGGCCGCCGCCGCCTCCGCGTCGAAGGCGGGGTCGCCCGGGGAGACCGCGCTGATCGTCTCGGCGGCCGGATCCTCGGTGCGCTCCCGGCCGGTGCGGTCGACGACCACTGCGCCGGCCACGGCCAGCACCAGCACGGCGGCGGCCGCCAGGCTCAGGCGGGGGCGGCGGGCCCGACCGGCGCGGCGGCCGCCGGCCTCGGTGATCGACTCCGGGACGCCGAGCGGCACCACCACGGCCTCGTTCCGGGCGAGCAGGTCCTCCCAGGCGGGCTGGCGATCGCCCACGTCCGCGGCGAGACGGTGCAGCATCGTGCGCACGCCGTCCTCGAGGGCGGGTCGGTCGTCGTGGAGCAGGGTCATCCGGGGGGTCTCCTGGTGGCGGGGGGCGGGGGGAAGCGGGCGGGACGGGCGGCGG
Organism: Actinomycetota bacterium; assembly: GCA_046730015.1. Classification (GTDB taxonomy): domain Bacteria; phylum Actinomycetota; class Acidimicrobiia; order Acidimicrobiales; family VFJN01; genus ZC4RG19. The sequence goes on from JBKPHT010000045.1 coordinate 6,580, forward strand.
GCGGGGTGCGGGCTCACAGGTCGATCACCCGGCGCAGCGACTGGAGGCCACGGTGGATCGCACTGCGCACCGTCGTCTGCCGGCAGTCGAGGATCTCGGCGATGCGGTCGTCCGGCAGGTCCTCGTAGAACCGCAGGACGATGGCGGTGCGCTGGCGGTCGCTCAGCGTGGCGAGGGCGTCCCACATCTCGTCGGCGGCCAGCTCCGCGGGATCGGGCGGGCGCGGCCGGTGGGCGCGCTCGACCGTGTACCTGCGCCCCCACGAGCGGCAGCGGTTGACGACGGCTCGCCGCACGTAGGGGTAGGGGTCCTGGAGCCGGTCACCGGCACGATGGCTCGCGACGAACGCGTCCTGCACGACCTCCTCGGCCACGGCGGCGTGGCCAGTGAGCAGGTAGGCGAGGCGTACGAGCTTGCCGTAGCCCACGCGGTAGGCCTCGACGAGGTCGCTGTCCCACGCGGTGGGTGCCGGGAGGTCCAAGGGCTCAGCCTTCGGCATGGTGTTCATCGCGTCCTACACGCACGAGAGCGCCGAGCTGTTGCGAGAAACCCCAGATTCCCCGCACCCCGCACCCGGCGTGGGCAACCGTAGGCGCGACGCCCCGAGCCCGCCGTCCCTCAGGCCGCGGACGACCGGCCGCCCCGGAGCACCGCCCGGGCGAGCAGCCGGACCTGGTCGATGTCGGCCGACGTCGGGTACAGCACGACGTCGGTCGCACCGGCCTCGGCGAGCCGGCCGAGTTCGTCCCGGACGCGCTCGGGGCTGGTGAGGGTGTCCGCCCGGGCGAACGCGAGCGCCTCGTCGCCGTAGTAGTGGCGGATGCTGTGGTCGGCGATGCGGTCGGCGTCGGGGCCCAGGCCGAAGTAGCGCCCGGTCACGATCCGGGGCCCGCCCGGTCGCCCTGCGCCGGCCCAGGCCCGGCGGACGGCGGCCACCCCGTCGTGCAGCATCTGCAGCCCGAACAGCGGCGCCACCCAGCCCTGCCCGCGGGTCGCCGCCCGGGCGAACGCGGCGGGGACCAGGCCGCCGAACAGCACCTCGGGTCGTCCCGCCGGCAGGCGGCGCGTCGGACCGCCCTGGCCCGCCAGCTCCCCGGCCCACACCCGGTGCATGGTGTCCAGCGCCGCCTCCAGCCGGGCCCCGCGACCCGAGGTCGGGACGCCGCTGGCGGCGTAGTCCTCGGGCCAGCCGCCGAGCCCCAGCCCGGCCGTCAGCCGGCCGCCGGACAGCAGCTCGACCGACGCCATCTGCTTGGCCAGCAGCACGGGGTTGGCGCGCCACCCCACGTTCAGCACCGTGGTGAGCAGCTCGACGTGCTCGGTGCGGGCCGCGGCAGCGGCCAGCGCGGTGAGCGGATCCAGGTTGTCGTACACCAGTCGGTCGATCACCCCGACCGAGGCGAACCCGACCCGCTCGGCCTCCGCCGCCCAGGCGCCGATGGTCGTCGCATCGACGTCGGGGACGGCCGCGGGCAGTCCGATTCCGATCCTCATGTCCCGTCACCTCCGTGGCTCGTCGCCGGTGGGATGTTGAAGTTGACCCGGAACAGGTTCCCGGGGTCGTAGGCGGCCTTGATGTCCCGGAGCCGGGCGAAGTCCCCGGGGCGGTAGCCCCGGCGCACGGCGTCGACCGCGCCGTCCTCGACGCCGGAGAAGTTCGGGTAGCTCATGCCGGTCGACCACGGGTCCATCGCGGCCAGCAGCCGGTCTCGCCGGGCTCGGTTCCCGGGCGCCGGGTCGCTGATGGCGAGCAGGGAGTACGCCGCGTCCCGGCCGCCCACCGCGTTCGGCGGCCTGGCGGGGCGGGCCAGCGCGCCGCCCCACGCCCGCAGCTCGGTGAGGAACGGCGCGCCCGCCGCGGGGCCCGCGTGCGCCGTGAGCACCGCGACCGCGCCGGCGTCGAGGTCGCCGAGCAGGATGTTCCGGTCGTACGCGGCCACCGGCTCGTCGGTCGGCTCGTGGTGGATCGTGCCCACCTCGGCGTAGGGCATCACCCGGACGGTGTCGAGCACCCGGGGACCGATCCGCCGCAGCAGGCCCACCCGGCGGAGGGCCTCGCCGTGGTCGTCGCCGCTGTCGGCGACGCGCACGTGGGTGATGTGCCGGCCCCGCACCCCGGGCGGCACCGCCGGGTCGTCCGGATAGGCGAGGAGCAGCACGGACGACGCCATCGTCTCGGGCGCCTCGCGGGACCAGCCGGCGTAGGCGTGCAGCACCTCCTCCGCCGCGCCGCCCGCAAAGCACAGCTCGCCGCCGACCAGCGTCGCCACCGGGAAGAGCTCGATCTCCATCGCGGTGACCACCCCGAAGTTGGCGCCGGCGCCCCGCAGGGCCCAGAACAGGTCGGGCTCGGCCTCGGCGGTGACGTGCCGGGCCCGGCCGTCCGCGGTCACGGCGTCCAGCCAGCGGACGTGGTCGGCGGCGAAGCCGAACCGGCGGCCCAGCAGGCCCACGCCGCCCCCGAGGGTGTAGCCGACCGCCCCGACGTGGGGGCTCGACCCGTTGAGCGGGGCCAGCCCGTGGGGGGCCGCGGCATCGATGACGTCCCGCCACACCGCCCCGGCCCCGACCCGGGCCGTCCGGTGCACCGGGTCGACGGCGATCGCGCGCAGGCGATCGGTGCGGACGAGCACCGCACCGGTGGCGGGCACCGACGGGCCGTGCCCCGTGTTCATCACGGCCAGGGGGCGGCCGGTGCCGGCGGCCAGCCGCACCGCGGCGACCACGTCCGCCGGGATGGCGGCGTCGACGATCAGGTCGGGGCGGTGGTCGAGCGCGGTGTTGAACCCCGCCCGGCGGGCGTCGTAGCCCGCGTCGCCCGGCCGGAGGGCCAGCTCCGGGCCTGTGGGGAGGGTGGCGGTGACGACCATGGGCTCATGATGAGCGCCGGCCTGCGCCGGGTCTTGAACGTTCCGGCCATCAGCCGGCCAGCCGCGTCGCCTCCCAGTCGAGGAGCGCGGCGGGCGGCAGACCCCCGAGCCGGCGGCTCTCGCGGGTGAGGTGGGCCTGGTCGGCGTACCCGGCCTCCGCGGCGAGCCGGGCCAGGTCGCGCCCCGGCCCGGCCGCCCGGGCGGCCCGGAGGAACCGCTGGAACCGCAGGATGCGGGCCAGCACCCGGGGCGGGTAGCCGACCGCGTCCTCGACCCGCCGGCGCACCTGGCGCTCGCTCAGCCCGACGTCCTCGGCCAGCTGCGGGAGCGGCCGCCCCGGGCCCTCGGCCAGCACGCCGGCGATGCCGACGCCCACGGGGTCGAGCTCCCGGCTCCGCCCCAGCCGCCCGGTGAGGTGGTCGACCATGACGCCCAGGCGCTCCTCCCAGCCGCTGGCCTCCACGACCCGGTCCGCCATCTCCGCGCCGGGCCCGCCCCACACGTCGCCCGGGCCGACGTCCCGGTCGCGCAGGTCGGCCGCGCTGGTGCCGATCAGCGCCGGGGCGGCGCCGGCCCGGAACCGCACCCCCACCGTCAGCGTGCCGGGCACCAGCGGCAACGTCGTGCTCCGGCTGGCCGGCCCCGCCACCAGGACCTCGTCGCCCAGGGCGACGACGTCCATGCGGCCGTCGGGGAACACCGGCTGGTGGTAGGTCCCCTCGCCGTCGCCGATGCGGTGGACCCAGAGGCACTCGACGTAGGCGGCCAGGGCCGCCGGCGGCGGCAGCTCCCGGTAGCTGGACGTCGGCCGTGGTGTGGGCGGTGCTGTGGGCGGTGGTGCGGGCGGTGCTCCCACCCGGCCCAGTATCGCCGGACCTCCTGCGACCGGCACCGGCCCCTATCGCCTCGGGCCGACCGGCGCGAACGCCGCGGCGTTGTCCCTGGCCCAGGCGTCGAAGGTTCGGGGTGAGCGGCCGGTGATCCGCTGGACGGTGTCCAGCACCGGGGAGTCGTCGAACTCGCCGTCGGTGAAGAAGCGGAATTGGGCGTCGACGAGCTCGGCGGGTGTGCCGTCGGCCAGCATGGCGGCGCGGGCCTCGGCGTCGCCCAGCGGCTCGTAGCGGAGGGGGCGGCCGAGGACCCGGGCGAGGGTGGCGATCTGGTCGCCCGGGGTCAGCGGCTCGGGCCCGCTGAGTGACGGGGCGGCCCCGACGAGACCGGCTCCGAGGTCGGTGAGGGCGGTGGCGGCGACGGCGGCGATGTCGGCGGGGTCGATCGAGGCGATGGGCACTCCCGGCCACGGCGCCCGGACGACGTCGCCCTTCCGCAGCTGCGGGAGCCAGCGGAGCGCGTTGGCGTGGAAGCCGCTCGGCCGCAGGATCGTCCACGGGACCCCGGACGCCCGGACGGCGGCCTCGGCGTCGAGCCACATGCCGGTGACCGCGTTGTCCGGCCGGCCGCCGACGACGCAGCGGGACGTGAGCGCCACGACGTGCTCGACCCCCGCCTCGCGAGCGTGGGCCAGCAGCTCGGGGGTGGCGAACGTACCGAGCAGGAACACCCCGCGGGCGCCCGCCAGGGCGGGGGCGGCGGCACCCTGGGTGGCGAGGTCGGCGGCGACCACCTCGACCCGGGACGGGAAGGTGACGGCGCCGGGCCGGCGCGCCACCGCCCGGACCGGGACGCCCCGGTCGGCGAGGGACCGGACGACCTCCCGGCCGACGTTGCCGGTCGCCCCGGTGACGACGATCATCGGGTCGCCTCGATGGTGTCGACCAGCGGCTCGCCGCCGGTCACCTCCAGTACCGCACCGGTGACCTGGGGGTTGGTCATCAGGAACACGGCGGCGTGGGCGACGTCGGCAGGGGTGCCGATGCGCCCGACCGGCAGCGCCTCGGCGACGCGCCGGCGGAAGCGCTCGCGGTCGGCCGCGGGCAGCCACGACCACATGTCGCTGTCGGTGTAGCCGGGGCGGATGGTGTTGACCCGGCGGGGGCCCAGCTCGACGGCCAGGGCCCGGGTGAGCGCCTCGACCGCGGCGAACGCGGCGGCGATCATCGAGCCCTGGGCGGGTGGCCGGACCACGGCGGCGCCGGTGACGAAGGTGATCGACCCGCCGGGGCGTAGCCGCGGGGCGGCGTGGCGGGCACAGGTCCAGCTGCCGAAGAACTTGCCGTCCATGAAACTGCGGGCGGCGGCCAGGTCCTGGTCGAGGAACGGGCCCGGCCGCCCGGGCGAGGCGGTGACCAGCAGGTGGTCGAGGTCGCCGACGCCGGCGAAGAGCTTGGCCACGGAGCCCTCGTCGGTGACGTCGACCTCGGCGGGGCGGGCGCCCGCGACGGGCTCCCGGGCTGCGATCGGACGCCGGCCGGCGGCGACGACGTCGGCGCCCAGCGCGGCAGCGGCGTGGACGGTGGCGAGGCCCATGCCGCCGGTGCCACCGACGACCACGACCGTCTGGCCGTCGAGGCGGGTCATCGGCGCACCCTTCGGGATGCGCGCGATGACCGTTCGGCCCTTCGGGCCGAGCAACGCACTGTGCTCATGGTTCGCTCGCTCCGCTCGCTCACGACGCCACCTCCAGCACCGCCTTGCCGCGGACCCGGCGGCCGAGGAGCGCGGCGGCCGCGTCGGCCGCCTTCTCCCACGGGCCCCGCCAGCCGATCTGGGGATCGAGCTCCCCCCGGGCGACCAGATCGATGAGGTACGCCAGGTCGGGCCCGAACCCCGGCCCGATGGCGAACGCCTCGATGCGGGTGTCGCCGCCCCGGAGGCGGGCCTGCTCGAAGTCGAGCGTGGTCGGCTCGAGGGACGCCATCCCGACGCTCTCGACGGTGCCGCCGGGGGCGAGCAGGGCGTAGGCGCGGGCGAGGGTCGGGCCGCCGACGTTGTCGAGGGCGCCGTGGACGGGCTCGGTGACGCCGTCGAGGCCCACCACCACCTCGGCGGCGCCGAGCGACCGGAGGCCCTCGCCCCGCTCGGGACGGCCGACGCTCGCGACGACGTGGGCGCCCGCCCGGGCGGCGAGTTGCACGGCGAACCGTCCCACCCCGCCCGAGGCGCCGGTGACGAGCACCCGGCGCCCGACCAGGGAGCCGAGCCGCCGCAGGGCCCGCAGCGCGGTCACCCCGGCGACGGGGACGGCGGCGGCGGTGGCGAGGTCGAGGGCCTCGGGCACGACGACCGTCTCGCCGGTGTCGACGGCGCGCCTCTCGGCCCACCCGCCCGACCAGCCGAACGTCACGACTCGCGACCCGGCCGGCGGGCCGGAGCCGTCGGCCGCGGCGGCGATCACCTCGCCCGCCGCGTCGAAGCCGGGCACCCACCCCGGAGCCCCGCGGGTGGAAAGGAACGCGACGTCGGCGAAGTTCAGCGACGTCGCCACCACGCGGACGAGCACCTCGGACGGGCCGGGCTCGGGGTCGGGCACCTCCGCCAGCTCGAGGCCCTGGGGAGCGGCGGGGCTGTAGGTCAGGGCGCGCACGGCGATCACCTCCAATACGGACCGAGCAGTCCGGACCGTTTGGTCCGTTATAAGCCGGTTCCTACCCCGAGGTCAACCCGTCTCGGACCGATCGGTCCGGTAAGCTGGCTGGCGATGGCCCGCACACCCACGCCCGGGACCCGCGAGCGCATCCTCGACAACGCCACGCGCCTCTTCGACGAGCACGGCGCCCGGGCGGTGGGGATGCAGCAGATCATCGACGAGTGCGGCTGCGGCAAGAACATGCTGTACCGCGAGTTCGCCAGCAAGGACGACCTGGTCGTCGCCTACCTCGACCGCTGTCACGAGGAGTGGACCGCGATCGTCGACGACGCCACCCGCCCCTTCGCCGGCGACCCCTCCGGCCAGCTCGTGGCCATCGTCGCCGTGGCGGCCGGACAGGTCGCCGCTCCCGACTACCGGGGCTGCCCGTTCCGCACCGCCCAGGCCCAGTTCCGTGACCCGTCCCACCCGGTCCACCGCGCCGCGGCCCGCCACCTCGACGCCCTGCACGCCCGCCTCCGTGCCCTCGCCGACCAGGCCGGGGCGCGCGACCCCGACATCCTCGCCGACCGGCTGATGCTCGTCGTCGACGGCGTCTACGTGAACGGCGCCGCCTACGGCGACCGGGGCGCGGCGAGGGCCGCGGTCGACCTGGCCGCCGAGCTCGTCGCCGCCGCCCTCGGCGACCGGGAGGGCCCCTGATGGCCCCCGCCCCCGAGCAGGCCCGGTCCCCCCGGATCGGCGGCCCACCCGCCGCCTAGCGCTGCCCGGCCTGTCTATGGACGCGCTCCGGGCCAGATCGCCGACCTGGGCGACGTGCTCGGCCCGGACGCTGTGGGTCGAAGGGCGGCTGTCGGCCGGGTCGGCGGAGCCGGCGTAGCCGCCGGCCGTCACGCCGCCGCGGCGGCGACGTGCTCCAGGGCGGCGACCTGCCGGTCGGGCGGCAGCCCGTCCGGTACCCCCCAGTGGACCTCGTCCGCCCCGATCTCGGCCGCCCGGGCCATCCCGGCCGCCACCACCGGCCGGACGGAGTCGGCGTCGCCGGTCCCGTCCCGGTCCAGCATGACCCGGACCGACACGGGGCCCGGGCCCCCCGCGGCCCGGTACCAGCCGACCTCGGCGGCCGTCGTGTCCCAGTCGCGCACGCCGGCGACGAAGCCGGCGCCCAGCCGAGCCGCCCGCTCGACCGCCGGCCGGGCGACCGCCCCGATCGCCAGCGGGATCGTCCCCGCCACGGGCTTGGGACCGACCAGCGACCGCGGGATGCGGTAGACGGGCCCGTCGTACTCGACCGGGTCGGGCCCCCAGCAGGCCCGCAGTGCTGCCAGGTAGTCCTCGAACCCGGCGCCCCGGCGGGACGGCGGCACGCCGGCGGCTGTGAACTCCTCCGGCAGCCACCCCTGGCCGAGCCCGGCGTCGACCCGGCCGCCCGAGAGGACGTCGAGCGTGGCCAGCCGGCGGGCCAGGACGATCGGCGGCTGGAACAGGGCGTCGACCACCCCGGTCGCCAGCCGCACCCGGGTGGTGTGGGCCGCCGCCCAGGTCAGCGCCTCGACGGGGTCGAGCACCGGCGACTCGGGCAGCCCGGCCTCGTTGCGCCACCCCGGCCCCGCCGGCAGCAGAAGCCGCTCGGTGGCCGACACCGCGTGGAGGCCGAGCCGCTCGGCCGCCTGCGCCACGGCGGCGACGGCGACGGGACCCGCGTGCGGGCCGAAGGTGGGCAGGTTGACGCCGAGGCGGGGGACGGGCATGGGGCTCTCCTCGTCGGGTGGATGTGGTGGCCGCAGTGATGTCGGAGCCGGTGCTGGGATCTCGACACGCGGCGTCGTGGGGGTCAGCGGAACCGGCGCAGCCGCAGGCTGTTGGTCACCACGAAGACACTCGACGCGGCCATCGCCAACCCGGCCAGCATGGGGTTGAGCAGGCCGGCGGCCGCCACCGGAAGGGCCGCCACGTTGTAGGCGAACGCCCAGAACAGGTTGCCCTCGATCGTCCGCAGGGTGCGCCGGGCCAGGCGGACCGCCCGGGGCGCGGCCAGCAGGTCTCCCCCGACCAGCGTCAGGTCGCTCGCCTCGATGGCGACGTCGGTGCCGGTCCCCATGGCCAGGCCGAGGTCGGCCTGGGCCAGCGCGGCGGCGTCGTTGACGCCGTCGCCGACGACGGCCACCACCCGGCCCTCGGCCTGGAGCCGCTGCACGAACGCCACCTTGCCACCGGGCAGGACCTCGGCCTCGACCTGCTCGATGCCGACGCGGTCGGCCACGGCCCGGGCGGTGGCGGCGTTGTCGCCGGTGACCATGATCGGGGTCAGGCCGAGGGCCCGCAGCTCGGCGACGGCCGCGGCGCTGGTCGGCTTCACCTCGTCGGCGACGCCGAGGACGGCCCGGGTCTCCCCGTCCCAGCCGGCGGCCACCGCGGTCGTGCCGGCCGCCTCCGCCCGGGCGACGGCCTCGGCCAGCGGGCTCGGGAGGGCGAGGCCCCGGTCGGCCAGCAGCGACGGGCGTCCGACGACGACCCGGCGGCCGTCGACGTCGCCCTCGGCCCCCAGCCCGGCCAGGGCCTGGAACTTGGTGACCCGCGGCAGCGGCCCGACCCGGTCGGCCGCACCGGCGGCCACGGCGCGGGCGATCGGGTGCTCGGACGCCGCCTCGACCGCGCCGACCAGCCGCAGCGCGTCGGTCTCGCCGGTGCCGGCGGCCACCGTCACCCCGTCCAGGCGCATCGTGCCGGTCGTCACCGTGCCGGTCTTGTCGAGCACCACCGTGTCGACCTCGCGGGTCGACTCCAGCACCTCGGGCCCCTTCAGGAGCACCCCGAGCTGTGCGCCGCAGCCGGTGCCGACCATCAGCGCGGTCGGCGTGGCCAGGCCCAGGGCGCACGGGCAGGCGATGATGAGCACCGCCACCGCGGCGGCGAACGCCTCGGTGGCGGCCTGGCCCGTGGCCAGCCAGCCCGCCAGCGTCGCCGCCGCCAGGGCGATCACCGCCGGGACGAACCAGGCGGAGATGCGGTCGGCGAGCCGCTGGACCGGCGCCTTGCCCGCCTGTGCCTGCTCGACCAGCCGGCTGATCCGGGCCAGCGCAGTGTCGGCCCCGACCCCGGTGGCCTCGACCACCAGCCGGCCGCCGGCGTTCACGGTGGCCCCGGTGACGTGGTCGCCAGGGCCGACCTCGACCGGGACGCTCTCGCCGGTGAGCAGCGACCGGTCGACCGCCGAGGCGCCCTCGACGACGACGCCGTCGGTGGCGATCTTCTCGCCCGGCCGGACCACGAACCGCATGCCGACCGCCAGGTCGGCGACGGGCCGGCGGCGCTCGGTGCCGCCGGGGTCGAGGATGCCGACGTCCTTGGCGCCCAGGTCGGCCAGCGCCCGGAGGGCGTCCCCCGCCCGGCGCCGGGCCCGGGCCTCGGCGTAGCGGCCGGCCAGGACGGCGATCGTGACGCCGGCCGCCACCTCCAGGTAGATCCGGCTCGCCGCGTCGCCGGGGCCGGCGGCGGTGAGCCTGAAGGGGTGGGTCATCCCGGGCATGCCGGCGTCGCCCCAGAACAGGGCGTAGACCGACCAGCCGTACGCGGCCATCACGCCCACCGACACCAGGGTGTCCATCGTGGTGGCCCCGTGGCGGAGGTTGACCAGCGCGGCCCGGTGGAACGGCCAGGCGGCCCACAGGGCGACCGGGGAGGCGAGGGCGAAGCTCAGCCACGCCCACTCGTCGAACTGCAGCGCCGGCACCATCGCCATCGCCACCACCGGCACCCCGAGCACCACCGCCCAGGTCAGCCGATCCCGGAGGGGGTCGGGCGAGGTCTGGCGTCCCTCACCGCGCGATGGCGCGGTGGGAGACGCCAAGCCGGAGGACCGGAGGCCGCCGATCTGCAGGCCCTCGGACCGGCCGGCCGGCGCGGCGGCGGCAGCGGCGGCCGCCGCGGGCGCTTGTGCCGGCGCGGGCGCCTCGGTCACCGCCGCCTGGTAGCCGAGGCGCTTGACCGCACCGACCAGCCGGTCGGGCGCGACGGCGGCCGGGTCGAAGTCGACGCTGGCCCGCTCGGTCAGGAGGTTCACGGTGGCGGTCACGCCGGCGAGGCCGTTGAGGGACCGCTCGACGCGGGATGCGCACGACGCGCATGTCATGCCGTCGATCGCCAGATCGACGTGGGCGCTGGCGGGCACGGTGTGGTCGGCGGTCAGGACTTGACCAGGCGCTCGATGGCCCGGGTGGCCTCGGTGACCTTTTCCCCGGCGTCCGGCGAGCCGGAGGCGACCGCGTCGGTGACGCAGTGGTGCAGGTGCTCGTCGAGCAGGCCGACCGCGACGCTCTGGAGCGCGCTGGTGACGGCCGAGATCTGGGTGAGGACGTCGATGCAGTAGGTGTCGCTGTCGACCATCCGCTGCAGGCCGCGGACCTGGCCCTCGATCCGGCGCAGGCGCTTGAGGTAGTCGTCCTTGGTCATCGTGTAGCCAACCATGGGAATACCCTATCGGGGTATTGTGCCGGCGAGGCAAGCCGGGGCGGTCCTGGCCCCACCAGGGCGTAGGGTGGGGGCGTGCTCATCGGATCGCATGTCCCCCCGACCGACCCGCTCGGCAGCGCGGCCGCCGAGGACGCCGACATCGTCCAGATCTTCCTCGGCGACCCCCAGGGCTGGCGCAAGCCCGCGCCCCGCGACGACGCCGAGGCCCTCAGGGCCTCGCCGGTGCCGATCTACGTGCACGCTCCCTACCTGGTCAACCTGGCGTCGCCCAACAACAAGATCCGCATCCCGTCGCGCAAGATCCTCCAGCAGACCTGCGACGCCGCCGCCGAGATCGGCGCCGCGGCGGTGATCGTCCACGGCGGCCACGTCACCGAGGACGACGAGCCCGGCGCCGGCTTCACCCGCTGGCGCAAGGGCATCGACACGATCGAGAGCGACGTGCCGATCTACCTCGAGAACACCGCTGGCGGCGACCACGCCATGGCCCGCCACTTCGACACCATCGCACGGCTGTGGGAGCAGATCGGCGACACCGGCATCGGCTTCTGCCTCGACACCTGCCACGCCTGGGCGGCCGGCGAGGCCCTGGTCGACGCCGTCGAGCGCATCCTCGGCATCACCGGCCGCATCGACCTGGTGCACTGCAACGATTCCAAGGACGGCCACGGGTCGGGCCGCGACCGCCACGCCAACATCGGCACCGGCGAGATCGACCCGGAGGTGCTGGTGGCGGTGGTCGACGCCGCAGGCGCCCCGGTCATCTGCGAGACCGGCGACGAGGGGCGCAAGGACGACATCGCGTTCCTCAAGTCGAAGCAGTAGGCGGGCCGGTAGGTAGGCGCGGCCGGGTCAGCGGCCGAGGAGGCGGGCCACCTCGTCCCGGTCGGACAGGAACGGGAACTCGGCCCGGACCTGGGCCACCCGGGCGGGGTCGACGTCGGCCACCAGGAGGGCCTCGCCGCCCGCCGCGGAGGCCAGCAGCTCGCCCATCGGGTCGACGATCATGCTGTCGCCCGCGTAGTCGAGCTTGCCGCCGCCCCGCCCGACCCGGTTGCAGGCGACGACGTAGGCCTGGTTCTCGATGGCCCTGGCGAGCAGGAGGGCCCGCCAGTGGTGGCGCCGGGGGGTCGGCCAGTTGGCGACGCACAGGTAGGCGTCGGTGCCGGGGGCTGCGACCCACCAGTCGTCGGCGAAGCGGAGGTCGTAGCAGACGAACAGCGTCACCCGCAGGCCCTCGACCGTCACCGTCACCGGCTCGGTGCCGGCCGAGAACTTGGCGTCCTCGCCGCCGTAGCCGAACCGGTGCAGCTTGCGGTAGCGGTGCTCGATGCCGTCCGGCCCGGCCAGGACGAACGTGTTGTAGGGCGCCTCGCCCTCGGCCCGCACCTCGGGGCACGACCCGCCGACCCACACGCCGTGCTCCTTGGCCTGGGCGGCCAGGAACTGCGACGACGGCCCGCCCTCGGGCTCGGCCGTGACCTCGGTCCGCATCGAGAACCCGGTGGAGAACGTCTCGGACAGCAGCACGATCCGGGCGCCCGCCCCGGCCGCGGCCTCGATCCGGGGGGCGAGCCGGGCGAAGGTGGCCTCCCGGTCCTCCCAGACGATGTCGTGCTGGACGACGGCGACCCTCATGGCCCCAGCTTGCCCAGCCGGGCGACCGCGTCCTCCAGGACCTCGGGTCGCTTGGCGAAGCTGAACCGCACCAGGTGCCGGCCGACCGTGCGGTCGGCGTAGAAGACCTGGTTGGGGACGGCGACGACGCCGCACCGCTCCGGCAGCTCGCGGCAGAACGCCATGCCGTCACCGTCCGGCCGCAGGGGCCGGATGTCGACAGTGACGAAGTAGGTGCCCTGGGGCCGGAACACCGTGAAGCCGGCGCCCGCGAGCCCGGCGCACAGCAGGTCGCGCTGGGCGGCGAGGCCGGCGGCCAGGCCGGTGAAGTAGGCGTCGGGCAGGTCGAGCCCGGCGGCGATGGCGGGCTGGAACGGCCCGGCGTTCACATAGGTGAGGAACTGCTTGGCCGTCGTCACGGCGGTGACGAGGGGCGCTGGCGCGCAGATCCAGCCGACCTTCCAGCCGGTGGTGGAGAACGTCTTGCCGCCGGAGGAGACCGTCAAGGTCCGGTCGCGCATCCCCGGCAGGGTGGCCAACGGGACGTGGGGGACGCCGTCGTAGGTCAGGTGCTCGTACACCTCGTCGGTGACGACCAGCAGGTCGTGGTCGACGGCCACGGCGGCGACGGCGGCCAGCTCGTCGCGACCGAGGACGGCGCCGGTGGGGTTGTGGGGCGAGTTGACCAGCAGCAGCCGGGTCCGGGGCGTGACCGCGGCCCGGAGGGCCGCGGCGTCGAGCCGGTAGGAGGGCGGGTCGAGCCGGACGAAGGTGGGGTGGGCACCGGCCATGGCGATGGACGCCTGGTAGCTGTCGTAGGTCGGCTCGAGGACGACGACCTCGTCGCCCGTCTCGCACAGGGCGAGGCAGGCGGCGGCGATGGCCTCGGTGGCGCCGGCGGTGACGAGCACCTCGGTGTCGGGGTCGTAGGCGAGGCCCCAGAACCGCTGCTGGTGGCGGGCGATCGCCTCCCGCAGCTCGGGGACTCCCCGGCCAGGCGGGTACTGGTTGCGGCCGCCCCGGATGGCGGCGACGGCGGCGTCGAGCACCTCGGGCGGCCCGTCGGTATCGGGGAAGCCCTGGCCGAGGTTGACGGCCCCGGTGCGGGTGGCCAGCGCCGACATCTCGGCGAAGATCGTCGTGCCGAACCCCTGGAGGCGGCTGGTGAGGTAGGGCACTCGGTCGGACATGGTGGTCGCCAGGTTAGGGGGACGGCCGTTGGGCGGCGGGGCGGGGCGCCAGCGGGAGCCGGGTCGATTCCTGACGGTGTGTCAGATACGGTGCGGGCGTGGACCTGCGAGAGAGCGCGGACGACCGGTCGTTCCGGGCCGAGGTGCGTGACTTCCTCTCCGACAGCCTGGCCGGCGACTTCGCCGCGGTGCGAGGCCGGGGCGGTCCGGGCGACGAGCACGCCCTGTTCGACGAGCGGCTGGCCTGGGAGCACCACCTCGCCGCCCACGGCTGGACCTGCGTCGGCTGGCCCAAGGAGCACGGCGGCCGGGGCCTCGGCCTGCGGCAGCACGTGATCTACCACGAGGAGTACGCCCGGGCGCAGGGACCGGGCCGGCTCGGCCTCATCGGCGAGGGCCTGCTGGGGCCGACGATCATCGCCTTCGGCTCCCCCGAGCAGCAGGAGCGGTTCCTCCCGCCGATCGTGGCCGGCACCGAGCTGTGGTGCCAGGGCTACTCCGAGCCCGACGCCGGCAGCGACCTCGCCAACGTCGCCACCCGGGCCGTCCGCGAGGGCGAGGACTGGGCGGTCCACGGCCAGAAGGTGTGGACCTCGCTCGCCCACTGGGCCGACTGGTGCTTCGTGCTGGCCCGGACCTCGCCGGCCGACGGGGCGAAGCACCGTGGCCTGTCGTACCTGCTCGTGCCCATGCGGCAGGACGGCGTCGAGATCCGGCCGATCGTCCAGATGACCGGCGACAGCGAGTTCAGCGAGGTGTTCTTCGACGGCGCCCGCACCCCGGCGGCCAACGTGGTCGGGGGCGAGGGCGAGGGTTGGCGGGTCGCCATGGGAACGCTGGCCTTCGAGCGGGGGGCGCTGACGCTCGGCCAGCAGCTCAACTTCCGCAACGAGCTCGACGCGATCGTGGCTGCCGCCCGCCGCACCGGCGCCGCCCACGACCCGGTGGCCCGCCAGCGCCTGGCGAACGCCCACATCGGGCTGGAGATCATGCGGCTCAACGCCCTCCGCACCCTGGCCGGCAGCGAGTCGGGGATCCTCGGGCGCGACGCGCTGGTCGGCAAGCTGTGGTGGGCCACCGTCCACCGGGGGCTGGGCGAGCTCGCGGTCGACGTGCTGGGCACCGAGGCCACCGTGGTGGGCGAGGCCCGGGCGGGCGGCGGCTACGACCCGACCCCGACCCAGCGGCTGTTCCTGTTCACCCGGGCCGACACGATCTACGGCGGGTCGAACCAGATCCAGCGGAACATCATCGGCGAGCGGGCGCTCGGGCTGCCGAAGGAGCCCCGATGACTGCGTTGCCCACCGAGCCCGGCGGGCACGACCTGCTGGCCGGCAAGATCGCGGTCGTCACCGCCGCCGCGGGGACCGGCATCGGGTCGGCCACCGCCCGCCGGCTCCTGGCCGAGGGCGCCACCGTCGTCGTGAGCGACGCCCACGAGCGCCGCCTGAAGGAGACCACCGCTGCGTTGGCCGGCACGCCCCGGGCCGACGGCTCCGCCGCCGCCGAGCCCCTCGCCGTGCCCTGCGACGTCACCGACGAGGACCAGGTCCGGGCGCTGTTCGCCGCCGCCGTCGATCGCCACGGGCGCCTCGACGTCGTGGTCAACAATGCCGGCCTCGGCGGCACCGCCAACCTGGTCGAGATGACCGACGAGCAGTGGGACGAGGTCATCGACGTCACGCTCACCGGGACCCTCCGCTGCACCCGCGCCGCGCTGCGGACCCTCTGCCCCCAGGGGTCGGGCGTGATCGTGAACAACGCCTCGGTGCTCGGCTGGCGGGCCCAGGCCGGCCAGGCCCACTACGCCGCGGCCAAGGCCGGGGTGATGGCGCTCACCCGCAGCGCCGCGGTCGAGGCCGCGCCCCACGGCGTCCGGGTCAACGCGGTGGCGCCCAGCCTGGCCATGCACCCGTTCCTGGCCAAGGTGACCAGCGACGAGCTGCTCGACGAGCTGGCCGCCCGGGAGGCCTTCGGCCGTCCGGCCGAGCCGTGGGAGGTGGCGACGGTGATCGCGTTCCTGGCCAGCGACTACTCGACGTACATGACCGGCGAGGTGGTGAGCGTCAGCTCACAGCACCCGTGATCGGGGGG
>JBKPHT010000046.1:0-6942 GCA_046730015.1 Actinomycetota bacterium
TCCGACGCCCAGCCACGCGGCGACGACCGACGACCCGCCGTAGCTCATGAACGGCAGGGTGATGCCGGTGATCGGCATGATGCCCATGGTCATGCCGACGTTCTGGAAGATCTGGAACACCATCATCGACAGCACGCCGACGCAGATGAGCATGCCCAGCCGGTCGCGGGCGATCTGGGCCGTCCGCCAGATCCGCAGGCACATGATGGCGAACAGCCCGATGAGGGTCGCGCAGCCCACGAACCCCAGCTCCTCCCCCAGCGCGGTGAAGATGAAGTCGGTGTGCTGCTCGGGCACGAACCCCAGCCGGGTCTGGGTGCCCTCGAACAGCCCCTTGCCGAACAGGCCGCCCGACGCGATCGAGGCCTTGGACTGGTCGAGGTTGTAGGTCTCGGTCTGGAGGTTGTCCTCCTGATCGAGGAAGACCGTGAGCCGGTCGCGCTGGTAGTCCTCCAGCAGATCGGAGCGCAGCACCCCGACCACCCCGACGACCCCGACGGCGGTGAGGATGACGATGTGGCGGGGGCGGGCCCCGGCGACGAGGACCATGCCCATGGCGATGGCGACGAACACTAGGGCGCTGCCGAGGTCGGGCTGCAGCATGATGAGCGCGGTCGGCACGGCGAACAGCAGCAGGGCGAGCCCGAGCCACCGGGCCAGCAGCGGCACCTCCGCCCGGGCCAGCAGCGCGGCCACCGCCAGGATCACCACCACCTTGGCCAGCTCCGCCGGCTGGAGCTGGAAGACCCCGATCTGGAACCAGGCCTGGGTCCCCCGCCGCTCCGTGCCGAGCGACGACACCACCAGCGCCAGCAGCACGAGCGTCACCCCGTAGGCCGCCCAGGCGAAGTCGCGCAGGCGCCGGTAGTCGACCAGGGTGACCGCCACCATCGCGACGACGCCCATGCCGATGAACAGCACCTGCTTCCGCAGGTAGGACAGGTCGTAGGCGTCCGGATCGGTGCCCCGGGTCGACGACAGGATCATCAGCGCCCCGAGCGCCGACGCGGCCCCGGCGCAGGCGATCAGCACCAGGTCGACGTGCTTCCAGGCGGCGGGAGCCCGGGGCCTGAACAGGCTCTCGTCCCGCCGGCGGCCCCGCTGGCTCGGCAGCACCCGCTCTCGGGGCGAGATCCGGCCCAGGTCGAGCGGCGCCCGCACCGGGGCCCGGCGGCGGCCCGTCGACAGCATCAGTCGTAGGCCCCCCCGGTGTCGGCGGTCAGGCCCTCGGCCGTGCCCGCGGGCAGGCCGTCGGGGCCGGCCGGCATGAGCGGGCGCTGGCCGGAGAGGACGTCGAACAGCGCCCGGGCGACCGGCGCGGCGGCGGTTCCGCCGAAGCCGGACTCCTCCAGGAACACCGACACCTGGTAGCGGGGGGCGTAGGCCGGCCCGAAGGCCGTGAACACGGCGGTGTCGCTCTTGTTGTCGACCTGGGCGGTGCCGGTCTTGCCGGCGATCGGGAACTGGTCGAGCGGAAAGCCGGCGAAGGCTCGGACGGCGGTGCCGTTGCGGGGCACCCCGACCAGCCCCTCGAGCAGAGGCTCGCGCACCTCGGGCGGCAGCGGCACCTGGGCGGCGACGACCGGGTCGAACCACTGGCTGACCTCGCCTGTCTGGTACCGCTGGGCCCGCAGCGCGACCTGGGGCACATAGCGGGTGCCGCCGTTGGCGAAGGTGGCGTAGCCGTTGGCCAGCTGGAGCGGCGTGACCAGCACGTCGCCCTGGCCGATGGCCATGTTGACGTTGTCGCCGGTCCGCCACACGTCGTCGCAGCCCTCGCGCCCGCCGCAGAAGTCGATCTTCCACTGGGCGGTCGGCACCCGGCCGGTCTGCTCGCTGGTGAGCGCGATCCCGGTGCGGTCGCCGATGCCGAACGGGGTCAGCCAGTTCTGCAGTGCGTCGTTGCCTCCCAGCTGATCGCGCTGCAGCCAGAACTGGGCGCCGACGTTGTAGAAGAACGCGTCGGACGACACGGTGATCGCTCGGCTGATCGTCAGTCGCCCGTACGACGCGCCGCCGGCGTTGACCCGATAGCACTTCGCCCCGCTGCAGTTGGGGATCTGATAGCCGCCCCGGTCGGTGAACACCGTGTCGGGCGACATCAGCCCCGACATGAGGGCGGCGTAGCCGGTGAACAGCTTGTAGGTGGAGCCGGGCGCCCACTGGCCCTGGATGGCCCAGTTGTTGAGCGGCGAGTGGTTGGCCGGGTCGTTGAGGTAGGCCCACTCGGCGCTGTCGATGCCGTCGACGAACGTGTTGGGGTCGTAGGACGGGTACGAGGCCATGGCCAGCACCTGGCCGTTGCCGGGGTCGAGCACGACGGCCGCGCCGGTGACCCCGTTGTTGCGGCTGCCGTCGCGGTTGGGCCGGGCCCGGGCGTCGGCCAGTCCCTGCTGCACCTTCTGCTCGGCGAGGGCCTGGAGGTCGGCGTCGATGCTGAGCACCACGTCGTCCCCCACCCGGGGCTGCTTCTCGCTGATCACCCGGACCGGGTCGCCCTCGGCGTCGACCTCGATGCGGCGGACGCCGGGCGTGCCCCGCAGCCACGGCTCGTAGGTCTGCTCGACGCCGCTCTTCCCGATCTCGTCGTTGAGCGTGTACGGCTTGTCCTTGTTGCCGGCCTGGGCGGCCAGCTCCGCCTCGTTGATGGCGCCCACGTAGCCGAGGATGTGGACGGCCAGCGGCCCGAACGGGTAGGCCCGCAGGGCGGTCCGCTCGACCTTCACCGACGGGTAGTCGGCCGCGTGCTCCTCCAGGTAGATCTTGAGCTGCTCGGGGACATCGGTGGCTAGCGGCACGGGCGCGTAGCGGCTGAACCGCTGGTTGTTCAGCCGGGCGCGGATCTGGTCGGGGGTGGTCGGGCGGCCGGCGGCCGTGAGCTCCCACGACAGGCGGTCGAGCACCTCGGCCTGTCGCCGCTCGGACAGCTCGGCCAGCTCGCTCCGGTCGATCGCGACCACGACCGCCACCCGGTTGTCGACCAGCACCTTGCCGTTGCGGTCGAGGATCCGGCCCCGCGGCGCGGGCACCTGCACGACCCGGACCCGGTTCGCCTCGGCCTGCACCTGGTAGCTGTCCGCCCCCACGACCTGTAGGTCGTAGAGCCGGGCGAACAGCGACGCGAACAGGGCCAGCGACACGATCGCCACCAGCGACAGCCGGACCCGGGGCGACTGGGCAGTCACCGCAGCAACACCTCCAGCCGGTCGGGCTCGCTGTGCCCGTGGACCCACCACAGAACCCGGAGCATCGGCAGCACCAGCACCGCCGACCAGGCCGCCAGCACCAGCCCGATGCCGGGCACGTCGCCGGCCGGGTAGGCGACGCCGACCACGTTGCCGATCACCGTGTACAGCGTTGCCTGGGCCAGGCCCGCCGCCGCGGCGAGCACCACGGGCCACCAGCCCCCGGTGCGACCGATCGCCGTGCCCGCCGCGCCGACCGCGACGCCGATCAGCGTGTAGGTGAGGGCGGTGAGCCCGAACGGAGTGTCGAGCACGAGGTCGAAGAGCAGCCCGGCCGCGAAGCCCCAGGCGGCGCCCCGGTCCGCGCCGCCGGTGATGCCCGCGGCCACGACCACGACCAGCAGCAGGTCGCCGATCGCGCCCGCGACCCGCAGGTCGGCGAGGACCGACACCTGCAGGACCAGCGCCACGACCAGCACCAGTGCGGCCCGCAGCCCCGTCCAGCGGCGGCCGCTCACCCCTGCCATCGCAGCACGCTCAGGTAGGAGAGCTGCTCGACGTCGACCAGGGGGTCGACCTCGAGCTCCAGCGACAGGCCGCCCGAGCCCTCGTGGGTCGACCGGACGGTGCCGACCGGGATGCCGGGCGGGAACGCACTGCGGTCGACGCCGCTGGTGACCACGCCGGTCCCGGACGGGACCTCGGTCCGCGGCGGGATCGACGAGTCGACGGCGAGCGGGTCGTCGCGGCCCTGGCCCCGGGCGGTGCCGAGGTCGCCGGTGGAGGCGAGGCGGACCCCGACCCGGAACTCGGGGTCGGTCACCAGCTCGACCCGGGCCGTCCCAGCGGTGACCTGGGTGACCCGCCCGACCAGGCCGGCCCCGGCGGCGACCGGCATGCCGACCGCGACGCCGTCGTCGCTGCCCTTGTCGATCTGCACGGCGTGGGAGAAGTTCGACCGCGGCCCCGCCACCACCCGCCCGACGACGGTCGGGACGTCGCCGGCGAACGGCAGGTCCAGCACCTTGGACAGGTCGGCGAGCTGCTGCTCGGCGTCGGTCGCCCGCACGTCGGCGGCCTCGGCCTCGGCCTGCTCGGCGCGGAGCCGGTCGCGCTCGTCGCGGACGTCCTCGTAGTCGGTGATCCCGTGCCAGGCGTTGCGGACCGGGCTGGTCACCGTGTCGACGGCGCCCTGCACCGGGCTGAGCACGTCGGCGGCGCCCTCCCGCACGTCGCGCACCACCGGTACGTCGCGCAGCCCGATGACGAGCAGCGTGATCGACGCCACCACCAGCACGGTGACGCGGGTGCGGGAGCCTCGCGGCGGCGACAGCGCCATCAATAACCGGTCGAGGAGAACAGCACGCTCTTGAGCGCGTCGAACTCCTCGAGCGACTGGCCCGAGCCCACGGCCACCGCGTGGAGCGGGTTGGGGGCGACGACGATGGGCATGCCGGTCTCGTGGTGGAGGCGGGCGTCGAGGCCGTTGAGCAGGGCGCCGCCGCCGGCCAGGCAGATGCCCTTGTCCATGATGTCGGCGGCCAGCTCGGGCGGCGTCTTGTCCAGGGTCACCTTGACGGCGTCGACGATGGCCGCCACCGGCTCCTCCATCGCCTCGCGCACCTCGTCGGTGGTGGTGACGATGGTCTTCGGCAGACCGGTCATGAGGTCGCGGCCCCGGATCTCGGCGTGGAGCTCCTCGAGCAGCGGCCAGGCCGACCCCAGCGCGATCTTCACCTCCTCGGCGGTGCGGTGGCCGATGGCCAGCCCGTACTCCTTCTTGACGAAGGTCACGATGCCCTCGTCGAGCTCGTCACCCGCCACCCGGATCGACTGGCTGGTGACGATGCCGCCCAGCGAGATCACCGCCACCTCGGTGGTGCCGCCGCCGACGTCGACGATCATGTTGCCGGTCGGCTCCTGCACCGGCAGCCCGGCGCCGATCGCCGCGGCCATGGGCTCCTCGATGATGTAGGCCGGCTTGCGGGCCCCGGCGTACTCCGCCGCCTCCTGCACCGCCCGCTGCTCGACGCCGGTGATGCCCGAGGGCACGCAGATGACCATCCGCGGCTTGCCCCACCGGCGGTTGTGGGCCTTGCGGATGAAGTAGCTGAGCATCTTCTCGCAGATCTCGAAATCCGCGATGACGCCGTCCTTGAGCGGCCGGATGGCCTCGATGTGGCTCGGCGTCCGGCCGATCATCCGCTTGGCCTCGACGCCGACCGCGACCGGCTTGCCGTCGCGCACGTTGACGGCGATGACCGAGGGCTCGTTCAGGACGATGCCCTTGCCGCGCACGTAGATGACGGTGTTGGCCGTGCCGAGGTCGACGGCCATGTCCCGACCCGTCAGGGAGGAGAAGATGTTGTCGGGCATGAGTTGGGCGTCCTCCGCCGGTTGTGTGGAGGGCTTGGCGTAGGTTAACGAACCCCCGGCGCCCCGGGAGCGACCCCCGGCGGGGAGATCAGCCGACGACGAGCTCGCCCGACATGCCCAGGGCGACGTGGGGCTCGCCGCTCCCCTCCACCGCCGCGTCGGTGGTGCCCGAGGGCACGAAGCATGCGTAGACCCAGCGGCCCGGGGTGAGGTCGACGATCGATCCGCCCACCTCGCCCGGCGCGGCGTAGGCGCCGAGCCCGTAGCTGGCCGGGTCGATGAGGGCGGCGGCCGCCTCGTCGGGCAGGGCCAAGAACTCGGCCAGCGGCATCGTCACCTCGGGCAGCAGCTTGACCAGCGCGATCTCGTGGAACTCGCCGGTCTTGGACTCGTTGTGCAGCACCAGCACCGAGCGCCCCGGCGCCACCTGTGCGGGCATGCCCTCGTAGGCGTGGTCGACGGCGGTGACGTCGAGCGCCTGGTAGCCGCACGCCTCGGCGAGGTAGGGGTAGACCTCGCCCTGGGCCGTGGCGTAGGCGGGGTCGTCGAACCCGGAATCGTCGCCCCCGGCCGAGGCCTCGACAGCCGTGAGCAGACGCTCGACCCCGGCGGCGATCGGATCCGGGGCGGCGCCCCGGACGGCCGCCACGGTCGGCGCCAGCGTGCCGGCCACGAACGCCGGGTAGACGGCCGGGTCGTCCGGCGACTGGGACAGGGCCAGGTCGAGCGCCGCCATCCCCTCGCAGAACGCCGGGTCGGCGGTCGGTGCCGCCTCGGTCGTCCCGGGCGCGTCGACCAGCCGCGGCGCGGCCTCGTCGTCGCCGTCGAACACGCCGAGCCCGTAGGCCACCATGCCGCCGACCACCGCCAGCACGGCGACCACCACCGCTGCAACCCCAGCTCGTCCTCGCACCTCGACCCCGCTTCGTCGCTCCGTCGGTTCGCCGTCCGCCGGCCACCCCCGGTGGCTGGCAGCCCACCACACTGTTACACGGGCGCCGGCCGCGCCTCCTCGGCACCCGCGGGCACCAGGGCGCCCGCCCGCACCGCTGCAGCCAGCTCGGTCCGCGATCGGATGCCGAGCTTGGCGTAGATGCGACTCAGGTGGTGCTCGACGGTCTTGATGCTGACGAACAGCTCGTCGGCCGTCTCCCGGTTGGTGCGGCCCTTGGCCACGACATGGGCGACGGCCCGCTCCTGCGCGGTGAGCCCGGCCGCCGGTCCCGACCGGCGGGGACCGGTGATCCCCCGGCGCCCCGCCGCGGCCAGCTCCGCCGCCGCCCGGCCCGCCCACGGCGCCGCGCCCAGCGCCTCGAACCGCCGGTGGGCGTCAGCCAGAGCTGTCTCTTATACACATCTGACGCTGCCGACGAAATGGATT
>JBKPHT010000047.1:0-8803 GCA_046730015.1 Actinomycetota bacterium
GGTCGCCGAACAGGCCCTGGGGCCTGAAGATCATGAGCAGTACGAGGATGACGCCCACCATGACGAAGGGGACGTTGCCGACCTGGTTCGCGTTCATGAAGCTCTCGGGGATGTAGTCGTTGGCCTGGGCCTGGCGGACGATGCCCTGGGTGAAGTCGAGCAGCGTCCACAGGATCACCGACCCGACCACCGGTCCCCAGGTGCGCGCGGCCCCGCCCAGGATGAGGGCCACGTAGGCGAAGAACGTCACGACCGGGACGAAGTTGTCGGGCACCACCGACCCGCCGGACAATGCCCAGAACATGCCGCCGAAGGCGCCGATCACGCCGCCGAGGATCAGGCTCTGCATCTTCGCCGCGTAGACGTTCTTCCCGAGGGCCCGGACGGCGTCCTCGTCCTCGCGGACGGCCTTCAGCACCCGGCCCCACGGGCTGTAGATGAGCTGGTGCACCAGCAGGGTGGCCAGGAGCACCAGCGTCCATCCGACGATCAGGTTCCACAGGGCGACCGAGCCGTAGCGCCACGGCCCGAACCCGTACTCGCCGGTCGGGATCGGGTTGAGGTCGAGGTAGCCGCTGCGGAAGTCGCTGAGCCCGTCGGAGCCGCCGGTGAACTCGCGCCAGCTCGGCGCCTTGAAGCACAGCCGGAGGATCTCGCCCGCCGCGATCGTGACGATGGCCAGGTAGTCGGCCCGCAGCCGCAGCGTCGGGATGCCGAGCACCAGGGCCAGCAGCACCGCCATGAGGATGCCGACGAGCACCGCCAGGATGATCGGCAGGTCGAACTCGATGACGCTGATCGACACCCCGTAGGCCCCGACGGCCATGAAGCCGACCTGGCCGAAGTTGAGCAGCCCGGTGTAGCCGAAGTGGACGTTGAGGCCGATGGCGGCGAGGGCGTAGATGATCGTCTGGATGCCGATCGCCGCCCGGGCCGAGTCCGAGAAGATGGCACTCCAATCCATGTCCGCCTCCTATCCGACCCGCTCGGCCTGGCCGAGGATCCCCTGGGGCCGCACCAGCAGGATGATGATGAGGATCGCCAGCGCGGTCACGGTCTTGAACTCCGACGGGATCACCAGCGTCGACATCTCCATCGCGATGCCGACCACGACGCTGCCGACCAGGGCGCCGTACGCCGTGCCCAGGCCGCCGAGCGTCGTGCCGGCGAACATCAGCAGCAGCAGCTGGAAGCCCATCTGCCAGGTCACCTGCTCCGACAGGCCCTGCAGGATGCCGCCCAGGGCGGCCAGGCCGGCGCCGGCCACCCACACGAACGTGATGACCCGGTCGACGTTGATGCCCGACGACTCGGCCAGGTCGCGGTTGTCGGCCACCGCCCGGGTCGCCTTGCCGACCTTGGTCCGCTGCAGGAACAGGGCCACGCCGACCAGCACGATCACCGAGATCACCATGCCCCAGAAGTCGCGGGGCACCAGGCGGAGCGGGCCGATCTCCCAGGCCTTCTGGAGCGTGTACTCCCGGTAGGACTCCTCCGACCCGCCGAACTGGTACAGGAAGATGTAGCGGACGGCGATGCTGATGCCGATGCTCACCACCATCATGGCGATGAGCCCGGTGCCCCGGTTCCGCAGCGGCCGCCAGAAGTAGCGGTCGAACAGGCCGCCGGCCAGGCAGGCGATCACGATCGAGACCGCCGTGGCCAGCCACATGGGCTGCTCCCAGGTGACGTTGAACACCCAGGCGACGATGGCGCCGAACGTGACCATCTCGCCGTGGGCGAAGTTGGTCAGCCGGGTGGTGCCGAAGATCAGCGACAGACCGATCGCGCACATGGCGATGATCAGGCCGAACCGGAGCCCTTGGACGGCGAGGCGCACCGCCCGGTCGAAGGTCGTCGACACGTTGCGGCCGGTGTCGCCGGTCCCCAGCGGGAACAGCAGGCCGCGGGTGCGGCCCTCGTCCATCTGGAACGTCAGCGTGGCCCGTTCGTTCAGAAGGCTCACCCCCTTGGGGAGCGCGTCCTCGTCGATCGTGGCGCTGTAGTTGCCGGGTCCGGGCAGCGGGACCTCGAACGCGCCCTCGTCGTCGGTGACGACGGTGGCCACCTCGTTGCCGGCGTTGTCCTCGACCGTGATCTCGACGCCGTCGACGGCCACCCGCTCGCCGTCCTCGTCCTCGTAGAACAAGGTGCCGCGGACGGCCTCGCCGCCGGGCGAGGGCTGGTCGGCCGGCGCCGTGGTCGCGGTCGGCGCGGTCGTGGTGGTCGTGGCCGGTGGTTCCTGCGCCGGGTGCGCGCCGGCGCCCGACGCGGTCCCAATGGTCACGGCCAGCGCTCCCACCAGCGCGAGCACAAACTTCCTCATGCCCCTCCGATCGACGATTGCGGGGAGTGTAGGTGCGCACGCCGGGGCGGGTGGGTTTGTCGGCGCCGCCACCGCAATCTTTGCATTTCAACTACCGACCGCGGGCCGGGAGCGACGATTCGCTCAGTCGGAGACGCCGACCGCGGCGAGGACCTCCTCCAGGCTGCCGACGGCCCCGGTGAGGAACCGCCCGAACTCGGCATAGCGGGCCGACGCCTCGTCGTACCGCATGGCGTAGACGCAGGCCTTGAGGTCGTCGGGGTGCACGGCGAACAGCGTCACGCCCCATTCGTAGTCGTCGACGCCGGTCGAACCGGTGACCAGCTGGAGCACCCGGCCGGCGAACGTCCGGCCGGTGGCGCCGTGGCCGTGCATGAGCTGTTCGCGCTCCTCGTAGGGGAGCTCGTACCAGTTGTGGGCGTCCCCCCGCTGTTTCGACATCGGATAGAAGCAGAACGCCGGCTTCCCCTCCGGTGGGAGGCGGGGGTAGAGGCGGGCGTTCTTCCGCTCCTCGGGCATGCCGGCCGCGTACTCCGACACCTCGGTGAGCGACAGGTAGCTGTCGACGACGTCCAGGCCCGCCGCCGCGACCTCGGTCTGGAACCGGCGCAGCCGCCACAGGTCGGGACCGAGCGCGAGCAGGCAGACGTCGGCCTTGTGGCCCACGATGGCGACGGGGACGACCTGGTGGCCGTCGGCCTCGAGGCCCTTCACCGCCGCCGTCACCGCCCCGGCGTCGGTCAGCGGCCCGGCCGCGCAGAACAGGTGGAGGACGTTCCAGCCCGTGGTGGGGGCGAGCGGCTCGGTCATGGCCCGAGGCTACTGTCGGCGGCCGTGGCGATGACATGGGGCCGGAGGAACCGGGGCGGCCGGCCGGGGCGGCCGGTGCGGCCGGAGCGGCCGGGGTGGTCGTGGCGATCGGGCCAGTCGAGGCCGGCGGTGGTGGTGCTCGCAGGCGCGCTCGCCTGGGCGACCGCGGCATGCGGCGCGTCGCTGCCGACGACGTCGGAGGCGGCCTCGGCCGAGACGGCCGCCACGGTCTGCGGCCTGCTCCGGCGGTGGGACAACGAGCTGGCCGACGCCATGAACGCCACGTCCCGCACCATCACCGACGCCGACGACCCGGCCACCGCCAACGGCGAGCTGCTCGACGGGTACGACGCCGCCGTCGAGATCGCCGAGGCCCACGTCGAGGAGGCGGACGACCTCGCGCTGCCCGACGTCCCCGAACGCGAGCGGCTCGCCGACGAGCTCCGGGCCGGTGCCGAGGATGCCGTCGAGTCCCTCCGCGCCGAGCGGGAGGCCGCCGCCGACCTGCCGCCCATCGACGTCGCCGGCCAGGCCGGGGCGGTCGGCGGGGCCATGCTGGCGATCGAGCACGCCCAGTCGGCGGTCGAGCCCAGCATCGTCGACTACGACGACGAGCAGCTCCGCCGCGCCTTCGCCGACGAGGAGGGCTGCGAGTTCGTGGTCCAACCGTTCTGAGGAGCCGGTCGTACCGCGGTAGGCTTCCGGTATGACCGCCACCAAGCGGAAGATCTCCGTGTCGCTCGACGCCGATCTCGTCGCCGAGCTCGAGGCGAGCGACGAGTCGCTCTCCACCCAGATCAACGAGGCCGTGCGGATCAGGCTGGAAGAGCGGCGCCGCCACCGCCTGCTCGCCGAGATGCTCGACGAGATGGAGAAGGCGGACGGTCCGGTCGACGAGGCCCTCGTGCAGAAGTTCATGGACCTCCTGGCATGACGGCCCTGGTCCTCGACGCCGAGGCGCTGTCGCGGCTGGCGCGCCCCGGGCCCGATCGAGCAGCGATCCGGGCAGCCATGGACGCAGCCAACCGGCTCTACCGCACGGTCTATGTCCCGGCGGTCATCCTCGCGGAGCTCTACCGCGGTACCGGTCACAACTCGATCGTCGACGCCTGCCTGGCCCGGGAGACCGGCATCCAGGTCCGCGACACCGACCGGGGCCTCGCCCGGCTGGTGGGCGGCGTGCTGGCGGCCGCGCGGGCGGGGTCCGAGGACCTGGCCGACGCCCACGTGGTCGCCACCGCGATCGACGCCGGCGGAGGGGTGGTGCTCACCGGCGACCCGGGCGACCTCGAGCGCCTGGCCGCCGGCCACCCCCGCCTCGTCGTCCAGGCCGTCTGACCCGGCCCGCGCTCAGCCGGGCTCGACGGGCACCGGCACCCGGACCAGCGGCTCCACGGTGACCACCGCGTTGTAGTCCGGAACCTTCGAGGCCGGCTCGCGCCGGTCGGGGCCGCCGGCGATGAGCACGTTGCCCTCGGGCCAGTGCACCTGCAGCGTCCCGGCCGGCAGCCGGACGGGGGTCACCGTGCCGACGAACGTCCCGGTGGCCGACCGGAGCCGGACCCGGTCGCCAGCCCCCACCCCGAGCGCGACGGCGTCGTCCGGGTCGATCATGACCGCGTCCCGGCGGGCTCCCGTGAGCGGGTCGACGGCGGCGTGGACCATCGAGTTGAACTGCTTGCCCCGGCGGGTCGACAGCAGGAACGACCCGGGCGGGACCGGCCGGTCGGGCGGGTCGAGGGGGCTGAACCGGGCCCGGCCGTCGGGGGTCGGGAACTCGCCGCCGGCGCAGAGGTGGCGGCCGCCCCACTGGACCGCGTCGCCGGTGTCGGCCAGGCGCTCGATGCCCTCGTAGGCCGGCACGACCCGGGCGATCTCGGCGCGGAGGTCGCGGTTGGTCGGCCACGAGAACGCCCACCGCAGGTCCGGCCGCGCCCGGTTGGCGACCTCGGCGAACAGCCGCCACTCGCTGCGAGCCTCGCCCACCCGGCGTGGCAGCTCGGGGCTGAACACGATGCGGCGCTCGGTGGTGGTCTCGGTGCCGCCGCCCTCCTGCTCGTAGCGGGTGGTCACCGGCAGCAGCACGACGTCGTCGCCCTCGACCAGCATCTGGCGGGTGATCACGACGTCCTGGTGGACCCGCAGCGGCACCCGGGCCAGCGCCGCCTCGACCGCCGGCGGGTCGGGCAGCACGTCGAGGAAGTTGCCGCCCGACATCCACAGGACGTCGAGGTCGCCCCGGCCGGCGGCCTCGACCATCTCCGAGGCGGTGAGGCCGGGGCGGTCGGGCACCGGGAAGCCCCAGGCCGCGCCGAGCGCCGCGGCGCCCGTGGGGTCGACCGGCAGCCCACCGGGCAGCGCGGTCGCGTAGGCGCCCATCTCGGCGCCGCCCTGGACGCCGGAGTGACCGCGGATCGGCATGAGCCCGACGCCGTCCCGCCCGACCCCGCCCTGGGCCAGCGCCAGGTTGACGATCGCGCGGACGCCGTCGGCCGAGTCGCGGTGGTGAGTGATGCCCATCGACCAGGTGTGGATCGCCCCGCCGGCCCGGATCAGCTCGTCGACGAACGCGTCGAGCGTGCCCCGGTCGACGCCGGCCCGAGTGAGCAGGTCGTCGAGGTCCTGGCCGGCCAGCCTGGCGCCGACGTCCTCCCACCCCGTGGTGTGGACGGCCACGAAGCCGGCGTCGAGGCCGCCGCGGGCGGCGAGGACCTTGAGCGCCGCGTTGGCCAGCGCCACGTCGCCGCCGGGGCGGACGGGGACGTGGAGGTCGCACATCCTCGTGCCGAACAGCGCCGACTCGACGTTCGACGGCACCCAGTAGCGGTCGAGCCCCGGCTCCAGGTAGGGGTTGACGACCACGACGCGGCAGCCGCGCTTGCGGGCCAGGTAGAGGTACTTCATGAACACCGGCTGGTTGTTGGCCGGGTTCGAGCCCCACAGCACCACCAGCGGCGACTCGATCACGTCCTGGAACGAGCAGGTGGTGGCGGCCACGCCTACCGTCTGGCGGAGCCCGACCGTCGACGGGGCGTGGCAGACGCGGGCGGCCGAGTCGACGCTGGCGACCCCGAGCGCCCGGGCGGCCTTGGCCGCTGCGTAGTAGGTCTCGTTGGTGATGCCCCGGCTGGTCAGGTACAGGGCCACCCGGTCGGGATCGGTCGCCCGCAGCCGGCCAGCCAGGACCCCGAGCGCCTCGCCCCACGACACCCGGCGGAACCCGGGCTCGCCCCGGCGGCGGCGCATCGGGTGGCCGAGCCGGCCGAGGGCCCGGAGCCGGCGGCCGGAGTGGCCGGACAGGGCGGCGACGTCGGACAGGACGAGCGGGTCCACGGCGTCGGCGGTGTTGAGCTCGAGCAGGTTGAGCCGTGTGGTGCACAGGTGGACGCCGTCGATGGTCCAGTCGTGGAGCCCGGCGACGCCGAGCGCGCAGCCGTCGCAGGCCCCCCGGGTCAGGACCTGCCAGGCGTAGCGGGGGTGGGCGCGGTTGGCCCAGGCCGCCCGGGCCATGTCGCGGTAGTGGTTGGGCTTCTGCTCGCCGAGCCCGTTGGGCCGCCAGCCGGCCCACAGCGCCGGTTTCCAGCCAGTGAACTGCTCGCGGAGGCCCATGTCAGCCCTCGTGGGGGGTGTAGACGTTGAGGTGCCCGCCCCGGGCGAAGCCGCACAGCGTCATGCCGGCGAGCCGGGCAGCGCTGACCGCCAACGACGAGGGCGCGCTCACGGCGACGACGGTGCCGATGCCGGCAGACCAGGCCTTCTGGACGATCTCGAAGCTGGCTCTCCCGCTGACCCACAACCCCAGCTCGCCCGCCGGGAGGGCGCCGTCGAGCAGCAGCCGCCCGACGACCTTGTCGACGGCGTTGTGGCGGCCGATGTCTTCCCGGGGCAGCAACGGCGCGCCGTCCCGGTCGAAGGCCACGGCCGCGTGGGACGCCCCAGTCAGGCCGAACAGCCGTGCCTCGCTCGCCGCCGCCTCGGGTACCGCGGCGAGCACGTCCAGTTCGAACGGCGGCAGGGGCGGCAGCGGGTGGAGCCGCTCCCGCAGGTCGTCGACCGCGGTCGTGCCACACATGCCGCACGCCGACGTGGTCGCCGTGAGCCGGGGGCGGGGCGGCGGGGCCAGCCCGCCGGTGTCGACCGCCACGACGTTGAACTCGCTGTCGACCGCGGACCCGGTGCCGCAGTACTTGCACTGGCGGACCACCGCATCCCCCAGCAGCCCTTCGGTGTGGCAGAACCCGGCGGCCAGCTCGAAATCGTGGCCCGGTGTCCGCATCGTCGTCGCCACCAGCACCCCGTCGAGCTGGATCTCCAGCGGCTCCTCGACGATGAGCTGGTCCGGGCGGCGGCTTAGGGCAGTGCCGTCGAAGCGGTGGGTCAACACCTTGGCGGTTCGTCCCCGGGGCACGCGGTCGAGGGTAGCGGTCGTCCGGCGGGCCGCCCCGGGCCCGACCTGCGAGTGCTATGGCGGCGGCACCCCCTGACACGGCCCGCCACCGCAGGTGTCGACGAGCGTCCCGTGGTCTAGGAACGACACGGCCACGGTCAGCACGTCGAGCTGGCCCCGCCCCAGGCCGTGCGGATCGGTCCCCGCCCGGTTGGGCACGTTGCCGAGCGGCGGCGCCGGCGTCCCGAAGTCCCACACGACCAGGTAGGAGCCACCCTGGTCGGGCAGCTCGGCGACGGGCTCGATGCCCCAGAAGGGCTCGACGTCGGGGCTGCGGCCCTCGGCCAGCGCCGGTACCCGGAGGCCCAGGCCGAGCGTCCGGGCCATGACCTCGGTGGCGACGTTGGCCACCTGGTGGTCGCCGAACGCCTCGTAGAGCATCACCTGCTTCGCCGGCGTGCGGCGGTAGGGATCCGCCACGAGGTGCTGCGCGTAGCCGTTGTTCTCGCCCCGGTCCCACAGCATCTGGGCGAGCAGGATCGTTTGCTGGCGGTCGATCCAGTCGGGGTACGACGGGTCGAACACCGTGGCGAACACGTCGAAGTCGATGCTCCGGTCGAGCAGCGTCGAGTAGTTCATCGCCGCCACCCCGAGGTAGGCGCGCCGCCAGTCCTTCGCCACGGCGGTGACCGCGCCGCCGAGGATGCCGCCCTGGCTGACGCCGTTGAAGGTGAGGTTCTGCTGGTCGAGCAGCGGGCTGCCGTCCGCTGCCTGGAAGGCCGGGTCGGACGAGAGCCCCGCGGGGTGCTTCATCAGCCGGCCCAGGAACAGGACGTTGAGCATCGACTGCTGCAGCCGGTCGGGGATCGTGCGGAACAGCGACATGTCGCCGAGCGCCGCCGCCACCGGTCCGAGATCGTCCTCGGACATGCCGATCCACCACGTGGCGCACGTGGTCACGTTGCTGACGCCCGCGTAGCGGGAACCGGCACCGAACACCTCCCGGGCGCTACCCAGGAGGCCGTGGCCGTACAGCATCATCCGGGTCGGGTTGGCGGAGCCGTCGGGGTAGTAGGCCGACGCCGGGATCGTGCAGATGAACCGGGCCGTGTAGACGCCGTTCCGCGTGGGTACGGCCGGCGAGCCGGGCCCGTCGCCGTTGTTGAGGACGGTGCCCGGCGAGCCGTCGCCCGTCAGGTAGCTCGGCACCTCGTAGGTGCCCTCGACCTCGGTGGCCAGGTTGGCCCGGGTTCCGGGCCCGACCCGCGTGACGGTGAAGG
>JBKPHT010000048.1:0-4130 GCA_046730015.1 Actinomycetota bacterium
CCGCCTGGTCGAGCGCCACCGCCGCGAGCTGCGGGTCCACTGCTACCGCATGGTCGGCTCGGTCGAGGAGGCCGAGGATCTGGTCCAGGAGACGTTCCTGCGGGCGTGGCGGCACATGGGCGGCTTCCAGGGCCGGTCCACGCTGCGGGCCTGGC
Organism: Actinomycetota bacterium; assembly: GCA_046730015.1. Classification (GTDB taxonomy): domain Bacteria; phylum Actinomycetota; class Acidimicrobiia; order Acidimicrobiales; family VFJN01; genus ZC4RG19. Next base: position 156 of record JBKPHT010000048.1, read on the forward strand.
TGTACCGCATCGCCACCAACGCCTGCCTGGACGTGCTCGACGGGCGGGCCCGGCGGGTGCTGCCCCAGGACCTGGAGCCCGCGACCACCGACCCTGGGTCCGGCCCCGTCGAGATGGTCGCCCGGACCGACATCCCCTGGCTCCAGCCCCTTCCCGACCACCTGTGGGAGCCGGCCGCCGACCGGGACGAGGAGCCCGACGCGGTGGCCGTGCGCCGGGAGACGATCGAGCTGGCGTTCATCGCCGCCCTCCAGCACCTGCCGCCCCGGCGCCGGGCGGTCCTCGTCCTGCGGGACGTGCTCGGCTGGCCCGCCCGGCAGACCGCCGAACACCTCGGCGTGTCCGAGGCGTCGGTGACCAGCGCCCTGCACCGGGCCCGGTCCACGCTGCGGGAGCGGCTGCCCGAGCGCCGGGCGGACTGGGCGCCGGCCACCGAGCCGACCGCCGAGGAGCGGGCGGTCGTCGACCGGTACGTGGCGGCGGTCGAGCGGGCGGACCTGGCCGCCGTCGCCGACCTGCTCGCCGAGGACGTCCGGACCGCCATGCCGCCGTGGACCCTGTGGTTCGCCGGCCTCCCGGCCGTGATGGCGGCGCTGACCGAGAGCTGGGACCCCCGGTCGCCGGACTACGCCGGCCGGTTCCGCATGCTGCCCACCCGGGCGAACGGGCAGCCGGCGGTGGCGACCTACCTGCGGGGCCCCGGCGACGACGCCCACCGGGCGTTCGCCATCGGGGTCCTGCGGATCGAGGGCGGGCGCATCGCCGAGATCGTCGCCTTCCACGACCCCACGCTGTTCCCGGCGTTCGGCCTGCCCGCGACCGCCCCGGCGGCCTCTCCTGGCCGAGGGTGAACACTTTCCCGCCGGACGGCCGTCACATCAGGGGTCCCGACCACATGACCCGGAGGCAGCATGGCCAAGCTCACCTACACGGCGATCACGTCCCTCGACGGCTACATCGAGGACGAGGACGGAAAGTTCGACTGGGCGGTGCCCGACTCCGAGGTGCACACGTTCGTCAACGACCTCGAGCGGTCGGTCGGCACCTACCTCTACGGCCGGCGCATGTACGACACGATGGCCGCTTGGCAGACGGTCGGCCTCGAGCCCGCCGGCACGTCGCCCGCCGGGGCCGCCCCGCCGCCCGAGGAGCTCGACTTCGCGGAGGTGTGGCGGGCGGCCGACAAGGTCGTCTACTCCCGGACGCTCGACACCGTGTGGACTCCCCGCACCCGGCTGGAGCGCGAGTTCGACCCCGAGGCCGTCAGTCGCCTGAAGGACGCCGCGGACCACGACCTCAGCGTCAGCGGGCCGGGCCTGGCCCAGCACGCGTTCGCGGCCGGGCTGGTGGACGAGGTCCACCTGTTCGTGTTCCCGGTCGTCGTCGGCGGCGGCAAGCCGGGCCTGCCCCGGGGCGTCCGGGTGGACCTGGAGCTGCTCGATGAGCGGAGGTTCCGCAACGGGGTCGTCCACATGCGCTACGAGAGGCGGTGAGGACCGGTAGGGTCAGCTGGCTTCGCCGATGAACGTCGCCGCCGTCGATCGTTGGTACTGACATGGCTGTTCCCGAACCCCGAGCGAAGAACCTCGCCGACCTCTACGACCTCGCCCCACTCGACTGGGCGGATGTGCGCCGCACGCTCGAGACCAACCTGACCCAGGAACCCGGCACCGGTGGACCCGGCCACCACACCTTCTGGTTGTCGACGATCGACGCCGATGGCCGGCCCCACATGACCGCCGTCGGTGCCTTCTGGGTCGACGGGCGCTACTACTTCACCGGCGGTCCCCGGTCGCGCAAGATACGGAACATCGAGCGCGACCCGCGCTGCGCCTTCGGCGTCGCCATCCACGGCTACGACGTGGCGCTCGAGGGCCGGGCCGCCCGCGTCACCGACGACGCACTGCTGCAGCGCCTCGCCGAGGTGTTCGCCGAGGGCGGTTGGGCACCGACCGTGGCCGACGGCGGCTTCACCCACGAGTTCAGCGCCCCCAGCGCCGGCCCGCCGCCGTGGTACGTCTTCGAGTTCATGCCCGAGGATGCCTACGCGGTCGCCACCACGGAGCCCGGCGGCGCCACCCGATGGACCTTCTGAGGCGGTCTCGGCGCTCGCTGACGCGCACGGCGGCCTGGTCATGAGCGGACGACCGATGCCGCCACGAGGGCGTGGACGCTCGGCTCCTCGGTGAGCCGGTTTGGCCGTTCGGGCCCACAGCTACCATCGGCGGGTGGACCGCGAGCGCTTCCCCGGGCTTCGTGACGACTGGGTTCGGCTCGACGGCCCGGCCGGTACCCAGGCTGTCGATGACGCCATCGGGGCTTCGGTCGCCTGGTGGCGGTCGGGCGACCCAGCGAACGCGCACGGTCCGTTTCCGCAGGCGGGACGCACTGACGCGCTCGTGTGGTCGACCCGCCAGGTGTGCGCCGAGCTCCTCGGCGGCCAGCCCGACAGCATCGTCTTCGGTGAGTCGATGACGTCGCTCACGATGCGGTTCGCGGCCGCAGTGGGGCGCACCCTCGGCCCGGGTGACGAGGTGGTCGTGACCCGGCTCGACCACGACGGCAACGTCCGACCGTGGGTGGTGGCGGCGGAGCGGGCGGGAGCCAGCGTGCGGTTCGCCGAGCCGGACCGGGACGCCTTGGTCCTCGAGCCGGACCACGTGGCAGCGGTTCTGTCCGACCGCACCCGGTGGATCGCGGTCACCGCCACGTCGAACGTGACCGGCACGGCTCCCGACGTCGCGGCGGTCTGCGGCCTCGCCCGGGAGGCCGGCGCTCGCACCTATGTCGACGCTGTCGCCGCGACGCCCCACCGGCGGATCGCTCGGCAGGACTGGGGTGCCGATGCCCTCGTCTGCTCCGCGTACAAGTGGTATGGCCCGCACGTCGGGGTGTTGAGCGCCGATCCGTCGCTCCTGCGCGACCTGCACCCGGACAAGCTGGTCCCGTCGCCCGACACGGTGCCCGAGCGGTGGGAGCTCGGCACCCTCCCGTTCGAGCAGCTCGCGGGCGTGCGCGCTGCGGCCCGGTTCATGCTCGATCGCGTGGTCCCGCTCGCGTGGGTCGACGAGCAGGCCCTGGGCGACAAGCTCGACGCCGGTCTGCGTGCGATCGACGGCGTCGCCGTGGTCGGTGACCGTCGCCCGGGCGACGCCCCGACCCGATGGTTCACGGTGGACGGCCTCGAGCCCGATGAGGTCGCCCGACGGCTGTCCGAGCAGCGGATCGCCGTGTGGAGCGGCACGAACTACGCCTGGGAGATCGCCCACTGGCTCGGGCTGGGCGACGCCGGCGCCGTGCGGGCGGGTCTGGTCCACTACAACGACGCCACCGACGTCGACCGCCTGCTCGACGCCCTCGTCAGGATCGCCGGCTGACCCGAAGGCGAGCTTCAGTCGGTCGTGGAACCCCAGCGCGCGCCAGGTGCCGCGAGAGTCAACGGAGCGCCGGGAGCGTCACCTCGACGCGTGTGCCGCCCAGGGCTGCGGCACTCATGGCCACGTCGCCGTCGAGGGCGGCAACGAGCTCGGCCACGATGGCGAGCCCGAGGCCGCTACCGGTGTCGTCGGCCCTGACCCGGGCGTCGTCCAGTCGCACGAACCGCTCGAACACCCGGGCTCGGTCGGTCGGAGGGACGCCCGGTCCGTCGTCCTCCACGGCGAAGGTGACGGTCCCGTCCCGTTCGGCGAGGGACAGGGCGATGCGGCCGGCGGCGTGTCGGGCGGCGTTGTCGGCCAGGTTCCGCACGATCCGGCGGAGGGCGTCGGCGTCGCCGCTGACCGCCCCGGCGGACACCCCGGTGGCGTCGACGGCGAGGTCGGTCGTGCTGCGCAGGCGGCGAGCCTCGTCGAGCACCAGGTCGTCGAGGTCGACGGGCTGGCGGCGGAGGGCGAGACCGTGCTCGTCGGCGCGGGCGAGGACCAGGAGGTCGTCGACGAGCCGTTGGAGGCGCAGGGCCTCGGCCAGCACGGTGGC
>JBKPHT010000049.1:0-25559 GCA_046730015.1 Actinomycetota bacterium
CGCCCACCCCGGCGCCCAGGTCGCCGTGCCGGTGGTCGGCGGCCGGCGCCAGTGGGTCCACGCCGCCTGGCGCCGGGCGTGTCGCGCGCCGCTGGCCGCGTCGTTCGCGGCGGGGGAGCGGGCCGTCCACGCCGCGGTGGCCGCGGCCGCGCTCCGGGTCGTCGAGGTGGCGTTGGACCCCGCCGCGGTGGCCGACGCCGACACCCCGGCGGAGCTGCCGACCCACCTCGCCTGACCCTCGCCGTGCGCAGACATGACGGTTGGGCGACGGTCCTCGCGCGGGCCGAGACCGGTCTGGTCGGCCCCCCGCGCGGGGCCGCTAGCCTGCCCCGACATGGATGTGCCCGAGATCGACGTCGCGGAGCTGGCCCGGGTCCGGGCGGCGGGCGCCCCGCTGATCGACGTGCGCGAGCCGGACGAGTACACGGCCGCCCACGTGCCGGGGGCCACGCTCGTGCCGCTCGGCACCGTGCCCGACCGGCTGGCCGCCGTGCCGGTCGAGGGCACCGTCTACGTCATCTGCGCCAAGGGGAGCCGCAGCCTGCGCGCCGCCGAGTTCTACCGCTCCCAGGGCATCGACGCCGTCAACGTCGCCGGCGGAACCACGGCCTGGGTCGACGCCGGGCAGCCCGTGTCGACCGGTCTGGAGCCGTAACGGCTCCGTCGGACCCAGCCGGCTACCGCTGGATCGCCGACCAGCGGGAGTTCGATGCCTTCGTCGAGGCGGCGACGTCGGCCGGCACGTTCGCGCTCGACACCGAGTTCCACCGGGAGAGGACCTACTTCGCCCAGCTCGCGCTGCTGCAGCTGGCGAGCGGCGACGACGTGGTGGTCGTCGACCCGCTGACGGTGGACGTGGCGCCGCTGGCGCGGCTGCTCGACAGCCCGTCGGTGTGCATCATGCACGCCGCCAGCCAGGACTTGGAGATCCTGGAGCGGGCCTGCGGCGTCGGCCCCCGGAGGCTGGTCGACACCCAGGTGGCCGCCGGGTTCGTCGGCCTGGGGTCGCCCGGCCTCGGGGTGCTGCTGCAGCGCCGGCTCGGCGTCAACCTGCCGAAGGCCGACCGGCTGACCGACTGGCTGCGGCGCCCGCTCAGCGACGAGGCCCGCCTGTACGCGGCGGCCGACGTCGCCTATCTCGACGACCTGTGGGCCTCGCTCCGGACCGAGCTGGACGCCCGGGGCCGGCTGGCGTGGGCCCAGGACGAGTTCGACGAGGTCCGGCGCCGGCACGCGGAGCCGTTCGACCCCGACGTCGCCTGGTGGCGGATCAAGGAGGCCCGCCGGCTGAAGGGCCGGGCCCGGGGCGTGGCCCAGGCGGTGGCCGCGTGGCGGGAGCGGCGGGCCCGGCAAATCGACCGCCCGGTCCGCCACATCCTGCCCGACCTGGCCGTCGTGGCGATCGCCGAACGGCCGCCCCGCACCCGCACCGACCTGGCCCGGGTGCGGGGGATCGACGGGCGGCACCTCAAGGGCGGCGCCGCCGACGAGGTGCTGGTCGCGGTGAAGGCCGGCGTCGACCTGCCCGAGCGGGAGCTTCAGCTGCCGCCCCGCGACGGGGTCGACTCGACGTTCCGCCCGGCGGTGACGCTCGCCTCGGCCTGGGTCAGCCAGCTGTCCCGGGACGCCGACCTCGACGCCTCGCTGGTGGCGACCCGGGCCGACATCGAGGCCCTGGTGCGGGGCGACGACACCTCGCGTTTGCTGGCGGGCTGGCGGGCCGACGTGGCCGGCATCCCGGTCCGCCGGCTGCTGGAGGGCGACGCCGCCCTGGCGTTCAGCGGCGAGGGCTCGCTGGTGCTGGAGGCCCGGTCCCACCGCCCCCCGCCCGGCCTCCCGCCCGAGGTCGCGACGACCACCACCGCCGACGACTGACCACCGGCGACGCCCTGCCCGTGGGGGCCGGCGGCGCCGGGCGGGTCACGCCGGGTCGAGGAGGACCGCGTGGTCGGCGGGGAGCTTGCCGTCGAACGCGCCGCCCTCGCCCCGGCCGTCGCTGGCCACGACGACACGGCCGGCGGGGTCGAGGGCCGCCGGGCCGGGGCCCATGTTGACGGCCACGATCCGGCGGTCGCCGCCCAGGGTCCGCCGCCAGGCGACCACGCCGTCCGGGGCGTCGACGAAGGCGAAGTCGCCGCCCTGCAGGGCGGGCGACGCCGCCCGGGCGGCGATCAGCCGGCGGTAGAGGTGGGCGATCGACCGCTCGTCGGCCACCTGGGCTTCGACGTTGCGGGTCTCGGGGTCGGGCGACCACGGGAGCCACGGGTCGGTGACGCCCCAGCCGTGGTCGGGGGCGCCGGTCCAGGGCAGGGGAGCGCGGCAGCCGTCGCGGCCGCCGAGGTCGACGACCCGGTCGGGCGGCACGACCGCGTCCTCGAGGCCCAGCTCCTCGCCGGCGTACAGCACCGGCGAGCCCCGCAGCCCGAGCAGGAGGACCACGGCGGCGCGGGCCCGATCCTCGCTGCCGCCGTAGCGGGTGCGGTGCCGCTGGTTGTCGTGGTTGGACAGCACCCAGGTCGGCCAGGCGCCCCGGCCGTCGACCAGGCGGTGGGTCTCGGCGATCTGGCGGTGCCAACGTCCAGCGTCCCACGGCGTGAAGAGCGGCGGGAAGTTGAAGGCCAGGTGCAGCTCGTCGTCCGCGCCGTAGTACTCGGCCACCTGGGCCGTAGACAGCAGGTAGACCTCGCCGAGGATGAGGCGGTCGCCCGGGTAGCCGTCGACCAGGCGGCGCATCCCCCGGATGAGCGCGTGCGTCTGCTCGGTGTCGTTGATCGTGGCGTGGGGCAGGCCCCGGGACTCGGGCGGGTCGTCGGGCAGGGCGGGGTCCTTGCCGATGCCGTGGACGACGTCGATGCGGAACCCGTCCACGCCGCGGTCGAGCCAGAACCGCATGACCCCGTGCATCGCCTCGACGACCTCCGGGTTGGCCCAGTTGAGGTCGGGCTGCTCGGGCAGGAACAGGTGGAGGTACCACTGGCCGGTGGCGTCGTCCCAGGTCCAGGCCGAATCGCCGGTGAACGCGGCGGTCCAGTTGTTGGGCGGGGTGTCGGGCGTGCCGTCCCGCCAGATGTACCAGTCGCGCCGCGGGTCGTCGCGGGACGACCGAGCCTGCTCGAACCAGGGGTGCCGGTCGGACGTGTGGTTCGGCACCAGGTCGACCAGCAGCTTGATGCCGCGGTCGTGACAGGCGGCCAGGAGGCGGTCGAAGGCGGCCAGGTCGCCGTAGAGCGGGTCGACGTCGCAGTGGTCGGAGACGTCGTAGCCGAAGTCGGCCTGGGGCGAGGGGTAGAACGGCGAGATCCACAGGGCGTCGACCCCGAGCCAGCTGAGGTGGTCGAGGCGGGCTTCGATGCCGGCCAGGTCGCCGGTCCGGGCCGGCCGCGAGGTCGCGAACGACCGCGGGTAGATCTGGTAGAAGACCGCCGAGCGCCACCAGGGACCATCCATCCGCTCGACTCTAGGGGTCGCCGGGGAGAGTCGCGGAGGGGCCCGGCGGGCCGGTGAAGTGCATTTCCTGTCCCGCACGTGCTAGGAAAGGGGTCGGCACGCCCTGAACGGCAGGTCGCCGGGGACGAATCTGGCGGCCTGCCCGGCGATACACTTTCCCGCCGAACGCAACCTACGTGGGAGCTGGCCCGTGAAGAAGGGTCGACATCGACGATTCGAGGAGGCGCGCGCTCTCAAGCGCAGCAACGACCTCGATCTCACCGCAATCTTCGATCTGACGGACGCCGAGCCGTGCCCCGAGTGCGGGGCCGAGCCCGGCGACGACCATGCCGCCTGGTGCATGGCCGACGCCGCCGACGACGACTAGGAGCTCCCGGAGTCGTTGCCCGAGGCGCGTGGCGGGCCGTCAGCCGCGTCGCAGAGCTGGGTGAGGCAGGAAGCTCTCGGTCACGCGCGTCCTCCCGGCCCCATTTGTCGCGCGGCCGTGGCGGCCCTGGCGGTCGCGGGACTCGACGTAGTCGGCGAGCCGGGCGTAAGCCCACTCGCCCACCAGGGCGATGATCTCGTCCCGCAGCTCCTGGTAGACGGGCCGGTCGCCGTCGAAGGCGTCGGGCGCGTCGGTGCACCACCAGTGGAAGTCGTGCCCGCCGGCGCCCCAGTCGCGCCGCTTCCACTCCCGGAGGGTCGACACGACTTGGCCCGACTCGTCGGTCGACTCGACGAGCCGGAGCGGCAGCTGCCAGCACACGTCGGGCTTCCAGTCCATCGGCCGCTCGCCGGCCTCCAGGGCGCCCCGGTGCAGGGCGCAGCCCGCCCCACCGGGGAAGCCGGGCCGGTTGAGGAAGACGCAGGCCTCGCCGACCAGCCTCGTGACCAGGGCGCCGTCCTTCTTCCGGCGGATCGGGCCGCCGCGGCGGACGGCCACGGCCCGGTGCTGCCACTGGTCCGGGGTCAGCCGGTCGGCCGCACCGAGCGTGGCGTTGGCGTCGTCCTCGTCCACGAAGTGGGCGCCGTAGCTGCAGCAGCCCTGTTCCATGTCGGTCGCCTCGGCGGTGAGAACGCCCTTGCAACCGTGCCCGTAGATGCAGTGCCACCGGCTGGTGAGGAACGTGACGTCGAACGAGAGCGTCCGGTGCTCGTCCGGGGCGTCGAAGGAGACGTACTCGTGGAGGTCGTCCGGCGGGGGAGCCATCACCGCCACCCTGGCACACGGAGGGTGCCCAGGGCGCCATCGGGCCTCTGGCATGCTGGGCGGGTGGCCGGGGAGTTCGACGACATCCGCCAGCGGCTCGAGGCGATCGGGGAGGAGCTGGCCGACCTGGCCATGGACCGCCTCCGGGAGTCGATCGACGCCGGGGGTGACGAGCTGCCGGTCGACGAGCGCCGGCTGACCCGGGCCCGCAGGGCGGTGGAGAAGGCAGCGGCGATCCTGCGGGAGCCCGACGACCACGCATACGACTGACCACCGCCCCCCACCGGCGGTGCCGCACCGCCCAGAGGTGGCTAGGTCAGGGCCCCCTCGGGCGGCTCGGGCGGCGGGCCGGGCGTGGGGTCGAGGGGCGGGGCGCTGGCCAGACCGTTGAGGGCCCGGATCATCTCCCGGAACCGGCCGCCCTTGCGGACGTCGTAGTTGAGAACCAGCCGGTGCATGTCGAGCTGGTCGTTGTCGGACACCTCGGCCGGCAGCGGGCCGGTCCGCTCGATCGTGCCCTCGGTGACCAGGTCGGCGAACTCCTGGTTGAGCGCGGCGATCTCCTCGTCGGTCGGCTCGCCCCGCAGCCGGATCACCAGCCGGTCGCCCGCCCACCGCAGCCCGTGGTAGTTGCGCCAGAAGCCCCGGATGACGTCGACCGCGACGTCGACGTCGTCGGTGATCGTGTACAGCTCGGTGTCGTGGGGCGAGACCCACCCCGGCTCGACCAGCTCCTCCTGGACGAAGGCCTCCCAGCCCTTCCAGTACGTCTGGCCGGGCACGTCGAGCAGCACGAGCGGCGCCGGGGTGGCCTTGCCGGTCTGCATGAGCGTGAGCAGCTCGAGGGTCTCGTCGAGAGTGCCGAACCCGCCGGGCAGGGCGACGAACCCGCTCGACTCCTTCACCAGCATGAGCTTGCGGGTGAAGAAGTACTTCATGCTCACCACCCGGTCGGAACCGGACAGGGGGCCGGTGGTCGTCTCCTCGAACGGCAGCCGGATGGTCACGCCCAGGCTCCGGTCGGGCCCGGCCCCCTCGGTGGCGGCGGCCATGATCCCGGGCCCGGCGCCGGTCACGACCATCCACCCGGTGTCGGCGAGCCGGCTGGCCAGCTCGCGGGCGTGGTGGTACAGCGGATCGGTGGTCGCCGTCCGGGCCGACCCGAACACGGTGACCTTGCGGATGTCCTTGTAGGCGCCGAACAGCCGGAACGCGTCCCGCATCTCGGACAGCGCGTCGCGGGTGATCTTCAGGTCGAGGCGGTCGGCGTCGTCCCCGGCCAGGGCGTACGCGGTGCGAAGGATCTCCGCCAGCACGTCGCGGTTGCGGGTGGCGCCGGCCTCGTCGAGGAGGCGGCGGATCAGCTCTCGTTCCATCGTGCCGCCAGCCTGGCAGATGGTGACGCAGTCCTGAACCCGCGGGCGGCGGAAAGTCAGCGGTGCCCGTAGGGTTCCGGCATGGGCCCCGCCTGCGCTCGTTGCGGCGCGACCGCCGACGCCCCCGAGGACGGGCTGCCGCCGGGCTGGTCGCTGACGTCGTCGCCCCGGGGGGTCGACCGGCTGTGCGCGGCCTGCACCCGTACCCACGTCCGGGACATCGAGGCGAAGCTCGACGAGGAGTGGTGGTGACGGTCAGCCGGAGCTGATGCTGCAGATCCCCAGGGATCAGGCCGGGGGGCCCAGGCCCTCGACCGGAGCGTAGAGGGTGGTCCGCTGGGCCAGGTCGCGCCCCAGCGGCTCGACCATGGCGGCGAACCCCTCCGGCGTCATCTCCTGGCCGTGGCTCGCCCCGGCGGCCCGGGAGATGTTCTCGTCCATCAGCGTGCCGCCCAGGTCGTTGCACCCCGCTCGCAGCAGCTGGACCGCCGCCTCGGCGCCCAGCTTCACCCACGAGAGCTGGATGTTGTCGATCAGGTCGCGGTAGGTGATGCGGGCCACCGCGTGCATGAGCAGCACCTCCCGGAACGTCGGGCCCCGCCGGGCCTTGCGCTGCAGGTAGATCGGTGCCGCCATGTGGACGAACGGCAGGCCGACGAACTCGGTGAAGCCGCCGGTCTCGGCCTGCAGGGCCCGGGTGACCAGCAGGTGGCGGGCCCACGACCGGGGCGACTCGATCGCCCCGAACATGATCGTCACGTTCGACCGCAGCCCCACGCCGTGGGCGACCCGGTGGGCCTCCAGCCACTCCTCGGTGGTGATCTTGTCGGGGCACAGGACGGCCCGGACGTCGTCGTCGAGGATCTCCGCCGCGGTGCCGGGCAGCGACCGCAGCCCGGCGTCCATCAGCCGGCGGAGGTACGCGTCGAGCGGCTCGCCCAGCCGCTTGGCTCCCTCGGTCACCTCCAGGGCGGTGAAGCCGTGGATGTGCATGCCCGGCACCGCGTCGCGCACCGCCCGGGCGACCTCGACGTAGTAATCGCCGTCGAAGTCGGGGTGGATGCCGCCCTGGAGGCACACCTCGGTGGCCCCCCGCTCCCAGGCCTCCTGGGACCGCTGGGCGATGTCGTCCAACGTGAGCAGGTAGGGGGTGCCCCGGAGGTTGAGCGACAGCGGGCCCTTGGAGAACCCGCAGAACCGGCACTTGAACGTGCAGACGTTCGTGTAGTTGATGTTGCGGTTGCGGACGTAGGTGACGGTGTCGCCCACCGCGGCCCGCCGCAGATCGTCGGCCACCTCGGCCACTGCGACGACCTCGGGGCCGCGGGCGGCGAAGAGGGCGACGATCTCGTCCTCGCCGACGGTCTGCCCCGCCCGGACGCCGGCCAGCACCTCGGCCACGCCGCCCCGCACCGCGCCCCGGGCCCCGGGGACGAGGGTGGGCGGCTCGGCGTCGGCGCCCGAGTACCAGGCGGTCGAGCGGATGCCGGTCAGCACGATCTCGGCCCCGGTGCCGGCCCGGGCGTTCTCCAGCGTCCGCTCGGGGAACACCGAGCCCGGGTCGTCGCGACCGAGGCCCTCGGCGTCGGCCCGGTCGCCGACCGCGAACACGAGGCCCGGGTCGAGCCAGCGGCCGCCGGCGGTGGCGAACTCCGGATAGACGGTCAGCCGGGGGGCGAGAGCGAAGCCCCGGGCCTCGGTCACCGCCCGGAGCCGGTCGAGCGCCGGCCACGGCCGCTCGGGGTTGACGTGGTCGGCGGTGATGGGGGACACGCCGCCCCAGTCGTCGATGCCGGCGTCGAGCAGCACGCCGAAGTCGTCGGCCAGGTTGGGCGGAGCCTGGACGTGGACGTCGGGCGGCAGCACCAGCCGGGCCAGCGCGATGGCGTCGCGATGCGCCTCGGGCGGGCAGGCGGGGGCGTGGTGCATGGCCGTGCCTGGCTTGGGCAGGAAGTTCTGGACGATCACCTCCTGCACGTGACCGTGGCGGCGGTGGGCGGCGGCGATGGCCTCCAGCGCCGCCAGCCGGTCGGCCCTGTCCTCGCCGATGCCGACGAGGATGCCGGTGGTGAACGGGATGCCCAGGCGGCCGGCGGCCTCCAGGGTGGCCAGGCGGCGCTCTGGCAGCTTGTCGGGCGAGCCCCGGTGGGCGGCGAGGTCGGGCCGCAGGGTCTCGATCATCATCCCCTGGCTGGGGGCGACCGGGCGGAGGAGGGCCAGCTCGTCCTCGTACATGGCGCCGGCGTTGGCGTGGGGGAGCAGGCCGGTCTGGTCGAGCACCAGCCGGCACATCTCGGCGAGGTAGTGGACGGTCGAGTCGTAGCCGTGGTCTCGGAGCCAGTCGCGGGCGGCCGGGTAGCGCTCCTCGGGCCGCTCACCCAGCGTGAACAGGGCCTCGTGGCAGCCAGCCTCGGCGCCGGCCCGGGCGATGGCGAGCACGTCGTCGGGGGAGAGGTAGGGCTTCTCGAGGCGGGCCGGGGGCTGGGCGAATGTGCAGTAGCCGCAGCGGTCGCGGCACAGCATGGTGAGGGGGATGAACACCTTGGGGGAGTAGGTGACCCGGGTGCCGGTCGCCTCGTCCCGCACCCGCCGGGCCCGGGCGGCGAGCTCGTCGGCGGGCAGGTCGAGCAGGTGCGCGTGCTCCATCCGGCGCACACTATCGGCGGCTCGGGCCGCCGCAGCCACCCGGGACCCGGTCAGTTGCACGAATGAACGCTCGGGCGGCGAATCCGAGGCGGCGGGTCAGCGGGCGTCGGTCGAGGTGGATGCCGGCTCGTCGACCACCGGCTCGAAGATCGCCGTCGGCGACCGCCGGCCCCGGAGCGCGACCGTGCCCACGTCCTGCCACCGGTCCGACTCGTCCGCCGCCCGGCCCACCGCCTCGGCGGAGGCCAGCAGCTTGACCTCGCGGCACTTGGCCACCTCGGTCAGCCGGGCCGCCTCGTTCACCGCCGGGCCGATCACCGTGTACTCGTAGCGGGCCTCGGTGCCGACGTTGCCGGCCACCACCTGCCCCGACGACACGCCGATCCCGGCCTCCAGCCCCGGGTGGCGCTCCGCCAGCGCGACCACCGCGACCTGCAGCGACCGGGCCGCCCGCAGGGCCCGGACCGCATGGTCGGGCTGCGTCCCCGGCACCCCGAAGATGCACAGCGCACCGTCGCCCTCGAACTTGTTCACCCACCCGCCCTGGGCGTCGACCGCCCGGACCACCACGTCGAAGAAGTCGTTGAGCGTGTCGACCACCTCCGACGGCGGCAGCAACTCGGCCATCGCCGTCGACCCCACCAGGTCGACGAACACCGCGCTGGCGCTGGCCTGCTCGCCCCGCAGCCCCGATCCCCGCTCCAGCGCCTGGCTCGCCACCTGGTGGCCCACATGCCGGCCGAACAGGTCCTGGATCTGCCGCCGCTCCCGCAGCCCGTCGACCATCTGGTTGAAGCCGGACTGCACGTCGCCGATCTCGCCCCCGTCGTCGACCACCAGCCCGACGTCGAGGTCGCCGTCCCGGACCCGGGCCAGCGCGTGGCGGACGCCGTCCAGCGGCTCGGCCACCGACCCCGCCGCGGTCACCGTGGCGATCAGCCCGGCCCCCAGGCCCACCATCGCCAGCGTCGCGAGCGCGTACACCGGGATCTCGTCGCCGTCCAGGAACCCGACCAGCGCGATGGCCAGCAGCGGAACGCCCGACCCGATCGCCCAGGTCAGCAGCAGGCGCAGCCGCACCCCCGGGGTCCGGGGCCGGCGCTCCGGCATGCCCTCGAGCACGGCGGCCATCAGCGGCCGGAACGACCGCTCGATCATCAGGTAGCCCAGCGCGCAGGTCGTCACCCCGCCGATGAGCGTGCCCTCCACCACCCGGACAACCGTCACCAGGTCGGCTCCCGCCAGGGCCGCCAACCCGCCGTACAGGCAGGCACCCACCACCCAGAACAGCAGTGGCCGCAGCGCCTGCCGGCGGGGCTCCCGCAGCACGGCGAACCGCTCCGCCGCGGTCGGCGCCCGGTCCTCGGTCGCCCACGCGATCGTCCGGTTGAAGGCCCGGTGCCCCCACAGGTAGGCCGGCGCCACCAGCAGCGTCACCGGCACCAGCGGCCCGACCACCTGCAGCCAGAACGGCAGCCGGGGCGCCAGGTCCTGTCCGGACGCCAGCTGCACGAACGTGAGCACCGCCAGCAGGCCCGCAGCGTTGGCGAACAGCAGCCGGCGGCGGACGCTGCGCCGGACCCGGACGGCCGCCGCCCGGCGGGCGGTGAGGGCGGCGGGGCGGCGGAGGTGCACGGCGTCCTCCGGTGTCGTCGGGCCGTCAGGCCAGCTCGCCGGCCGCGGCCGGATCGGCGATCCACAGCACCCGGTCGGCCCGGACGTGGGTGGCGGGCATCTCCGGGTCGCCCGCGGCCACCCGGGCGAGGGCCTCCCGCTTGGCCTCGCCCGCCACCGTCACCAGCGCCAGCCGGGCCCGGGCGATGCCGGCGTAGGTGAGGGTCATGCGAGCGAACGGGTTGTTGCCCGCTGTGTCCTCGTTCATCACGACCAGCCGGCCGGGGTCGGCGTCCAGCGCCGCCGAGCCGGGGAACAGCGACGCGGTGTGGCCGTCGGGCCCCATGCCCAGGTGGATGAGGTCGATGCGGCCCAGCTCACCCAGCCGGAGCTGGTAGGGGTCGGGGCCCTCCTCGCACCGCATCGGAAAGTTGGCGTTGACCGCGCCGACCCGCTCCAGCAGCGACTCCCGGACGAGGCGGTAGTTGGCGTCCGGGCTGTCGGGCGGCACGCACCGCTCGTCGCCCCAGTAGACGTCGACCTTCCACCAGTCGATCTGGTTGCCGGCGTCGTCGGCCAGCCGCTCGTAGCAGCGGCGGGCCAGGTCCCCGCCCGACACGGCCAGCGAGAAGCCGTCGTTGGGGCGACTGTGGAACGCCTCGATGACGCGCTCGCCGAACTCGCCCGGCACGTCATCGACCACTACCAGTTCGCCGTGCAACCGTTCCTCTCCCGCGGAGACGGCCGGCGGCGCGCACCGACGGTGCGCAGCGGGGCCGGCCCGGTCCGCTCTGTCTACTGCGCCGCCGACCCGCTCCGCAGGTCTTCCGCCTTGGACTCCAGTGACGCCATAAGCTCGTCGAAGCTCTTGGCGAAGCTGGCGACGCCCTGGTCCTCCAGCACCCGGGCCACGTCGTCGAGGTCGACGCCCACCGCGGCGAGAGCGTCGAGGGTCGCCCGGGCGGCGTCCGGGTCGGCGTCGAGGGTCCGGGTGAGGGTCCCGTGGTCCTCGAACGCCTCCAGGGTCGTCTCCGGCATCGTGTCCACGGTGTCGGGGCCGATCAGCTCGTCGACGTAGAGAGTGTCGCGGTAGGCGGGGTTCTTGGTCGACGTCGACGCCCACAGGGGCCGCTGCACCCGGGCGCCCCGCTCGGCCAGGGCCTGCCAGCGCGGCCCCTGGAACGTGGCCAGGAAGTCGTCGTAGGCCACCTGGGCCTGCGCCACCGCGGCCCGGCCCCGGAGCGCGAGGGCCTCGGGCGTGCCGATCGCCTCGAGCCGCTGGTCGATCTCGGTGTCGACCCGGCTCACGAAGAAGCTGGCCACGCTGGCCACCGTCGACAGGTCGCCGTCGAACGCCTCGAGGCCGGAGATGTAAGCCTCCATGACCTCGGCGTAGCGGTCGAGCCCGAAGATCAGCGTCACGTTGATGCTGCGGCCCTCGCCGATCAGCGTCCGGATGGCCTCGACGCCCTCGGCGGTGGCCGGCACCTTGACGAACAGGTTGGGCGCGGCGATGCGGTCGTGCAGCTCGCGGGCCGCGGCGATGGTGCCGTCGCGGTCGCGTGCGAGGTCGGGTGCCACTTCCAGCGACACGAAGCCGTCGACGCCGCCGCTCTCGTCGTGGACCGGGCGGAGGACGCGGAGCGCGGCCTCGATGTCGGCCACCGCCATCGTCCAGTAGGCGTCGTCGGCGCTGGTGCCCCGGCCGGCCAGCTCGCCGAACTGCTCGTCGTACTCGTCCGAGCCGGCCATCGCCTTCTGGAAGATGGTGGGGTTGGAGGTGATCCCCCGGACGCCGCGCTCGACCCACCGGGCCAGCTCGCCGCCGGTCAGCCAGCCCCGCCGCAGGTTGTCGAGCCAGGGGCTCTGGCCGTACTCGTAGTAGAGGTCGTGCAGCTTGGTCATCGCTGCACCCCTTCGGGGCGCACCGATGACGAATCGGCCTCTCGGGCCGAGAAGGTCACCGTGCCGATGGTTCGCTCGCTTCGCTCGCTCACGGATCCTCCCGCAGGTCGTGCAGCAGTTGTCGGGCCCGCTCCGCCACGTTCTCGGGCGTGTAGCCCAGGTTGGCCAGGGCGACGTCGCCGGGAGCCGAGGCGCCGTACCGGTCGATGCTCACGCTGTCGTCGGCCCACCGGTCCCAGCCCAGGCTGGCCCCCGCCTCGACGGCCAGGGTCGGCACGGACGGCGGCAGCACCGAGTTCTGGTACTCGTCCGACTGCGCCTCGAACAGGTCCCACGACGGCATCGACACCACCCGGGCGGTCACCCCGCCCTCGGCCAGCTGCCCGGCGGCGGCGACGCACACGGCCACCTCGCTGCCGGTGCCGATCAGCACGAGATCGAGGTCGTCGACCCCCGCGGGGTCGACCAGCACGTAGGCGCCCTGCTCGACCGGGGCGCCGGCCGTGTCCTCCAGCACGGGGACGTTCTGGCGGGTCAGCACCAGGGCGGTCGGCCCCGTGGACTCCAGGGCGATGCGCCACGCGACCGCGGTCTCGTTGGCGTCGGCCGGGCGGATCAGCCGCATCTGGGGCATGGCCCGCAGCGAGGCGAGGTGCTCGATCGGCTGGTGGGTCGGGCCGTCCTGACCCAGCCCGACCGAGTCGTGGGTGTAGGAGAAGATCTCCTTGTACTCCGACATGGCGGCCAGCCGGACCGCGGGCCGCATGTAGTCGCTGAAGATGAAGAACGTGCCGCCCACGGGCAGGACGCCGCCGTGAGCCGACATCCCGTTCATCGTGCCGCCCATGCCGTGCTCGCGGATGCCGAAGTAGATCTGCCGGCCCGCCGGGTCGTCGGAGCCGAACACGCCGTAGCCCTTCAGGACCGTGCCCGTGTTGCCGGTGAGGTCGGCGCCGCCGGCGATGAGGCCGGGGACCTTGTCGGCGAGGGCCTGCAGGCAGGCGCCGCTCGCCTTGCGGGTGGCGACCTTCTCGCCCGGCGACCAGGACGGCAGGGCGTCCTGCCAGCCCGGCAGCCCGCGGCGGCCCATGCAGGCCTCCCAGGCGTCGCGGTCGCCCTCGTAGGCGGCCAGCCGCTTCTCCCAGGCCTCGCGCGCGTCGCGGCCCCGCCGGCCGGCGGCCCGGTACAGCTCGAGCACGTCATCGGGCACCCAGAAGGTTTGATCGGGCGGCAGGCCGAGGATCTCCTTGGTGACGGCGATCTCGTCGTCACCCAGCGGGTTGCCGTGGGCGTCGGCGGTGTCGGTGTACTTCGGCGACGGCCAGCCGATGTGGCTGCGGAGGATGAGCAGCGACGGGGCCTCCTCATCGTCGGCCGCCCGCCGCAGCGCCGCCTCGAGGGCGTCGGTGTCGTTGGCGACCTCGCCGAGCTGCTCGACGTGCCAGCCGTAGGCCGTGAAGCGCCCGGCCACGTCGTCGGAGTAGGCGAGCTCGGTCGGCCCGTCGATGGTGATGTGGTTGTCGTCGTAGACGTAGACGAGCCGCCCGAGCTTCAGGTGCCCGGCGAGCGAGGCGGCCTCGTGGCTGACGCCCTCCATCAAGTCGCCGTCGCTGCAGATCACGTAGGTGTGGTGGTTGCACAGCTCGGGGCTGAAGCGGGCCCGGAGCCACTGCTCGGCGATGCCGAGCCCGACGCCGTTGGCGACGCCCTGGCCGAGCGGACCGGTCGTGACCTCGACGCCCGGCGTGTGGTGGACCTCGGGGTGGCCGGGCGTCTGGGACCCCCATTGGCGGAAGTCCTTGAGGTCGTCGAGCGTCAGCCCGTACCCGGTGAGGTGGAGCATCGAGTAGAGCAGGATGGACGCGTGGCCGGCCGACAGCACGAAGCGGTCGCGGTCGGGCCAGTCGGGGACCTCGGGGTCGTAGGTCATGACCCGGGTCCACAGGACGTGGGCCAGGGGAGCGAGCGCCATGGCGGTGCCGGAGTGGCCGCTGTTCGCGGCCTGGGGTGCGTCCATGGCCAGGCCGCGGATGACGTTGATGGCACGCTGCTCGAGGGCGGGGTCGACCGTCATGCGCAACCCACCCTAACCGGCGGTCCTGGCGACCCCGCCACGGCTGACACCCCTCTGTCTTGCCCCGGGCCGGGCGAATGAAACCGCAGGTCGCCCCTATGGCCGGTGGTCAGGCACCGGGCTCGGGCGGGTCGTGGAACACGACGACGCTGGCGGTGAACCCGTGCAGGAAGCTCCGGGCCCCGACCGGGCCGACCTCGCCGGCGCAGAACATGCCCGCGACGGCGTCGGAGCCGAGCGCCGCGGCCACCACCGCGGCGTCGTGGTCGGGCACGCCGAACAGCCTCTCGCCGCGGCCGTTGCAGGTGAACAGCAGGGCGCCGTCGCCCGCCATCCCGGCGAGCCGGGCCCGGAGGTCGTCGTCGGCGGCGTCGGCGTCCCGGACCTGGAACTGCACGGTCGTGCCGACCGCTACCCGCTGGTCCACCGCCAGCGCCCGGGCCTCCCGGTCGGCGCCGACGAGGTTGCGGACGAGGAAGTCGCCCTGCTGGAACGTCGCCCGGTGCTCGTCGATGGCGATGCCGAGGTGGAGGCCCCCGGCGAGCCGGGTCCGCTCGTCGGGGTCGGCGCCGACCACCAGAGCCTCGAGTCGCTCCAGCGCCGGGCGGCCGGCCAGCTCGGTCAGCAGGTTGCCCTCCGCGGCGGTGACGATCATCGGACCGCCGACCGGGCGGCACCCCTGCGACACGACCACGGTCGTCGCCACGTCGGCCGGCAGCACGACGCCCACGCCTCCGCCGTCGCTCACCTCGCCGTCGAGCACCAGGCGGTTGCCGCCCGGCACCCCGGACGCCGAGGCGACGCCGCCCACCACCGGCACCGGCGGGTCGAGCGTGGCGAGCGCCTCGACCACCGCGTCGACCGGCAGCGTGAACGGGTCGGCCAGCAGCAGGATCACCTCGCCCGGCGCCAGCGACGACACCGACAGCCCCTGCAGCGCCACGCCCGCTGGGGTGCGGGCGGCCGTGAGCCGCAGCGGCCGGGGCCGGGCGGTGAGGCGGGCCGCCCATAGGGCGACGGCCGGCCCGTCCTCGACCTCGCGCTCGCCGGCCACGACGGCCACCGCCGTCGTCCCGGCCAGCACGCCCGGCCGGACCAGGGCCCGGACCGTCCGGGCGATGTCGTCCACGGCGTCGACGTGGTGGGGCGAGCAGAACAGCAGGGCCAGGTCGGGCGCCTCGGCCATCAGCTCGAGGACCCGGCCGACCACCTCGCCGGTGGCCTCGGCGGGGTCGGGGTGGAGCGACAGGGCGCTGGCGAACGGCATCCGCGCCCCCTGGTCAGCCCGGCGGGCCCGGGACGAGGGTGTAGGGCACGACCGTCACGTGGCCGGTGCCCACCCGGCAGTGGGCCTCGACCGTCCCGTAGTCGGCGAAGTCGACCTCGGCCCGGACCAGCCGGTAGGTGAACCTCCCCGGCTCCACCTGTAGCGGCTGGACGTTGCGGGCCACCTGGTCGTCACCCCGTCTGAACACGACCTCGAGCACGCCGGCGCCGTCCTCTCCGGCTGCGCTGCGCACGAGCACCACCAGGTGGGGCGCCACGGTCACCGGCGGCGGCGACGGCGGCACGGCAGAGAAGTGCACGCCGGTGAGGTCGATCTGGGTCGGGCCGCCCTCGAACGCCGGCCGCAGGTCGATGTTCTCGACGAACAGGGCCGCGACGATGTCCATACCGCCGACGCTAGCGCCGGCCCGTCGGGGGACCGCCGGGCGGGCGGAATCGGTCCCGGTTCGCGGGGGCGCGGCCGGTAGCCTCGGAGCGTGGCGTACGAGGGAGAGGCGAGCACGACCAGGGACGCCATCCTCGTCGAGGCCCGCCGCTGCTTCGCCGACCACGGCTACGAGGGGACGTCGCTCAACGACATCGCCGCCGGCGTCGGCATCCGCCGGTCGAGCCTGCTGCACCACTTCCCGTCCAAGGAGGCGGTGTACCAGGCGGTCTTCCAGCAGGCGCTGTTCGACTGGGGCGACCGCATCAACAAGTCGGTCGACGACCCGCCGGCGGGCGGCGAGGAGGGCTGGACCCACGTCGACCGGGTGCTGACCGAGGCGGTCCGCTGGTTCGCCGAGAACCCGGACTTCGTCCGCCTGGTCCGCCACGAGTCGCTCGCCGCGGGCACCCACCTCGGCTTCGACCTGGGCGAGGCGCTGCGGCCGTACTTCCGCCGGGCCGTCAACCACTTCGACCGCGAGATGGGTGCCGGCCGGCTCCGCAAGCACGACCCCGAGCAGCTCATCATCAGCGGCTACGGGGCCATCCTCAACTACTTCAGCGACGTGCACTTCCTGGAGGGCCTGCTCGGCCGCGACCCGATGGCCGAGGACGCCATCGAGACCCGCATCCAGGCGATCCGCGACTTCTTCCGGGCCGCGCTGGAACCCTGAGCGACCGCCCACCTGCGGGTTCGGGCCCCGGCGGCGGCCCTCACTAGCCTGACCGGCCATGCCCACCCTCTCGGAAGCGGACTCCAAGGAGCTGCTCGGCGGCTACGGGGTGCCGTTCCCGGCGGAGCACCTCGTGGCCACCGCCGACGCCGCGGTCGAGGCGGCGGGAGCGCTCGGCTTCCCGGTCGTGGTGAAGCTCGGCGGCGACGCGATCGCCCACAAGACCGAGCGGGGGCTGGTCCGGCTCGGGCTCGGGTCGGCCGACCAGGTGCGGGACGCGGCCACCGCGCTGCTGGCCGCCGCCACCCCCGAGGACGGGGAGGTCCACCTGCTGGTGGCGCCGATGCTCCGGGCCACCCGGGAGCTGATCGCCGGGCTCCACGACGACCCCCGGTTCGGCATGACCGTGATGATCGGGGTGGGCGGGATCCTGGCCGAGGCCGTCGCCGACGTGAGCTTCCGGCTCGTGCCGATCGACCGGGTCGACGCCGAGGAGATGATCGACGACCTGGCGCTCCAGGCGCTGCTCGGACCGTTCCGGGGCGAGCCCGCCGTCGACCGGGCGGGCGTGGCCGACCTGCTGCTCGGCCTGTCGCGGGCAGCCGCGGAGCGGCCCGACATCGCCTCGGCCGACCTCAACCCGCTACTCGTCGTGGACGGGCGCCCCGTCGCCGTCGACGCCCTCGTGGAGGTTCGGTGATGGCGGAGGCCCCGGGCCGACAGGGAAGCACGGAGGCCCCGGGCCGGCAGCGAAGCACGGAGGCCCCGGGCCGGCAGGGAAGCACGGAGGCCCCGGGCCGACAGGAACGCACGGAGGCCCCGGGCCGACAGGGAAGCTCAGGGACGGAGCGGTTCCGGGCGCTGTTCGAGCCCCGCGGCGTGCTCGTCGCCGGCGCCTCGACCCACCCCGGCAAGTTCGGGTTCGTCAGCCTGCACAACATCCTCGCCTGCGGCTACCAGGGCAAGGTGTTCGCCACCAACCGCGACGGCGCCGAGGTGCTCGGCGTGCAGACAGTGGCCGAGGTGGCCGACCTGCCCGACGACGAGATCGACCTCGTGTTCGTCTGCACCCCCGCAGCCGCCAACCCCGACCTGCTCCGGGCCTGCGCCAAGAAGGGCATCACCGCCGCCTTCATCGCGTCGGCCGGCTACGGCGAGGCGGGTGAGGCCGGCCTGGCCGCCCAGGCGGAGCTGGTGGCGCTGGCCGACGAGCTGGGCATCCTGCTCGCCGGCCCCAACGGCCAGGGCGTCGTGTCGCCCAAGGTCGGGCTGTGCGCGCAGATCGTCGGCCCCTACCCGCCCCGGGGCCACATCGGCATCGCCAGCCAGTCGGGCAACTTCGTCAGCTCGTTCGAGAACTACGCCCAGCTCACCGGCGTCGGCGTCAGCCGGGCGGTGTCGGCCGGCAACGCCGCCGCCGTCGGCGTGCCCGACTACCTCGAGTTCTACGCCGACGACCCCGAGACCCGGGTCGCGCTGGCCTACGTCGAGAGTGTCGGCGACGGCCGGGCGTTCGTCGAGCGGCTGCGGGCCGTGGCCGAGCGGAAGCCGGTCGTCGTCGTCAAGGGCGGCGCGACCGCCGGCGGGCAGCGGGCCGCGGCCAGCCACACCGGCGCGCTGGCGAGCGACGACCGGGTGTTCGACGGCGCCGCCCGCCAGGCTGGCCTGTCGCGGGCGGCCACGGTGGAGGAGGGCTTCGAGGCTGCCGCGACGTTCGCGTCGCAGCCGCTGCCCGGGGGCAACCGGGTGGTGGTCCTCACGACGGTCGGGGGCTGGGGCGTGGTGGCGGCCGACGCCATCGCCGGCACCGACCTGGAGCTGGCGTCGCTGCCCGACGACCTGATGACCGCCGTCGACGGCCTGCTGCCACCCCGCTGGAGCCGCAACAACCCGGTCGACATGGCCGGCGGCGAGACCCGCGACACCGTCCCGGAGATCATGGGCCTCGCGGCCGGGCACCCCGACGTCGACGCGGTGATCTTCCTGGGCATGGGGATCCAGTCCAACCAGGCCAAGCTCATGCGGGAGGGGCCGTTCTGGCCCGACCACGGGCTCGAGCGGATCGTCGGCTACCACGAGCGGCAGGACGCCCGCTATGCCGAGGCCGCGGCCGAGGTGAGCGACGCCACCGGCAAGCCCGTGCTGGTGGCCACCGAGCTGGCCGTGACCTCCCCCGACAACCCGGGGCCGGCGACCGTCCGGACCGGCGGGCGGCTGTGCTACCCCTCGGCCAACCGGGCGGTGACGGCCCTCGACCACCTGGGGCGGCGGGCCCGCTGGCTGCAGCGTCGGGGCCTGGCATGACGCCCTCGGGTCGGCGGTGAGCCCGCCGGATGAACGGCCGGTCCGCGGCGGCGGCCGGCACTTCGCCGGAAGCGGCCGACCCGGGTCGGTCGGCGGGGGCCGGACGAAGCCGACGACCGAGCCCGCAGGCGGCAAGCCCGGAGCCGGCGGCCGGCGGCCGCGCTCCCGGCGCCGGATCCCCGCCTGGCTCGTCCCGGGGGCCCTGATCCTCGGGGCCGTCGTCGCCGCCGGCGCGGCGTTCGCCCTCGAGGCCGGGGACGACGCGGCGGAGGCGGTCGGGTCGCCGGGAACGGTGGCGACGCCGGTCCTGTCGGCCCGCCGGGCACCCGAGGTGATCGCCGCGCCCGTCGGCGACCGCCGGCTGGCGGAGGACCTCGACGCCTGGCTCGGGGCGTCGCCCCAGGCCACCTGCCTGGTGGTGGCGGGGGAGGGCCGCGACCTGTTCGACCACAACGGCGCCCAGCCCGTCACCGGCGCCTCGACCCAGAAGCTGATCACCGCCACCGGCCTGCTGTTGGCCCACGGGCCGGATGCCACCTTCCGCACCCGGGCCATGGCCGGCGCCGCGCCCCAGGGCGGGGTGATCGCCGGCGACCTCTACGTCGTGGGCGGCGGTGACGCCGCGCTCGGCACCCTCGACTGGCCGGGCTTGGCGCCCGGCATCCGGCCCCGCGCCGTCCACGACGTCGATGCCCTCGCCGCGGCGATCGCCGCCGCCGGCGTCACCCAGGTGCAGGGCAGCGTGGTGGGCGACGGCAGCCGCTACGACGACCAGCGCTACGAGCCGAGCCTGCCGACCCGGCTGATCGACCAGGACCAGGTGGGCCCCATCGGCGGGCTGATGGTCAACGACGGATTCGCGGCGTTCGGCCCGGCCCGCAGCCTGGACGGCACCGTGCCCGCCGCCGATCCCGCGGCCGACGCTGCCCGGGTCGTCACCGAGCGGCTCGCGGCCCACGGCGTGACCGTCGCCGGCCCGCCCCGGGCCGGGACCGCGCCCGATGGCGCCACCGAGGTGGCCGGCATCGACTCACCGCCGCTGTCTCAGGTGGTGGCCGAGATGCTGACCAACAGCGACAACGAGACGGCCGAGGCGGCACTCAAGGAGGTCGGCCACGCCGTGTCCGGCCAGGGCAGCTGGGCCGCCGGCGCCGCCGGGGTGACGTCGCTGCTGGCCGACGCGGGGGTGGCGCTCGACGGCGTCCGGGTCGTCGACGGCACCGGCCTGTCGATCCAGGATCAGCTCACCTGCCAGACCCTGGTCGACGTCCTGTCCCGGCCCGAGACCGGCCCGGTGCTGCGGGCGGGCCTGCCGGTGGCGGGCCAGTCGGGAACCCTGCTCGAGCGGTGGCAGGGCAGCCCGGTCGCCGGCCGGCTGCGGGCCAAGACCGGCACCCTGCGCAACGTGACCGCGCTGGCCGGCGACGTCCAGGCCACGGCCGGCGGGTCGGTCACCTTCGCCTACGTCGCCAACGTGCCGGACCCGGGCGAGGTCACCTTCGAGGGGGTCGACCTGGACGAGCTGGGCGAGATCCTGGTCCGCTACCCGGAGGGCGTCGACATCGCCGCGCTCGTTCCCGCGCCGGCCACCCGCGCGCCCTGACGTGCCACCCTGGGGCGGTGCCGGTGCTGCCCATGTTCCCGCTGGGCACGGTCGTCGTGCCCGGGATGCTGGTGCCGCTCCACGTGTTCGAGGAGCGCTACCGGCGGCTGGTGGCCGACTGTCTGGCCGGTGACCCGACGTTCGGCATCGTGCTCATCGCGCGGGGCTCGGAGGTCGGCGGGGGCGACGTCCGCACCGACGTCGGGACCGCGGTGCGGATCGTCCGGGCCGACGCGCTGGCCGACGGCCGCTACGCCCTGGCCGCGGTGGGGCTCCGGCGGGTACGGGTGGAGTCCTGGCTCGAGGACGACCCGTACCCGCGGGCCGCGGTGAGCGACTGGCCGGACGAGGACGAGGGCGACCTCGGGCCGCCGGCCGACGACGGCCCGCCCGCCGAGGTGACCGCGCTGCTCCGCCGGGCGGCGGCGCTGCGGGCCGAGCTGGGCGAGCCGGCACCGCCGCTCGACGTCGAGCTAACCGACGACCGCGGCCTCGCCAGCTACCAGGCCGTCGCCCTCGCGCCGCTCGGCCCCACCGACCGCCAGGCCCTGCTGGCCACGCCGTCGGCCGGCGCCCGCTTCGGCCGGCTCCGGGATCTGCTCGCCGAGGAGGTCGAGGTGCTGGCCGCCCGGCTCGCGGCCGGCTGAGGGGGATCGACGGCGGGTACGCCGGAGCGTGGTACAACGTGGCCGTCCGTCCCGCGAAGGATCCCGTCGAGGAGCAAGGCACCGGTGCCCGACGCAGAGCCCAAGTCCATCCCCGAGGTCGCCACCGAGCTCTGGGCGATGACCAAGGACTACGCCCGCCAGGAGACGATCGATCCGCTCAAGGGCGTCGGCCGCTACCTGGGCTACGGAGCCGGCGGCGCGCTGCTGCTGGCGCTGGGCGCCATCATGCTGATGCTCTCCGGGCTGCGGGCCCTGCAGACCGAGACCGGCGACGCGCTCGACGGCAGCCTCTCGTGGCTGCCCTACGTCATCGTCCTGGCGGTCGCCGCCCTGCTCGTGGCGTGGGCGGTCAGCCGCATCTCCAAGAAGAAGTGAGCAGGTGACGCCGATGGCCACCACGGACGCACCCCGCAACCGCATCACCCGCGAGGACATCGAGAACAAACTCCGCGAGCTGGAGGGCGACGCCCGCGAGCAGGTCGCCTCGGTCCGGTCGACCGCCATCACCGCCGGCGTCGTCGCCGCGCTGCTGCTCCTGCTGCTCGTTTTCCTGCTCGGGCGGCGGAAGGGCAAGCACCGCAGCACCGTCGTCGAGATCCGGCGGGTCTGACGTGCCGCCGGTCTGGGAGCCTCACAGCCGCCTGGAGACCCTGCTCCGGATGGCCCAACGTCGGGGCGTCCGCCGCGGCGTCTACGGCAGCTCGCGCTTCTGGCTCTGGATCGCCATCGGCGCCTGGGCCAGCCGCCGCCTCCGCCGGGCCATCGGCAGCGAGCCCGACCTCGTCTACCGGGGCGAGCTGCGCCCGGGGGAGACCCTGCGCATCGCCCACCAGCCCGAGACCTACGAGGGCAAGCCCGTCCGGTCGCGGCGGCGGAAGATCTCGGCCTGACCGCCTGACCGTCGCTCGGTGTGCGGACCGGGGGTATCCGCACGCGACAATGGGGCGGTCATGCGCGTCCTCCTCCGCAACCCCCGTCGCGAGCTCGACGTGGCCGGCCCGGTCACGGTGGGCGCGCTCCTGGCGCGGCTCGACCTGAACCGCGAGTCCGTACTGGTGGTCCGGGGCGACACCCTGGTGCCGGGCGACGCCGTGCTGGCCGACCACGACGAGGTCGAGATCCGGCCCGTCATCTCCGGGGGCCTGGGCTGAGCATGAAGTGCACCGTCTGCCGCGGCCCGGCCGTGATCGACCTGCGGCGCCACAACGCCAACTTCTGCGGCGAGCACTTCCTCAAGTTCTGCCGCGATCAGGTCGCCCGGGCCATCGACGACCACGACATGATCGCCCCCGGCCAGCGGGTGCTGGTGGCCGTGTCGGGCGGCAAGGACAGCCTGGCCTTGTGGGACCTGCTGCTGTCCCTCGGCTACCACGTCGACGGCATGACCATCGGCCTCGGCATCGGCGACTACAGCGAGACCAGCACGGCTGCCAGCGTCGCCTTCGCCGCCGAGCGGGGGCTCGAGCTCACCACCGTCGACCTCCGGGGCGACTACGGCTACGACATCCCGACCGCGGCCGCCGTCACCCGGCGGGTGCCGTGCTCGTCGTGCGGGATGTCCAAGCGCCACCTCATCGACAAGGCGGCCCTCGACGGCGGCTACGACGTGGTCGCCACCGGCCACAACCTCGACGACGAGGCGGCCGTCCTGCTCGGCAACGTGCTCCGCTGGCAGACCGAGTACCTGGGCCGGCAGGTGCCGGTGTTGGAGGAACGCCCGGGCTTCCCCCGCAAGGTCAAGCCGCTGATCCGGCTCAGCGAGCGGGAGACCGCCGCCTACTGCGTCGTCCGGGGCATCGACTACGTCGTCGACGAGTGCCCGATGGCCGCCGGCAACCGCCACCTCCGCTACAAGGACGCGCTGAACGACATCGAAGCCGCCTCGCCGGGGACCAAGCACGCGTTCTACTTCGAGTTCCTGGCCAAGGCGTCGGACCGGTTCCGGCCCGAGGCCACCGCCGCCCAGGACGGGCTGACCCCGTGCGCCTCTTGCGGCTCACCGACCACCGGCGCGGTGTGCGCCTTCTGCCGGCTGGTCGACCGCGTGTCCGGGGCCGAGCCGGTGCCGGTCGAGCTGGTCCGGTCGGGGCGGCGGGGAGCCCCAAGGTGAGCCGCCCGTTCGCCGAGGGCGACCAGGTGCTGCTCGTCGACGTCAAGAAGCGGCGCTACCTGGTCACCCTCGAGCCCGGGGGCGAGTTCCACACCCACGCCGGGGTCATCCCCCACGACGACCTCATCGGCGCGGCCGAGGGCTCGTCGTTCCGCTCGACCCGGGGCTCGGCGATGCTGGCCATCCGGCCCACCCTCGCCGACTTCGTGCTGAAGATGCCGCGGGGCGCCCAGGTCATCTACCCGAAGGACCTCGGGCCGCTCCTCATGCTGGCCGACATCTTCCCCGGCGCCCGGGTGCTGGAGTCGGGGGTCGGCTCGGGGGCGCTGTCGATGACCCTGGTCCGGGCCGGGGCGGTCGTCCACGGCTACGAGCTGCGGGAGGACTTCGCCAACCGGGCCCGCAAGAACGTCCGGACCTTCCTCGGCGACGAGGCCCTCGACCGCTACACCGTCGAGCAACGCGACGTGTACGAGGGCATCGACGAGTCCGACCTCGATCGGGTGGTCCTCGACCTTCCAGAGCCGTGGCGGGCGGCCAAGCACGCGGCCCGGGCGATGCACCGGGGCGGGATCCTGGCGGCCTACACGCCCCAGATCACCCAGGCGGTCCAGCTGCGCGACGAGCTGAACGGCCAGGGGTTCGGCATGATCGACACGGTCGAGGTGCTCAACCGGGGCTGGCACATCGAGGGGCAGTCGGTGCGGCCCGACCACCGGATGGTGGCCCACACGGGTTTCCTGACGAGCGCGCGGCTGCTGAGCTGAGCGGGCCGGGACGAACGCGAGGGTGGCGGCCGGCGCTGGGTTCGAGGGGAGGTGAACGTGTTCGACATCGTGCTGGTCCTGCTCGCCATCAGCGCGGCCGTCGGCGGCTACCGGCTCGGGTTCGTGGCCAGGTCGATGTCGTGGCTGGGGTTCGCGATCGGGCTGGTCATCGGCGCGGTGCTGCTGCCCGAGGTGCTGCCCCGCGTGTCCGACGCCGGCGACCTGACCAAGGCCATGGTGGCGGCCGGCATCCTCATCGGCACCGCGCTCATCGGCCAGGCGCTCGGGAACCTCCTCGGCGCCCGGCTGCACGCCGAGCTGCCCGCGGGCGCCGTACGGCGGGCCGACCAGGTCGCCGGCGGCGTCTTCGGCATCGCCGGCGTGCTGGTCGTGCTGTGGATCCTCCTGCCGATCCTGGCCGACGTCCCCGGGTGGACCGCCGAGCAGGCCCGCACGTCGGTGATCGCCCGCGAGGTGGGCAACCGGTTCCCCGACCCGCCCGACACGCTGGCCGCCCTGCGGAGCATCGTCGGCGACGACCCGTTCCCCCAGGTGTTCGAGTCGCTGGGCCCCGCCCCCGACACGGGGGAGGTGCCGCAGGCCAGCGGGCTGTCGCCGGAGGTCGCCCGGGCGGCGACGCAGTCGACGGTCAAGGTGTCGGGCGAGGCCTGCTCCCGCATCCAGGAGGGCAGCGGCTTCTTCGTCGAGGAGGACCTGGTCGTCACCAACGCCCACGTCGTGGCCGGCGAGGACGAGTCGATGGTCGAGCTGGCGGACGGATCGACGGTCGACGCCGACGTGGTCGCGTTCGACCCCGAGCGCGACCTGGCGATCCTGCGGGTCGACGGCGAGGGGACGCCGCTCGCCCTGCGGCCCGCGGTGGTCGGCGACGTCGGCGGCGTGTTCGGCCACCCCGGCGGCCAGGACGAGCTGGAGATCAGCCCGTTCCGGGTGGCCGACACGATCACCGCCGTCGGGCACGACATCTACGACAGCGGCCGCACCGAGCGCGAGGTTCTGGTGCTGGCCGCCGACCTCGCGCCCGGCGACTCGGGCTCGGCCCTGGTCGACCCGCAAGGCCAGGTGGTCGGCGTCGCCTTCGCCGTGGCCCCGGACAAGCCCGGCGTCGCCTACGCCCTGGCCATCGACGAGCTCCAGGCGGTCCTGTCCGGCGACCTCTCCCGCCCCCGCGACACGGGCGGCTGCCTGGTCTGACCCGCCCCGCCCGCCGGGCGAGGGGCCGGCGCGTCCTGACGGGGCAACTGGCGATCAAACGCCGCCGCCGCACTCGGCCAGCCGACTCGCCAGGAACGCCCGCTCCGGCGCCGTGGCGGCCCGGTCGAGGGCCTCGCGGTACGCGGCGGCCGCCTCGGGCCCCCGCCCGAGGCGGCGCAGCATGTCGGCCCGGGCGGCGGGCAGGTGGTGGCCCCGGGCCAGCCGCGCGTCGCCGGCGAGCGGTGCGAGGA
>JBKPHT010000050.1:0-4484 GCA_046730015.1 Actinomycetota bacterium
GGCGGCACGACGCGTCGAGGCCTTCGGGGATCGCCGCCAGCTCCCACGGAGCCAGAACGTCGTCCGATTCTGGCGGCACCGCGCGCCGAGGACTTCCCGGACCGCCGCGAGATCCGCCCAAGGTGCTACGGCCCCTCCCCCGGACCCGACTCGCCCGGACCGGACTCGGCCGTATCGGAGGCAGCGACCAGGGCGGCCACCTCCTCCTCCGAGCACACCGCCACGCCGGCCTCGCGCAGGGCGCGGGCGGCGACGCCCTCGCCCCGTACGCGCACCCGGGTGAACGAGCCGTCGTACACCTCGTGGCAGCCGCACGACGGCGAGCGGGCCTTGAGGATCGCGCCCACCGCGCCGGTCGCGGTGGCCAGGCGGACCGCGTGGGCCGCGCCCCGCGAGTAGGCGTCCGTGACGTCGGTCCCCGCGCCCGTGGCCACCCGGCCGTCGGGCTGGATCTCGGCCGCGGGGCGGGGGGTCGGGAGGCCGCCAGCGGTCTCGGGGCACACGGGGATCAGTCGCCGGCCACGGCCCCACGCGACCACGGCCTCGCTGGTGTTCGCTCGGCCCTCGTGGTTGCACGCCACGCCCAGAAGGCAGGCCGACACGATCACCGGTTCCCCGGTCGCCGCCAACCATCCCTCACGGGGTGCAAGCGGCCTACTACGTTCACCCATGAACTGACCTTATCGCCGAGTCCATTTTCACCATTCTCGCCCGGGCCGGCCGGCCTCCCCACCGCGGCCGGGCGTTCCACCCACCGAGATCTACCGCCGAGACTCTGGAGGGAATCCATGGTTGGGCGTCCCCGGCCCACGAGCGAGAGCGCCGTCGACCTCACCCGGCGTTACATGGCGGAGATCGGGTCGTACCCCCTCCTCACCGCCGAAGACGAGTCGACCCTGGCGCAGGCGATCGTCGACGGACGGGTGGCCGAGCACCGCCTGATCGCCGGCGACGTCGGCTCCCGCCGGGAGCGCAACGGGCTGCAGTCGACCGTCAAGCGGGCCGCCGAGGCCCGCCGCCGCTTCATCCAGTCGAACCTCCGCCTCGTCGTGTCGATCGCCAAGCGGTACCAGACCCCGAGCATGTCCCTGCTGGACCTGATCCAGGAGGGCAACCTCGGCCTGATGCGGGCCGTGGAGAAGTTCGACCACCGCAAGGGGTTCAAGTTCTCGACCTACGCCACGTGGTGGATCCGCCAGGCGATCGGGCGGGGCATCGCCGACAAGGGCCGGACGATCCGCCTGCCCTCCCACCTGATGGACACCCTGGCGACCCTGTCGCGCAGCTCGTCGGTCCTGCTGAAGTCGCTGGGGCGAGAGCCGACGCCGGCCGAGCTGTCCGAGGACACCGGCATCGGGCTCGACAAGGTGCTGGCCGCGCTCCGGGCCGCGCCCGATCTGGTGTCGCTGTCGGCCGCGGTGGGCGACGAGGGCGACCACGAACTCGGCGACCTGCTGGCCGACCCGTCCAGCGAGGCACCGTTCGACGCGGCGGCGGCCGCCATCGAGCGGGACGACCTCCGGTCGCTGCTCGACCAGCTCGACGATCGGGAGCGGGAGATCATCTCGCTCCGCTTCGGCCTGATCGACGACCGACCGCTCACGCTGGACGAGGTGGGCCGGCGCTTCAACCTGACGCGGGAACGGATCCGCCAGATCGAGGCGAAGGCGCTCACCAAGCTCCGCCACCCCTGCTCGGCCCACCACCGCCGGCTCGTCGACGCGCTGACGCGTTGACCCGCCCGGCCGCTCGCCGACCCGCCCGACGGAACCGTCAGAGGTGAGGCCGGCTGGCGGAGCGCCGCGCGGTCGCCGCCACCGCGGCCCGCTGGAGGCCGGTCGCGTCGACACCGGTGGACGCGCCGTCGACCGCTCCGGCGGAGCCCCGGACGCTGGCGGCCAGCGCGGCCAGCGCGGAGACGGTCTCGTGCTGCAGGTCGGGCAGGCCGTCGACCGGGAACCACCGGACCTCGCGGATCTCCACCGACCGGGGTGCGGCGGTCGCCGGGTCGCAGCCGGGGGCCGGCCGGGCCCGGAACACGACGTCGACTCGCTGGGGCCGGGTGTCGACGACGACGGCCGGCTCGCTGGTCAGCTCGACGTCGAGGCCGACCTCCTCGGTCACCTCCCGTCGGGCGCAGTCGGCCACCGTCTCGGACCGCTTGATGAGCCCGCCGGGCAGCCCCCAGCCGTCCCGGTACACGAGCCGGACCAGCAGGAGCGCGCCGTCGTCCCGCTCGATCACGCAGGCGGCGCCCACGGTGAACGACGGGGCGGCCAGGCGTACGATCCAGCGTCGCACCAGGCGCGGGACTCGCCGCCAGACCAGCAGCAAGACCCTCTGCACACCGGCCAACACGGCCCGAAGGCTACCCGTCGCCCTGGCGACGCCGAGCGGACACCAGGGCGTCGAACAGCTCCGGGGTGGCGGCGGCGACCGGGGTTCGCCGCGCCTGGTGGTCGAGGATCGACAGACCGCGGCCGAAGGCGTCGTCGACGACCGCCCCCGCCTCGGCGCACACCAGGGCACCGCCCAGGTAGTCCCACGGGCCGTGGGCCGACGGGCTGCAGTCGACGTACGCGTCGAGCGTCCCCTCGGCCACCGCGCACAGGTCGAGCGCGGCGGCCCCGAGCGTGCGGAACTGGCTCCAGCCCAGCGGCTCGGGCGGCAGCCCGGAGATGGCCACTAGGGCGTCGCCCGGCTCGATGCAGCCGGACGGCCGTAGCGGGAGGCCGTCGACGGTCGCGCCCGCGCCGCGGAGGGCGGCGAACGTCCGGCCGTGGGGCAGGTCGACGACGAGCGCCGCCCTGGGCCCCTCGCCGTCGACGGCGCACAGGCTGATGGCGAACCACGGCACCCCGCGCGAGGCGTTGGTGCTGCCGTCGAGCGGGTCGACGACCACGACCAGGTCGCCCTCCCCGCGGGAGCCCGACTCCTCGGACAGGACCGCGACACCGGCCTCGGTCAGGACGCCGAGCGCGGCGGCGTCGGCGGTGAGGTCGCTCCGGTACTGCCCCCGGCGGACGCCCGCCGGCCCCCAGTCGTCGAGGCCGTCGAGCGCCTGGCGGACGGCCGTGGCGGTCTCGTGCAGCAGCTCGATCAGCGCGTCGTCGGTGAAGGGCACGAGTGCGGTCTACCAGGCGTGGCGTGGCAGGCTGTGCGCGTGGCCGCCATCGACATCGCCGGGTTCGTGTCCGAGCTCAAGGACCACGCCATCGACCACGGCTTCCACGTCCACGACGAGCGTCACTTCGTGGAGACCTACTCCCTGCGGCAGACCTGGGAGGTCGACCTCCACCCCGAGGAGGCCTGCGGCGGCCCACTCGACCTGCACCTGGCCCTCGAGGTCGACCCCCGGGCGCTGCTGTCGTTCGAGGACGTGATGACGGGCCTGCCCGAGGACGAGGACCCGCCCGATACGTTCCACTTCCCGCTGGTGTTCAACTGGGCGCTGCCACCGCTGCCGAACGGCCCCGACCTGCTGATCCTGGCCACCGAGCTCGCCGGCATCGGGGGGACCGACCTGCCGCTCGAGGTGTCGGCCATTGACTCGTTCCCGTCGGTGACCGACGCGCCGGAGCGGAGCCTCGCCATCGTGTCGCGCATCGAGGTGTCGCTGGCCCGCGTGTTCCTGGGGCAGGAGCAGCTGTGCGACGTGCTGGACACCTGCCTGGCGGTGAGCCGCTTCCTGCTGGAGAACGCAGAGGGCTGGCTGGGCGACAGCACGGTCTGACCGCCGGGTCGGCCGTGGTGAGCCCCGGTCAGCCCGGGAACCGGAACGAGGCCAGGATCGCCTCGGTCTCCGGCAGTCCGAACACGTCGACCACGAGGACCTTGGACTGCGGCAGCAACCAGGCCCGCGGGGTGAACGTGAAGCCCGACTCGCTGCACCGGGCGAACCACTGATCGTAGCTGGCCACGCGGTCGCCGACGGGCTTGAACCCCTGGTCCACGGGCCCGGTGCCGGCCTGGCCGGGGACGACGATGTCGTCCTCGACGGGCTGGCTCCCCGGCGGTGCAGGGCACGGGGTCGGGTCGGTGGCGGTGGCGAAGCCCCAGGGCCCGTGCTCCACGTAGGTGGCGCCCTCGTAGCCGGGCAGGTCGCCCCGGTACAGCCGCAGGCCGGCGCAGCCGTCCCACGACCGGCCGGCGTCCTCGACCGGCGCCAGGCACAGCGAGGCCTGCCCCATCTCGGTGACCTCCCATCCGGGCGGCACGTCGAAGGTGACCGGGCCGAACGTGTGCGGCGCCCCGGTGTCGCCGGTGGGCGGGGTGAGGGTGGACGGCCCGGGTCGGTCGCTCGGGCCCGCGTCGTCGGTGGCGTAGCGCGGTCCCTCGGCGTCGCCGGACCCGGCGACCAGTGCCCGCCCACCGGCCACGGCCGCCACGGCGAGGACGACGGCGGCGACCCGGCCGGTGGTCCGGCGCCGGCGCCGGCGGGTGATGGCCCGGCGGACGCCGGCGTGCGCGGCCTCGTCGGCGGG
>JBKPHT010000051.1:0-5842 GCA_046730015.1 Actinomycetota bacterium
ATCCCATACCTTCCGCGCCGGGGTCCGGACGGGTCCGCATCCGTCCGGCCCCACCGGTCTGACCAGGGCTTACGGTCCAACGGCGGCCATGCTGCGCTATGCAACGCGGGTGTCGTACGTCTCGCGGTTGGCGAGCACCTCGTCCATGTGCGCCTCCGCCCACGCCTTGAGGCCGCCCATGACGTCCTGGAGCGAGACTCCGAGGTCGGTCAGCTCGTAGGTGACCGTGACAGGCACGGTCGGCGTCACCGTGCGGGTGAGCAAACCGTCGCGCTCGAGGGAGCGCAGCGTCTGGGTCAGCATCTTCTGGCTGACCCCCGCCAGCCGGCGGAACAGCTCGGAATAGCGCATCGACCTAGGCTCGCCGACGCAGTCCTGCCCGCGGTGCGGGCCGTCGCTGCCGAGCGCGGTCAGGACCAGCGCCACCCACTTGTCGGAGATCCGGGCGAGGACCTGGCGGCTGGGACAGCCCGCCAGGAACGCGTCGTACTCCACCTTCGCCTGCGCCCGCTTCTCGGCCGCCACCGTCGTCGTCGTCATCGACCGCTCCTTCCTACCGCGCGGTGACATACGCACTTCGAAGTGCCTACTTCCCTCTGGAGAGTAACTCCTCCATCGTGGTGGTGGAACAGCACTCATGTGTCCGCAGGAGGCGAGCATGTCCACCACCTTCCGCACCGCGGTGGTCCGCACCCCGGGCGGTCCCGACTCCATCCAGATCATCGACGTACCCGTCGTCGAGCCCGGGCCGGGCCAGGTCCGGGTCGAGATCGCCGCTGCCACGGTCAACCCCGTCGACCTGGCGCTCGCCGCCGGGGTGTTCCACCGGCTCGGACTGATCCACCAGCCCGACCACACCGGCCTGGGCTGGGACTTCGCTGGCACCGTCACCGCAGCCGGTCCGGACGTCGACCTCCCGGTCGGCAGCCGGGTCGCGGGGCTGGTCGGTGGGTTCGACCGCGACTTCGGCACCTACGCCGAGCAGCTCGTCGTCCCGGCGCGCGACACCGCCCTCGTGCCCGACGGGCTCGACCTGGTCACCGCAGCCACGGTCCCGCTCAACGGCCTGGCCGCAGCCCAGCTGGTCGACCTGCTCGGCGACGGCGGAGGCCGGAGCCTGCTGGTGACCGGGGCCGCGGGCGCGGTCGGGGGGTACGTCGTCTCGCTCGCCCAGGACCGCGGCTGGCGGGTCACCGGACTGGCCCGGGCCAAAGACGAGAAGTTCGTGCGCGGCCTCGGCGCCGATTTCACCGCAGAGGCCGCGCCCGGCTGGGACGCGGTGGCCGACGGTGCCGTGCTCCAGGAGCAGGGCGTTGCGCTGGTCCGCGACGGCGGCCTCTTCGTCGGCATGCAGCCGAGCGCGGCGCCTGCAGAAGTGCGCGGCGTCACCGTCCGCGTGGTGGTGGCGGAGCCCGACGGTGCTCGGCTCGCCCAACTCCTCGACGCCACCGCGAGCGGCCGCCTGCCGGCGCGGGTACACGCCGTCGTACCGCTCGACCAGGTCGCCGCCGCCCACCGCGCGGTCGCGAAGGGCGGTGTGCGCGGGAGATACGTCCTTCAGCCCTGACGTCCGGCGTGCGTCATACGGGGTCAAGCGGCGCCGAACGGCTTGTCGTCGGCGAAGGTCCAATCCGGCGCCGGGTAGCTCGCGCGCAGCACCGGAAGCCGATCGATCCATTCGCGGTTCGTGAGCGGCAGGACGTCGCGCAGTTGAATCTCGTCATCGTTCAGACCGAAGCCCCAGCTGAAGCCGAGCAGAGGCACGACGCGGCGCGGACCACCCCTGAGCACTTCCTCGATCGGCGTGGTCGCCAGGAAGCTGTGCGCCAACCACTCCGACGGAGGGGGACCCGAACGGGACGGTGCGTCGAAGAGCGTCGGCTCAGTGCCATACCAGCAGTAGGGCGACCGGGTGTCGTCGAACAGTGCGAACGGATCGACCTCGAATTCCTCGCCGGCCACGCTGTTGTCGGTACTGCGCACGAGCTGGACCCAGCCGAACATCGCCCGATACCCACGACGTGGGTAGGCCACAGTCGCCGTGCACACCGGATATCCCAGGGCCCCTGGATGCAAGCATCCGTACGCCTCGGGGTCATCGTTGACGACATGGTCGACGAGCACCTCGCCGGTCAGGTCGTCCCACGTGAACTGAATGGTCCGCTGCATGCAGATCGGGCACTTCTTCACCGTCGTCGCCCCAAAGCTTGCCAACGTGTTGCCGCCGTCGCTCGGCGATGGTTGTAGCGATGGAGCCAGTGGGCAAGGGCTCGGGTGCGGTCGGCGACACCGGTAATACCCAATCTCGTGCGCTCCCGAGGGGAGCCAAGAGGGGGCCCAACCGGCTCCCTGCGCTCGTCGACCTGGCGATCGCTGTGTCGAGCCAGGGGGACTCCCTGGTCGATCCCCTGGCCCGGACCAGCCCCTCGACGCGCGGAACACCCCCGCGTGGTGACGCTGGCGACGACAGGTCGTCACTCCTCGGGCAGCAGGCTCCGTTGGTCGAGCACGTAGAGGAAGCCGAGCGAGGGCAGGATGACGACCGTGGCGACGCCGAACACCACGAGCAGCGTCGTGAGCGTGGCCGACGGTGCCGCGGCCGCCGACACCTTCAGGCTGGTCGGGAGGATGTAGGGCCACTGTGCCACGCCCCACGCCCAGACGATGCTCGCCACCGCGCCGATGGCGAGCAGGCGCGCACCGCGGGGCGACCGCCGCAGGAGGAGCACCAAGGACCCGATCCCGCACAAAGCGGAGAGCACGACCAGCGGCAGGGCGCGTGAGGTCAACCCGTCGAAGACGTAGCGGGAGTCCGACCGCAGGACGAAGATCCCCACGAAGGCGACCACGCCGGCGACGACCGCGGCGACGACGGCGCGCCGCCTGAAGTACTCGACCATCGCCTCGTCGGCCAGCCGGCGTGCGTCCCAGATGAGGTAGACGGAGGCCAGGTAGGCGCCGACGGTCACGGCGAGCACGCCACCGACGATCGACGTCGGGTTGACCCAGCTCGACCACGGATCGCCCGCCTCGCCGCCTGCCGGCACCCGACCGGATGCGATCGCGCCGGCGATCGCGCCCATGCAGTACGGCACCAGCACCGACGAGGACGCGAAGATCGCGCCGAACACCCGCTGTTGGGACGTACGGAAGAGGCTCTTGCGGAACGCGAAGCTCGCGCCCCGCAGGACGATCCCGAGCGCGACGAGCGTGAGGGGAACGAAGAGCGTGAGCGTGATCGACGCGAACGCCTCGGGGAACGCGGTCCACAGCACGACCAGCGCAAAGATCAACCAGACGTGGTTGGCCTCCCAGACCGGGCCGACGGAGTGGTCGATGAGCGCCCGCGGTCGTGCCCCACGCGCCGCGCCACCGGCGACGAGGTCCCAGAACCCGGCGCCGAAATCCGCACCGCCGAAGACCGCGTAGGCGCTCACCGCGACGAACAGCACGACCGCGACCGCGTCATCCACCGGCGTGCTCCGTCTCTCGCTCGGGCTCATGAGGCGGCTCGCTCGGACCGTAGGGCACGTCGGTGTCCAGGAGCTCGGTCTGTCTGCGGAACCGCCGGCTCATGCTCCGGAGCACGAGGATCACCGTCGCCGCCAAGGCCAGGTAGATCACGACGACCGCGATGAACGTGATCCAGACGCCGTCGTTGCTGGTGGCCGCGTCCTCGACCTTCATGTGGCCGCGGACGATCCAGGGCTGGCGGCCGACCTCGGTGACGACCCACCCTGCCTCCATCGCCAGGACCGCGGCGACGCCGGCTCCCGAGGCGAACCAGAGGAACAGCCTCGACCTCGGCATGTCCCGCCGGAAGATCCAGGCGACCCAGTACCACGCCGACAGCAGGAACAGCAGCGTGCCGAAGCCGACCATCACGTCCCACGCCAGATGGACGGTGTTGACCTCCCGGGTCGTCGGGCGTTCGTCGGCCGGGAAGGAGTCGAGCCCCTGCACGACCGTGCTCGTGCCCGTGCTCGGGTCGGAGAGCCACGAGGCGAGCCCCGGGATCGCGATCCCACCGCTGACGTTCCCGTCGGAATCGAGGCGCCCGAGCAGCGTCTCCGGCACGTCGCTGTCGGTCTCCGGCACGAGCTCGATCGCCGCGAACTTGGTCGGCTCGTTGTTGTACACCCACCGGGCCAGCGTGTCGCCGACCAGCATCTGGATCGGGGTCGCGATGGCGGCGACGGTGAAGGGGATGAGGAAGCCCAACCGGTGATACCGGTCGCGGCGGCCCTTCAGCATGCCGACCGCGTAGACCGAGGCCACGAGGAAGCCGCCGACGAGATAGGCCGCGACGAGCATGTGCGACGCCTCGTAGGGCCACGCGTCGTTGAAGATCACCTCGAGCGGATCGACGTCCACGATCTCGCCGGCCGTGTTGAGAGTGAACCCCGCCGGCTCGTTCATCCAGGCGATTGCCGCGACGACGGAGAGCGTGCCGCCGATGCCGGCCACGACGATCGGCACCCCGGTCCAGAAGTGCGGCCACGGCCGCAGCCGCTTCCACCCGAAGATGTAGAGCGCGATGAAGATCGCCTCGATGAAGAAGAACAGCCCCTCGATCGAGAACGGGATCCCGAACGCCGCACCCCAGGTGCCCATGAACCTCGGCCACAACAGGCCGAACTCGAACGTCAGCACCGTGCCGGTGACCGCGCCGACGGCGAACGTGACGGCCATGTACTTGGACCAGCGCTGGGCGAGGAGCAACGCGTCGCGGTCGTCCCGCTTGATGGCCCGCCAGTTCGCCACCAGGGTCATGCACGCCCACGACACGCCGAGCGGGACCAGGATGATGTGGCTCGCGAGCGTGAACGCCATCTGGGCCCGCGCCCACGGCACCGGGTCGAACGCCAGCACGCTCCCACCGAGGGACAGCACCGTGCTCATGCCCGTCGGACGCCTCTGCGAGATCCGAACATGTCACCCCCTGCATCCGACGGTAAGGAGGGATCGAAGCACGGCGCATCGTCCCTCCGGGGTGAAACGCCCGATCGGGTGAGCGGACCCACCGAGTGGAGTCACCTTCTCCGGGTGATGACCGACCCCGCCGTCGGTGGTCCGATCCGGTCGAACACCCGACCGACATCGGGGCCGGGGAACGACTGAAGGGAACGCAGAGATGTCACAGGCGGCATACGACCAACCAACCGGATATGACGAGCCGACCGGCTGGACCGGCTGGATCGCCTTCGCCGGTGTGATGATGATCATCGGCGGCGCCCTGAACCTCTTCTACGGCATCGTCGCGGCAGTCAACGACGAATGGGTCGTCTGGACGAACAGAGGAGACGTGTACCTCGACGTGTCGGAATGGGGCTGGGTGCACATCATCCTGGGCGCCATCGTGCTGCTCGCCGGCATCGGCGTGTTCAGCGGCAACATCCTCGCTCGGACCGTCGGTGTCATCGTCGCCAGCGTCAGCCTGATCGTGAACTTCTTCTACATCCCCGTGTACCCGCTCTGGGCACTCATCGTGATCACGCTCGACGTCCTCGTCATCTGGGCCCTCACCGCTCACGGTGGAGAGGTGCGGAGGGTCTAGACCGGGGCCGACGCGATCACGTCATCGGGGTGAGCCGCGGCGCGCTCCGAGTCGTTCGAGCAGGTGGTCGCCGACTCGGAGCGCGTTGGCCATCGCGGTGAGCGCCGGGTTCACCGCGCCGATGCTCGGGAAGAAGCTGGTGTCGACGACATAGAGGTTGTCGACCTCGTGCGCCCGGCAGTCGACGTCGAGCACCGAGGTGGCGGGGTCGGTGCCGAACCGACAGGTGCCGGCCTGGTGGGCGCAGCCCGCCACCGGGATCGTGGTCTTCAGGTAGGCGCGCCG
>JBKPHT010000052.1:0-3478 GCA_046730015.1 Actinomycetota bacterium
GCCGACGCGGGCGGGCTGCCGCCGCGACGCACGGGTCGGGCGGCCAGCGCGCTGACCTTGGCCGAGCGTGAGCACATCTCCCGGGGGGTGGCGGCGGGACGGTCGCTGCGGGCGATCGCCGGGGAGCTGGGTCGGGCGGCCTCCACGGTGAGCCGGGAGGTCGCCGCCAACGGGGGCCGGGAGCGCTATCGGGGGTGGGCCGCGGAGCGGCGAGCGGTCCACCAGGCGGCCCGCCCCAAGACCTCCAAGCTGGCGGACCCGGCCAACGCTGGGCTGCGGGTGTGGGTCGAGGCAGGCTTGGCGTTGCGGTGGTCGCCCCAACAGATCGCCGGTTGGCTCCACCGGACCTTTCCTCACAACCCGGAGCTGTGGGTGTCCCACGAGACCATCTATCGATCGATCTACGTGCACCTGCGGGGCGAGCTGGGCCGCGAGCTGGCGGCCGGGCTGCGCAGCGGCCGCGCCCAGCGCAAGTCCCGAGCCCGCAGCGCCCGGGACGCCGGCGCCCCCATCACCGACATGGTTCCCATCGCCGACCGGCCCCCCGAAGTCGCCGACCGGGCGGTCCCCGGCCACTGGGAGGGCGACCTGATCGTGGGCAAAGCCGGCAAGTCCGCCATCGGCACCCTGGTCGAGCGGACCACCCGGTTCGTGATGCTGCTGGCCTTGCCGAACGGCCACAGCGCCACCGAGGTGCTCGACGCGCTGTTGCGCCAGGTCCCCACCCTGCCCGCCCAGCTGCGCAAGTCGCTCACCTGGGACCAAGGCAGCGAGATGGCCCGCCACGGCCAGTTCAGCACCGCGACCGGGATGACCGTCTATTTCTGCGACCCCCGCAGCCCCTGGCAGCGACCCACCAACGAGAACACCAACGGGCTGTTGCGCCAGTACTTCCCCAAGGGCACCGACCTGTCGGGCTACACCCAGCCGGCCCTCGACGCCGTCGCCCGCGAGCTCAACGGACGACCCCGCAAAGCCCTCCAATACAAGACACCATCAGAAGCACTCACCGAGATCGTTGCGACCGCCGCTTGAACCCACCGACAGGTATTGCCTCGAGAGTTCCCGACCGACCGGTATTGCCTCGCCAACCCCCCGCGACCGACCCACGGATCCAGCAGGAGCAACGTTATTGCCTCCGCAACAGCAGGTCCGCGGCGTGGGGCCGCTCAGCCCCGACCAGCGCGCGTGCGCCGCCGGATCTTCCGGCCCAGCCAGACGATGGGGTCGTAGCGGTCATCGACCACCCGTTCCTTGAGGGGGATGATCGCGTTGTCGGTGATGCGGATTCGCTCGGGGCACACCTCGGTGCAGCATTTGGTGATGTTGCACATCCCGAGGCCGGCGCGGGCCTGCAACAGCTCGCGCCGGTCGTTGGTGTCGAGCGGGTGCATCTCGAGCTCGGCGTAGCGGATGAACAGCCGCGGGCCGGCGAACGCGGGCTTGTTCTCCTCGTGGTCGCGGATCACGTGGCAGACGTTCTGGCACAGGAAGCACTCGATGCAGCGGTGGAACTCCTGGACGCGATCGATGTCGGCCTGCTGCATCCGGTAGCTGCCGTCGGCGTCCTTCGGCCTGGGCGTGAAGGGCGGCACGTGCTTGGCCGCCTCGTAGCTGAGCGACAC
The DNA here is from genome assembly GCA_046730015.1 of Actinomycetota bacterium. Classification (GTDB taxonomy): domain Bacteria; phylum Actinomycetota; class Acidimicrobiia; order Acidimicrobiales; family VFJN01; genus ZC4RG19. The sequence continues at coordinate 1,626 of JBKPHT010000052.1, forward strand.
ATCGGTCACGAGGTCTCGGATCACGGGAAACGTGGTCATCGGCGCCACGGTGACCGGCTTCCCCGGTGGGAACAGGTTCATCCGGGTCATGCACGTCAGTCGGGGCAGGCCGTTGATCTCGGCGCTGCAGGATCCGCACCGGCCCGCCTTGCAGTTCCAGCGCAAGGCAAGGTCGCCGGCGTGCGTGGCCTGCACGCGATGGAGCACGTCGAGCACGACCTCCCCCTCCTCGGCCACGACCTCGTAGTCACGGAACTCCCCGCCGCCGGCGTCCCCCCGCCAGACACGCATGATGACGTCGGCCGCCATCAGACGTCCTCGAGGAGCGCCTGGAGCTCGTCGGGGATCGCCGGGAGCGGCTCCCGGGTGAGCACGAGCTCGCCGTCTCGCTGCCGCACCACGACGTTGACCTTGCCGAGGTCGGGGTCGGTGCCCGGGTAGTCCTCGCGAGTCTGTGCCCCGCGGCTCTCGTTCCGCTCGAGGGCCGCCCTGGCGATGCACTCGGACACCGCAAGAAGGGGCTCGAGGTCGAGCGCCAGATGCCAGCCCGGGTTGAACTGCCGGTGCCCCTCGACTCGTACGTGCCCCGTCCGCTGCCTCAGCACGGCCAGCTCGTCGAACGCCTTGGTCAGCTCGGCCTCGATGCGGATGATGCCGACCATCGTCTGCATGCACTCCTGGAGATCCTGCTGGATGGCGTAGGGGTTCTCCGTGCCCGCCGCCACGAAGGGCTGGAGCGCCCTCCGGACCAGGCCCTCGACCTCGCCGGTGTTCACGGCCGGGCGAGTGGTGGGCCGCCCCGCGTAGTCGGCTGCACCCCGCCCGGCCCGCTGGCCGAACACCAGCAGATCCGACAGCGAGTTGCCGCCCAGGCGGTTGGCCCCGTGCATGCCGCCGGCGACCTCGCCAGCGGCGAAGAGACCCGGCACGGTGGAGGCCTGGGTCTCGGCGTCCACCCGCACGCCACCCATCATGTAGTGGCAGGTGGGGCCCACCTCCATCGACGCCTCGGTGATGTCGACGTCGGCCAGCTCCAGGAACTGGTGGTACATCCCCGGCAGCCGTCGCGTGATGTATTCAGAGTCGCGCCGGGTGGCGATGTCGAGAAACACGCCGCCGTGGGGGCTGCCCCGACCCTCCTTGATCTCCGTGTTGATGGCCCGTGCCACCTCGTCGCGAGGCAGGAGATCGGGCGTGCGCCGGGCGCTCCGGTCGGTGTACCACCGGTCGGCCTCGTCCTCGGTCTCGGCGGTCTCGGCCCGGAACATCTCCGGGATGTACCGGAACATGAACCGCTCACCGCGAGCGTTTCGGAGCACACCGCCGTCGCCCCTGACCCCCTCGGTGACGAGGATGCCGCGCACCGATGGGGGCCACACCATGCCTGTCGGGTGGAACTGGACGAACTCCATGTCGATGAGGTCGGCGCCGGCCCACAGGGCCAGGGCGTGGCCGTCGCCGGTGTACTCCCAGGAGTTCGACGTCACCTTGTAGGCCTTGCCGACTCCACCTGTGGCCAGGACGATCGCCGGGGCACGGAACACGACGAAGCGGCCCGATTCCCGCCAGTAGCCGAGGGCGCCCGCGACGCGGCCCCCGTCGGTGAGGAGCCGGGTGATCGTGCACTCCATGAAGACCTCGATCCCCGCCTGGACCGCGCGGTGCTGGAGCGTGCGGATCATCTCGAGCCCGGTCCGATCGCCCACGTGGGCCAGCCGGGCATAGCGGTGACCGCCGAAGTCGCGTTGGAGGATGCGGCCGTCCGGCGTGCGGTCGAACAGGGCGCCCCACTCCTCGAGCTCGAGCACCCGCTCGGGGGCCTCCTGGGCATGGATCTGTGCCATGCGCCAGTT
>JBKPHT010000053.1:0-3655 GCA_046730015.1 Actinomycetota bacterium
GTCGGGCCGGCTCGACACCGTGGCCGCCGTCGATGAACAGCAGCGCCAGCGGCGTCCCCCAGTTGCGGGCCACGGTCGGCGACTGGCCCACGACCGCGATGACCGTGTCCTCCAGGCCAGCGTCGAGGATGGTGCGCCGGAACCAGGGCAGCGTGTCCATCAGCCCGACCTCGGGGTCGACCAGGTCGGGCTCGTGCCACTCCCAGCCCGGCTGGTTCTCCTCCGACCCCCGGTGGTGGTCGACCGAGAACAGCACCCGGCCCATCGACCGGGCGGCGGCGCCCAGGTAGACGCCCGACTTGCCGCAGTAGCTCCCCACCTCCAGGAACGGCCCCGGCACCGACACGCCGAGGGCCGCCTCGTAGAGGGCGAGGCCCTCGTCGGAGGGCATGAAGCCACGGGCGGCTTCGGCCTTGGCCAGCATGTCGGGCTCCAGGCTCACGGCGGGCGACCGTATCCTCTCGGCCGTGTCGCAGCACGCCGTGGACGCGCTCGTGAAGCTCCTCGACCTCGAGCCCATCGAGGTCAACATCTTCCGGGGCAACTCTCCCGACGAGGACCGGCAGCGGATCTTCGGCGGCCAGGTGGCCGGGCAGGCCCTGGTGGCGGCGGCCCGGACCGTCGACCCGGGGCGGCCGGTCCACTCGCTGCACGGCTACTTCCTCCGGCCCGGCGACCCTCGGGTGCCCGTGCTCTACGAGGTCGACCGCCTGCGGGACGGCCGGACGTTCACCACCCGCCGGGTCGTCGCCATCCAACACGGCAAGGTCATCTTCAACATGGCGGCCAGCTTCCAGGTGCCGGAGGAGGGCTTCGACCACCAGGCCGAGATGCCCGACGTGCCCCCGCCCGAGGACGTGCCGTCCGTACGCGACCGGCTGGCCGAGGCCGGCGTCCAACTGGAGTCGTGGATGGACCGCCCCCGGCCAATCGAGATCCGCCACGTCGACTGGGCCCTCGCCACCCGGGAGGAGGCCCTGCCGGCCCGCCAGAACGTGTGGCTGCGGGCCGACGGCCTGCTGCCCGACGACCCGCTGGTCCACACGATCGTGCTCACCTACGCGTCGGACATGACCCTGCTCGATACGGCGACGCTGCCCCACGGCGGCAGTTGGTTCACCCCGGCCATGTTCATGGCCAGCCTCGACCACGCCATGTGGTTCCACCGGCCGTTCCGGGCCGACGACTGGCTTCTCTACGTCCAGGACAGCCCGAGCGCCTCCGGCGGCCGGGGCCTGTCCCGCGGCCTGGTGTTCGCCCGGGACGGCACCCTGGTGGCGACCGTCGTGCAGGAGGGCCTGATCCGCCGCCTGCGGTCCGGGAGCTAACTTCCCGGCGGTGTCGACCCTGACGCGCACGACCCTGCCGCGCACGGCCGCGGTGCTCGCCGCGGCCGCCGCCCTGCTCGGGGCGTGCGGAGGCGACGGCGACGACGACGGCGGCAGCCTGGGGGCGGCGACCACCACGGCCGACGCCGGGGACACCGGCGGCGACGGGACGGCGACCACCGCGGCCGGGGCCGCCGAGGCGCCGCTCGACGCCATCGAGATCACCCTGACCGAGGTGGCGACCGCCGACACGCCGACGTCGCTGGTCACCCGGCCCGGCTCCACGACGCTGTACCTGTCCGAGCGGGCCGGCCGGGTCCGGCCCGTGACAGACCTGGTGCCCGGCGAGGTGATCCTCGACATCACCGACGAGGTCGTCACCAACAGCGAGCAGGGCCTGCTCGACATCGAGTTCTCGGCCGACGGCGGAACGCTCTACCTCAGCTACAACGTGCCCGAGGGCGGCGACACCCGCATCGTCGCGTACACGATGGCCGGCGACGCCGTCGACACCGGGTCCCGGCGCGAGCTGCTGGCGGTGGAGCAGCCGTTCCCGAACCACAAGGGCGGCGACATCGAGATCGGGCCCGACGGCCTCCTCTACATCGGCCTGGGCGACGGCGGTTCCGGCGGCGACCCCCAGGGCAACGGGCAGAACACCGACGCGCTGCTGGGCAAGCTGCTCCGCATCGACCCCACCGCGCCGAGCGGCGGCCGGGCCTACGGCATTCCCGCCGACAACCCGTTCGCCCAGGGCGGCGGCGCGCCCGAGGTCTACGCCTACGGGCTCCGCAACCCGTGGCGCTTCGACTTCGACGAGGCGACCGGCGACCTGTGGATCGGCGACGTCGGCCAGGGGCAGTGGGAAGAGATCGACCTGCTGCCGCCCGGGGCTGCGGCCGGGGTCAACCTCGGTTGGAACGAGCTGGAGGGCACCCACCCCTACGAGGGCGGCTCGGCGCCGGAGGGGGCGGTCGACCCGGTGTTCGAGTACAGCCACGACGAGGGCTGCTCGATCACCGGCGGCGTCGTCTACCGGGGGACGAACGTGCCCGGCCTGGCCGGGACCTACCTGTTCACCGACTACTGCAACGGGCAGATCCGCGGCATCCGGGCCCGGGACGGCGCGGTGACCGAGCAGCGGGTGTTCGATGCCAAGGCCGATGACCTGATCTCGTTCGCCGAGGGGAACGACGGCGAGGTCTACGTGCTGTCCCTCTCCGGCCAGATCTACCGCGTCGACCCGGTGGACGACTGACGTGGCCGACGACGACGTGCTCCACATCACCACCCCTGCCGAGTGGGAGGCTGCCCGGGCCGCCGGGCAGGTGATCCCGCCCAGCCTCGAGGCCGAAGGCTTCGTCCACTGCTCGACCCGGGCCCAGCTGGCGGGCACGCTGGCCCGCCGCTTCCCGGGCGCCGGCTCCCTACGGGTGCTGGTGCTCGACCCGGATCGGCTGGGCGGCGAGCTCCGCTGGGAGGAGAGCCGCCCGGGCGAGGTCTTCCCCCACCTCTACGGCCCGCTGCCGGTCGACGCCGTGGTGGCGGTCGAGGACGTCACCCCGCCCGCAGGGTGAGGGCCAGCCAGCCGTCCTCGACGGCCTCGGTCACCGGCGCCAGCCCCGCGGGGCCGTAGGCGGCGACCACCGCCGCCCGCTGGCCGACCAGCACCCCGCTCACGACCAGCGTGCCGCCAGGCGCGAGGGCGCCGGCCATTGCGGGGACCAGGGCGAGCTGGGTCGGGAGCAGCAGGTTGGCCAGCACCAGGTCGTGGGCGCCCTCGGCCGTGCCGCCGACGATGCCGGAGACGGTCAACGCCCCGGCGACTCCGTTCCGCTCGGCGTTCGCCCGGGTGGCGGCGAGCGCGTGGGGGTCGACGTCGACCGCCACGGCCGAGTCCGCTCCGAGGGCCAGCGCGGCCACGGCGAGGACCCCGCTGCCACAGCCGACGTCGAGCACCCGCTCGCCCCCGGCCACCAGCCGGTCGAGGGCGGTGAGCGCGAGGTGGGTGGACGGGTGGGACCCGCTGCCGAACACCCGGCCGGGGTCGATCTCGACGACCACGTCGTCCGGGCCCGCCGCCCCGCCCGGGTCGTGGTCCACCCAGGGCGGCCGGACCACGAGCCGCCCCGCCCGGACCGGTCGGGCGAAGGCCCGCCAGGCGTCGAGCGCGGCGTCGAGGTCCACGGGGACGGCCTCGGCCGGCCACCGGCCGGCTACGGCGTCGACGAGGGGAGCCGGGTCCGCGGTATCGGTGGCGGCGATCAGCACCACCCCGCCGGCCACCGCCCGCTCCTCGATCGCCACCGCTCCGGCCTGCCACAGCA
>JBKPHT010000054.1:0-5196 GCA_046730015.1 Actinomycetota bacterium
CGCGTCGGCGGACCAGGGGTCGCCCTCCACCGGGCGGCCGTGGATGCCCGCGGCGAACGTCCGGGCCCCGGCGACCAGGTGGTTCACCAGCGTGTCGACGTCGTAGTCGGGACAGGGCGTCGCGTCCCCGCCCTGGTCGGCGCGGACGCCGGCGACGATGCCGGCGGTCTTGTCCAGCACGCCCGCGAGGAGGTCGATGTCAGCCGCTTCGTCCATGGCGTCACCGTATGGCCGGGGTCCGACCGGGTCTTGAAGAAACGCGACGGGCCTACCGTGGCGGCATGGCCCGTCCCGTCGAGCCCGACGACGACACCCGGGGCATCGTCGACCCCGCCGCCGGCTTCGAGCGGTTCACGCTGACCCGGTACGAGCCGGCGCCGGGGCTGGCCTGGGCCGTGGACCGCTACTGGGTGGTGGCCTGGGACGTCGGCGCGGAGGGACCCCACCACCAGCGGGTCGTGCCCCACCCGGCGTTCCACCTGGTGTTCGAGGACGGGCGGGCCGAGATCCAGGCCATCACGCCCGACGAGTTCGTCCGCCGGCTCGACGGCCGCGGCCAGGTGCTGGGCGTGAAGTTCCGGCCCGCAGGGTTCCGGCCGTGGCTCGGGCGCCCGGCCGCGTCGCTCGCGGGGCAGCGGGTGCCGGGCAGCGAGGTGTTCGGCCCCGGCGTCGAGGAGCTCGCCGCCGAGCTGGCCTCCGTCGCCGCCGCCGGCGGCGACCTCGGCGGGACGGCCGGCCGGGTCGACGCGTTCCTGGCCGGCCTCGGGGTCCGCCCGCTGGCGCTGACCGGGCCGGTCAACGCGCTGGTCGACCACGTCGCGGGCGACCGCTCCGTCACCCGGGTCGACGCCCTGGCCGCCCGGCTCGAGGTGTCGACCCGCCGGCTGCAGCGGCTGTTCGCCGACCACGTCGGCATGGGGCCGAAGTGGGTCATCAACCGGTTCCGCATCCACGAGGCCGCGGAGCGGGCCGCGGCCGGCCCGGTCGACTGGGCGGCGCTGGCGGCCGACCTCGGGTTCAGCGACCAGTCCCACCTGGTGCGCGAGTTCAGCGCCGCGGTCGGGACGCCCCCCGGCCGCTACGCCCGGCGTGTCGGCGGCCGGCGACTCGGGTAATCGTCGCGGGACGACGAGCCCCGGAGGTGCGGTCATGGCCGTGTGCGAGGTCTGCGGGAACGACTACGACAAGTCCTTCGAGGTGATCGCGGCCGGCGCCCGCCACACCTTCGACAGCTTCGAGTGCGCGATCCACCGGATGGCGCCCGTCTGCCAGCACTGCGGCTGCAAGGTGATCGGCCACGGGGTCGAGATCGACGGCCGGTTCTACTGCTGCGCCCACTGCGCCCGGGACTCCGAGCACACCGACGCCATCGTCGACCGGGTCGGGCCGACCGTCGGCTGAGCCGCCGCGACGGTCACCCGGTCTCCGGCAGCACCAGCTGGCGCAGCACCCAGTTCACGGTCGGGCCGCCGGCGGGGCCGGCCGCCAGGGCATCGAGCCCGGCTGCGATCCCGGCCACCTCGCCCGACGAGGCGAGCCCCCGGGCCACCGCGTCGTCGCCCCAGGCGGTGAGGTTGAGCGCGAAGATCCGCGCCGCCACCGCGCCGTCGACCGGGACCGGCACGCAGGTGCCGCCGAGCGGCGCCAGCAGCGGGCCGGCCGCCATCGGCCCGCCCTCGGCGGCCACCAGGGCGGTGACCAGGTCCTCGTAGGCCCGCAGTACGCCGGGCGGCGCCCCGATCCGCTCGACCTCGTCGACCACAAGCACGCCCCGGGGCCGTAGCTGCCCCCGCCAGGCGGCGACGAGTCCCGGCGGGTCGGGCAGGTGGGCGAGCAGAAGGCGGGCGTGGATCAGGTCGGCCGGCCCGCCGGGGAACGGCACCGCGGTCGTGTCGTGGCGTGCGTAGCCGACCGCCGGGTCCTCGGTCGCGGCGCGGGCGACGGAGAGGTAGCGGTCCGACACGTCGAGCCCGACGACCCGCCCGGGCCGGACGACCTCGGCGATCAGCCGGGTCGTGTGGCCGGGACCGCAACCCAGGTCGACCGCCCGCCCGGGTGGCTCGCCGAGCGCGGCCGCCGCCCGCCCCAGCAGAGCGCGGGAGGTCGCCTCGAACACCCTGGCGACCAGCCCCATCCGCCGGACCGCGACGTCATCGTCCCCGAACGTGTAGCGCCGACCCACGGCCGCCGAGTCTGGCGCCGGCGCCCGGCGGCGGCGACGGGGTTTCGCCCCCGACCCGGATCAGGCGACGGCGCCGCTCTTGCGCAGCGCCGCGATCTCCTCCGGCTCGTAGCCGGCGTCGGCCAGCACCGCGTCGGTGTGCTCGCCCGGGGAGGGCGGCGGGCGATCGAGGGCCGCGGGCGTCGCCGAGAAGCGCGGCGCCGGGCTCGGCTGGGGGACGCCGTCGATCTCCACGACCGTCGCCCGGGCCGCCAGGTGGGGATCGGCCAGCGTCTCCTCGGTGGTGAGCACCGGGGCGACGCAGGCGTCCCGGCCGGCGAACGCCGCCACCCACGCGTCCCGGTTCCGGGCCGCGAAGGCAGCGGCGAAGCGACGCCGCATCTTCGGCCAGCCGGCCTGGTCGTTCTGCGGCCCCAGCTCGGCCGCGTCGATCCCCAGGCCGACGAGCAGCGCGGCGTAGAACTGCGGCTCCAGCGCCCCGACCGCCACCCAGCGACCGTCGGCGCAGCGATAGCAGTCGTAGAAGGGGGCGCCCGAGTCGAGCAGGTTGGTGCCCCGATCGTCCGTGAAGAACCCCGACCGCAGCGCCATGAAGAACGGGGCCATCAGCAGCGCCACCCCGTCGACCATCGCCGCATCGACCACCTGGCCCGTCCCCGACTCGCGGGCGGCCAGCACCGCGGCGACCACCCCGAGCGCCAGCAGCATGCCGCCCCCGCCGAAGTCGGCCACCAGGTTGAGGGGCGGCGTCGGCGGCTGGCCGGCCCGGCCGATGTGGGCTAGCGCCCCGGCCACCGCCGCGTAGGTGATGTCGTGCCCGGCCCCGGCCGCGTACGGGCCTTCCTGGCCCCAGCCGGTCATCCGGCCGTAGACCAACTGCGGGTTTCGGCCCCGGCAGGCGTCCGGCCCGACGCCCAGCCGCTCGGCGACCCCCGGCCGGAACCCCTCGATCAGCACGTCGGCCCCGGCCGCCAGCCGGAGCACGACCTCGACCCCCTCGGGGTGCTTGAGGTCGACGGCGACCGACCGGCGGCCCCGGTTGAGCACGTCCATCCGGGCGACAGCGTTGGCGACGCCCGGCCGGTCGACCCGGGTGACGTCCGCCCCGAGGTCGGCCAGCACCATGCCGGCGAACGGAGCCGGGCCGATGCCGGCCAGCTCGACCACCCGGACGCCGGCCAGCGGGCCGGTCACAGACGGGCGGCCATCAGCGCAGCGGGCCCTCGGCGGCCAGGATCCCGCCCAGGGCCACGAGCTGGCGGTTGGCGCCCCCGAGGAACAGCTCCAGCTGCTTGGCCAGCAGGAAGTAGCGGTGCAGCGGGTAGTCGCGGTCGACGCCCATCCCGCCGTGCAGGTGGGCGGCGGCGTGCACGACGCGCTGGCCGCCGGCCGACGCCCAGTACTTGGCCACCGCCACCTCGCGGTCGGCCGGGAACCCGGCGGCCAGCCGCCACGCGGCCTGGAGCATGGTGAGCCGGATCGCCTGGGCGTCGACGTAGGCGTCCGCCGCCCGCTGCCCCACCGCCTGGAACGTGGCGATGGGCCGGCCGAACTGCTCGCGCTCGGTCGTGTACTCGCCGGTGATGCGGACTGCCTCGGCCGCCAGCCCGGCCATCACCGCGCACGCCGCGACGGTGGCGTGCTCGACCGCCCACCGCAGCGCGCTGCCCTCGGCGTCGAGCGGCCCGAGGACCGCGTCGCCGCCGACCCTCACCCCGTCCAGCACGACCAGGGCCTCCGGGGTGCCGGTGGTCGTGTCCTGGCGCTGGCGGCGGACCCCGTCCGCCCCCGCCGGGACCACGAACAGTCCGGCGGCGCCGTCGCCGGTCGCGGCCGGCACCAGGACGGCGTCGGCCACCAGCCCGGCGGGCACGTTCGTCCGGGTGCCGTCGAGCACCCAGCCGTCGCCCTCGGCGTGGGCCGCGGTGGTGGGCCGGAGCGGGTCGCCGAGCGGCTCGGGCAGCGCCCCGGTGAGCACGGTCGTGCCCGCGACGGTCCCAGGCAGGAGGGCGGCCTGCTGGTCGGGAGTCCCCCACCGGGCGACCGGCAGGGCGCCGAGGGCGAGCGAAGCGAGGGCGGGAACCGGGGCCGTGCGCCGCCCCACCTCCTCCAGCACCAGGCACAGCTCGAGCATCCCGAGGCCGGCCCCGCCGTGGGCCTCGGGGACGGCGATGCCGAGCAGCCCGGCGTCGGCCATGGCCGTCCACAGGTCGCGGTCGAACCGCAGGTCGTCGCGTTGCTCCAGCGCCCGGATCGCGTCGGGGGCGGCCTTGTCGCCCAGCAGCTTGTACGCCACGTCGATGGTGGCCTGCTGCTCGTCGGTCAGGTCGAAGTCCACGTCTGGTCCCTCCTCAGCGCTTCGCCATCGGCATGCCCATGCCGAAGGCGGCGATGAGGTCACGCTGGAGCTCGTTGGTGCCGCCGCCGAAGGTGAGGATCAGCAGGCTGCGGTACATCTGCTCGAGGCGGGAGCCGAGCAGGGCGCCGGGGGCGTCCTCCACCAGGTAGGCCCGCTCCCCCAGCACCTCCATGAGCAGCCGGAAGCTCTCCAGGTAGTGCTCGGTGCCGAATACCTTGATGGTGCTGGCATCGGCCACGTCGAGTTGGTCGCGGGTGGCGTCCCAGGCCACCTTCCAGTTGGCCAGCCGGAGGAACTCGAAGCCGGCGTAGGCCTTGGCCAGGTTGATCTGCACCCACTCCTGGTCGATCACCCGGCGGCCGTCGGGCAGGGTGGTCGCACGGGCCCAGTCGACGGTCTCGTGCAGCATCTGCTCGGCCATGCCGGGGCTGCACAGGGTGACCCGCTCGTGGTTGAGCTGGTTCACGATGAGCTTCCAGCCCTCGTTCTCGCCGGCCACCAGGTTCTCGGCCGGGATGCGGACCTCGTCCCAGTAGACCGAGCAGATGTCGTGGGACGACAGCAGGTGCAGCGGCGTCCGCTCGATGCCCGGGGCGTCCATGGGGGCGATGAAGATCGAGATGCCCCGGTGGCGGCTGTCCTCGGCCCCGGTGCG
>JBKPHT010000055.1:0-4483 GCA_046730015.1 Actinomycetota bacterium
TACACGGCGAGCGTGCTCATGACTCTGCACCCTACACCTGGGAAGCATCGATGGCGCGGTGAGAGACGCCAACCCGGAATCGGCCGGCGGGATCACCGGTCTGGCGTCCCTGACCGCGCGATGGCGCGGTGAGAGACGCCAACCCTCGGGCTGGGTCGGCCTCGACGCCTCGGGATCCGGCGGGTTGGGATTCCCTGGCTAGTCGATGACGACGACGACGTCGCCGGAGCCGACCGACTGGCCGGCCTCGACCCGGACCTCGGAGACCGTGCCGTCCTTGTCGGCGGTGATGTTGTTCTCCATCTTCATCGCCTCGAGGACACAGACGGTCTGGCCCTCGTCGACCATGTCGCCGACGTTGACCAGCACCTTCACGATCGTGCCCTGCATCGGGACAGTCACGCTGCCGCTGCCCGCGGCGGCGGCCGACGCCCCGGCCGAACGGCGGGGCCGGGGAGCGGCCTTGCCGCCCGCGGCGCCCGCGGCCACGACGGCGCCGGCCTGGGACTCGGGCACCCACACGGTGACGCCGAAGCGCCGGCCGTTCACCTCGACGTCGACGTCCCGCCGGACCTTGGGCTCGCGCAGCCCGTCGTCGCCACCGGCGCCGGCGGCCGCCTCGGCCGGAACGGCGGGGGCGGCGGTGGCCGACAGGTCGAGCCGCTCCTCCACCCACTTGGTCGAGTGCACGGCGGCGACGAAGTCGGGGTGGGACAGGATGGCCACGTCGGCGGGGATCGTGGTGGCGATGCCGGCGATCTCGAACTCGTCGAGGGCCCGGAGGGTCCGGGCGATGGCGACGTCCCGGTCGGCGCCCCAGCAGATGAGCTTGCCGACCAGGTTGTCGTAGTACTGCGACACCTCGTCGCCGGGCTCGTAGCCGCCGTCCCACCGGACCCCGAAGCCCTGCGGGACCCGCAGCCGGGTGATCGGCCCCGGGGAGGGCAGGAAGCGGCCGCCGGCCGGGTCCTCGGCGTTGATCCGCACCTCGATCGCATGGCCCCGGCGCACGATGTCGTCCTGGCCGAACGACAGCGGCTCGCCCGACGCCACCCGGATCTGCTCGGCCACCAGGTCGATGCCGGTGACCAGCTCGGTGACGGGGTGCTCGACCTGCAGCCGGGTGTTCATCTCCAGGAAGTAGAACTCGCCGTCCTGGTAGAGGAACTCGACGGTGCCGGCGTTGACGTAGCCGCAGGCCTTGGTGACCTTGACGGCCGCGTCGCCCATCGCCCGGCGGACCTCGTCGGGGAACAGCGGCGCCGGGCTCTCCTCGATCAGCTTCTGGTGGCGGCGCTGGGCCGAGCAGTCGCGCTCGCCCACCCACACGGCGTTGCCGTGGGTGTCGGCGACGACCTGCATCTCGACGTGGCGGGGCCAGGTCAGGTACCGCTCGACGTAGCACTCGCTGCGCCCGAAGCCCTTGAGCGCCTCGGACTGGGCCGAGTCCAGCGCTTCGGCCGCCCGCTCGGCCGACTCGACGACCCGCATGCCCCGGCCGCCCCCGCCGTAGGCGGCCTTGATGGCGACGGGCCAGCCGTGCTCGTCGCCGAAGGCGATGACCTCGTCGGCCGAGGTGAGGAACTCGGTGGTGCCGGGCACGCCCGCGACCCCGGCGGCCTGGGCGGCGATGCGGGACGACACCTTGTCGCCCATGACCTCGATCGCCTCGGGCGGCGGGCCGATGAAGGTCACCCCCTTGGCCGTGATGGCCCGGGCGAAGTCGGTGTTCTCGCTGAAGAACCCGTAGCCGGGGTGGACGCCGTCGGCGCCGCTGCGCTCGATGACGTCGAGGATCTTGGCGGTGTCGAGGTAGCTCTCGGCGGCCGTCGTGCCCCCCAGGGCGTAGGCCTCGTCGGCCAGCCGGACGTGGAGGCTGTCGCGGTCGAGGTCGGAGTAGACGGCGACCGATGCGATGCCGAGCTCGCGGCACGCCCGGATGACCCGGACCGCGATCTCGCCCCGGTTGGCGATCAGGATCTTCGAGAGCACGCCATATGTTTACGGGGATGCCCAGGGGTGGTGCCAGACAGGCGGGCGAGCGGGCGCGGGCCGCCCTGGCGGGAGAGCGGTTCGCCGACGTCCGCTGGGTGGGCGAGACCGGCTCGACGAACGCCGACGCCCTCGCCCTCGCCCGCGCCGGGGCGCCCGAGGGCATCGTCGTCGTCGCCGACCACCAGACCGCCGGCCGGGGCCGACGCGACCGGGCCTGGGCGGCCCCGCCGGGCGGCTCGCTGCTGGTGTCGGTGCTGCTGCGGCCCCGGGCCCCGGTGGCCGGGGCAGTGACGATGGCCGCGGCTGTGGCGATGGCGGCCGCGGTCGAGGACGTCGCCGGAGTCGCCGCCGGGGTGAAGTGGGCGAACGACCTGGTCGTGGCCACCGCCGGCGGCGATCGCAAGCTGGCCGGCATCCTGGCCGAGGCCGACTGGCCCGCGGGCGCCACGATCTCCGGCGGCTACCGGCCCCCGGCCCCCTACGAGCGGGTGGTGGTCGTGGTCGGGGTCGGGGTCAACGTGGCCTGGCCGGCCGAGGTGTCGGGCGACCCGGACCTGGCCGCGGTGGCGGAGACGGCCACCGCGCTGAGCTGGCTGGGCGCCGACGTCGACCGGGTGGACCTGCTGGTCGCCTTCCTCCGGGGCCTGGCCGCCCGCTACGACGACCTCGCCGCCGGGGGGCCGGACGCGCTGGTGGCCGAGTGGCGGCGCCGCTCGGCGACCCTGGGGCGCCGGGTCCGGGTCGACCTGGGGGCCGACGACCTCGAGGGGATGGCGGTCGACGTCACCCCGGAGGGCCACCTGGTCGTCGAGACCGACACGGGCGAGCGGCGGACCGTGGCGGTGGGCGACGTCGTCCACCTCCGGCCGCAGTAGGCCACCGGCCGCCGGTCACGCCCGGCGCAGCACGCACCAGGTGCCGCGGCCGGCCCGGCCGGTGACGCCGTCCCACCGGCCCGGCAGCACGGCCTCGACCTCGGCGGCGGGGAGGTGGATCGGCGTCTCCTCGCCGCTGATGTTCACCCACACGAGCGCACCGCCCGGGGCGAGCACCCGCGCGACCTCGGCGGGGAACAGGAACGCGTTGACCAGCACCACCGCATCGGCGGCACCGTCCCGGACCGGGAGGTCGGCCCCGTCGGCCCGGACCCGCTGGCCGGGCCCCGCGGGCGACCGCTGCAGCATGGCCAACGACAGGTCGACCGCGGCCGTCAGCGTGAACCGGGCCGCCAGCAGCGGCGAGTAGGTGCCGATGCCGCTGCCCACCTCGACGGCCACCGCCCCGCCGGTCACCCCGCCCCGGTCGAGCGCGTCGAGCACGACCGCGGTCCGCTCCGGCGACGTCCGGGTGTGCCACCCGTCGGCCAGCTCGTCGAACAGCCACGCGACGGCGTCCCGGGCGTCCGGGTCCCAGCCCTCGCGGGCCAGCCCGGCGGCCCGGCGGGTCAAGACCCGCATCGGATGGTCGTCGGAGCCCTGGCCCGAGGACCGGTGGCCGGGGATCTCGACCGGCGGAAGCTCGACGATCATGGGTCGAGGTCCCGGGCCTGGAGGTGGGCGAGGGCGGCCGCGGCGCGGCGGGCCCACGGCCCGGCGGCGCCCGGCAGGTCGCGGCCGTCGAGCATCGACACCGGCTGGACGTCCCGGGTCGACGAGGTGAGCAGCACCTCGTCGGCGGCCGCCAGGGCCGCCATCGGCACGTCGTCCGCGTCGATCTCGGGCAGCAGCTCGAGCAGCAGCGCCCGGGTGACGCCGGGCAGGCAGCCGGCCAGCAGCGGCGGCGTGACCACCCGGTCGCCGAGCACCACGAACACGTTGCTACCGCTGCCCTCGCAGAGGTTGCCGCGGGTGTTGGGCATCAGCGCCTCGCCGGCCCCCACCTTGCGGGCCTCGGCCAGCGCTACGACGTTGTCCACGTAGGACGTCGTCTTGGCCCCGGTGGTCGCGGCCCGCTCGTTGACCGGCCAGGGGACGGTGACGGCCTCTGCCTCCGGCGGCCACGGCTCGCGTGGCCCGGCCGCCACGACCAGGGTGGGGGAGCCGGCGCCCCGTCCGGAGCCGAGGGGGGTGACGCCGGCGGTGACCGTGATGCGAAGCCGGGCCCGGTCCAGGCCGGCGGCGGCGAGGACCTCGTCGACGACCTCCCGGAGCGCCCGGTCGGTGAGCGGGACAGCCAGACCGAGCAGGTCGGCCGACCGGTGCAGGCGCTCGATGTGGCGGCGGAGGGCGAACGGCCGGCCCCCCGACACCTTCACCGTCTCGAAGACCCCGTCGCCGACGGTGAAGCCGTGGTCGAAGACCGAGACCCTGGCGTCCGCCGGGTCGACGACCGCCCCGTCCAGCCACACGGCGCCTGCTCGCATGGCCGCGATCCTGCCGCACCGGGCCGCCGGGGCCCGCATCGGGCGGGCGGACCCGGCCGGTCAGGCGGCAGCCGGTCGGCGCCGCCGGGAACGCCGGCGCCCCAGCGTGAGCGCCACGGCCGGGGC
>JBKPHT010000056.1:0-14014 GCA_046730015.1 Actinomycetota bacterium
CCACGGCGACGTCCGCCGCGCTGTCCAAGGACCTGCGGTCGCGGGGCTTCCGGTTCGTCGGGCCGGTGGTGGCCTACGCGCTCATGCA
The DNA here is from genome assembly GCA_046730015.1 of Actinomycetota bacterium. Lineage (GTDB taxonomy): Bacteria > Actinomycetota > Acidimicrobiia > Acidimicrobiales > VFJN01 > ZC4RG19. The sequence goes on from JBKPHT010000056.1 coordinate 89, forward strand.
GGCGGCCGGAGTGGTCGACGACCACCTCGACGGCTGCTGGGTGGGTGCGTGACAGGGCGGCATTGTCCCGTTCTCGAGGCGATAGGGGTCGGGGGCCGACCGCTATCGCCTCGGGTACCAGGTTGCGATCCCTATCGCCTCGCCGAGCTACCAGAGCTGGTCGGTGTACCGGTCGGTGCCGGGCACCGTGGGCACGAACGGCGACGCCCACCGCACCGTGCCGGCGCCGGAGGCGGCGACGTGCCCGGCGTAGTCCCGCACCACCGGCCACCAGCCGTCGGGCCCGCCCGACTCGGCGTCGGCGAACCACAGCTGTAGCTCCCGGCGGTCGGCGCCCTCGGTGCCCGGCTGGCTGACCGGGGCGTCGGCGGGCAGGGGCACGCCCCGGAAGCTGAGGGCCAGCGCCACCGGCGTCCCGGCCAGGTCGGGCCGGGGCGGGGCGGGGACGTCGCCGTCGCGGTCGCCGGCGTCGGCCGCCGGCTCGACGATCACGGCCGCCAGCCCCCGGAACGGGTGGTCGAGCGCCAGCTCGGGTGGCACGCCGTCGTCGTCGCGGGCCTCGGCTCCCTTGTACAGGTACAGCAGCGTGTGGATGTGGTCACGCTCGGCGAACATCCGCCCGTGGTCGTGCAGCCAGTGGACCTGGCGGGTCGACCAGTCGGTGTTGTCCCGGAAGCGGCCCTTGAGGGTCCAGTACAGGGCCAGGTACGAGCCGAGCCGGTCGTCGCCGAACAGCGGGTCGCCGGCGCCGAGCCGCAGGTCCTTGAGGTCGCGGGTGCACACCCAGCGCCGGCCGGCGAAGTACCACGGTCCGATCATGCAGCCGGCGTAGAAGTGGTCCCGCTCGTACCAGCGGTTGTAGGCGACCTCATGGCCCTTGTGCGGCTCGACCAGCGTGAACAGCGCGCTGCCGAGGCGGATCTCGCCGCCGAGGTCCCAGTCGACCGGCTTCCCGGCCGGGTCGCTTAGCTCGCTCACGAGGCGAGGCCGAACCGGTCGAGCCCGAAGGCGGCGATGGCGTTGCCCCGCACCAGCTTGTCGACCTCGGTCTGGTCGAGGCCGGCCTTGGTGCAGATGTCGGTCGCCACCTGCTTCGACTCGGGGAACGTCGAGTCGGCGTGGGGGTAGTCGGTCTCGAAGCAGATCTGGTCGATGCCGACGACGTCGCGGTTCCTCAGCCCGGTCTCGTCGTCGAAGATGCAGCCGTACACCCGCCCGGGCAGGTAGCTGGTCGGCGGGTTCGGGAGCGAGGTGCCGAAGCTGTTGTCGCTCCGCTCGGCCCACAGCTTGTCGGCCCGCTCGAGGACGTAGGGCATCCACCCGACCTGGCCCTCGGAGTAGGCGATCTTGAGCGTGGGGAACCGCTCGAGGGTGCCGGAGAAGATGTAGTCGAGCATCGAGCCCATGGCGTTCTGGAAGGTCAGCGTCGACGACACGATGAACGGCGCGTCGGGCGAGGTGGCGGGCATCCGGGACGACGAGCCGATGTGCATGCACACGACGGTGTCGGTCTCCTGGCAGGCCCGGAAGAACGGGTCCCAGTGGCCGGAGTGGATCGACGGCAGCCCCAGGGGGTGGGGGTTCTCGGAGAAGGCCACGGCGTGGCTGCCCCGGGCGGCGCAGGCCCGGACCTCGGCCGCGGCCAGCTCGGCGTCCCACAGCGGGATCATCGTGAGCGGGATGAGCCGGCCCTTGCCGTCGCCGGCGCACCACTCGTCGATCATCCAGTCGTTGTAGGCCTGGACGCAGGCCAGCGCGAGGTCGGGGTCGCCGCCCTCGCGCTTGACCCCCTGCTCGTAGAACGTCTGCCCGCAGAAGCGGGGGAGCGTGTTCGGGAAGCAGATCGACGCCTCGACGTGGTTGGCGTCCATGTCGGCCAGCCGGTCCTTCTGGATCCAGCAGCCGGGGCGGATCTCGTCGAAGGTGGTCGGGGTGACGTCGAGGTCGTCGAAGCCGACGGCGGCCGACAGCTTGGGGAAGGGGTAGACGAGCTCGTCGTACAGCCACCAATCGCACCAGTCGCCGTCGGGAACGCCCTTCTCGTAGCTGAACACGCCGCCGGCGAAGCTGAACTTCGCCCGGTCGCGCACGACCCGGGGGCCGGTGTCCTTGTACTTGGCGGGAAGGCGGCTGCTCCACAGGTTCGGCGGCTCGACGACGTGGTCGTCGACCGAGATGATCCGGGGGATCTCGACCGCAGTCATGACCCGACTGTAGAACGTGTTCTAGTTCGGCGCCATGCCCCTTCGAGTTGCCCGGAACTAGAACACGTTCTAGTCTCGTGCCGTGACCGACGAGTACACGCTGCTCGTGGGGGGCGACCGGCCGGGGGGCGACCGGGGCACCTACGACGTCGTCAACCCCGCCACCGAGCAGGTCGTGGGCCGCGCGCCGGAGGCCTCGGTCGACCAGGTCGCCGCCGCCGCCCGCGCCGCCGCCGAGGCGTTCCCGGCCTGGAGCCGCACCTCCGCCGACGAGCGATCCGCGCTGCTGTCCCGCCTCGCCGACATCCTGGCCCGGCAGACCCCCGACCTCGTGCCGCTCGTCCAGGCCGAGACCGGCTCCACCCAGCGGGTGGCGAAGACCATGCAGGTGCCCCAGACCATCGACCGGTTCCGGCGGTACGCACGGGGCGCCCACGAGAGCTTCGCCCTGCCGCTGCCGCCCACCGAGATGCCCTCGACGCCGCTCGCCCCCGGCGGCCTGCTCGGCACGGTCGTCGAGCGCCGGCCGGTCGGCGTCGTCGCCGCCATCACCCCGTACAACTTCCCCCTCGTCAACATGGCCGGCAAGGTCGGCCCGGCGCTGGCCATGGGCAACACGGTGGTCGTCAAGCCGGCCCCCCAGGACCCGCTCGCCGTGCTGCGGTTCGCCGACGCGGTGGTCGAGGCCGGCTTCCCGCCCGGCGTCGTCAACATCGTCACCGGCGCCGGCGCCGACACCGGCGAGGCCCTCGTCGCCTCGCCCCGGGTCGACATGGTGAGCTTCACCGGCTCGACGGTCGTGGGCCAGCGGATCGGCGCGGTCGCCGGCCGCGACATGAAGCGGCTGCTCATGGAGCTGGGGGGCAAGGGTGTCGGCCTGGTCTTCGACGACGCCGACCCGACGACCGCCATCGGCGCGATCTCCAGCGTCTGGGCGTTCCACTCCGGCCAGATCTGCACCGCTCCCACCCGGGTCGTCGCCCAGCGGGGCGTCTACGACCAGGTGGTGGCCGGGCTCCAGGCCACGGCCGGCCGGCTCAAGGTCGGCGACCCGCTCGAGCCCGACACCGTAGTCGGCCCGGTCATCTCCGCCGTCCAGCGCGACCGCATCGAGGCCCACGTCCGGGCCGGGGTCGACGAGGGGGGCACGCTGCTGGCCGGCGGTGAGCGGCCCGCCTTGGACCGCGGCTTCTACGTCGCCCCCACCCTCATCGCCGACTGCAAGCCGACCATGTCGGTCGTGCAGCAGGAGATCTTCGGCCCGGTCGTCGTCGTGCTGCCGTTCGACGACGAGGACGAGGGCGTCGCCCTCGCCAACGGCACCGACTTCGGCCTCAACGATTACGTCTTCACCGGCGACACCGCCCGGGGCGTCCGGGTGGCCCGCCAGCTCCGGTCGGGGAGCGTCGCCATCAACACCGCCCAGCAGAGCCCCGAGGCCGCGTTCGGCGGGTTCAAGCTCTCGGGCGTCGGGCGGGACAGGGGCAGCTTCGCCCTCCACGCCTACAGCGAGATGCAGTCGATCGTGTGGCCGGGCTGAGGGGAGAGGCATGAAGGGCATCGTCTGGACCGGGCAGCTCGAGGTGCGGGACGACGTCGCCGTGCGCGACCCCCGGCAGAACGAGGTGCGGGTCCGCATCGCCAACGCCGGCCTGTGCCACAGCGACGTGTCGGTGATCGACGGCACCATCCCGTTCCCGACGCCGGTCGTGCTCGGCCACGAGGGCGCCGGCGTGGTCACCCAGGTGGGCGACGCGGTCACCAAGGTGGCGGTCGGCGACCACGTCGTGCTGACCACCCTCGGCAACTGCGGCAGGTGCGCCGCCTGCGACCGGGGCCAGCCGACCCACTGCCGCGACACGATGGGCCGCCTCGGCCGGCCGTTCACCGTCGGGGGCGAGAAGGCGTTCAGCTTCGCCAACACCGGCGTGTTCACCGAGGAGGTCGTGGTCACCGAGACCCAGGCCGTGGTGATCGACCCCGACGTGCCGCTCAGCGCCGCCTGCCTCATCGGCTGCGCGGTCGTGACCGGGGCCGGCGCGGTGCTCAACCGGGCCCGCGTCCGGCCCGGACAGACCGTGGTGATCATCGGCGCCGGCGGCATCGGCCAGTCGGCCATCCAAGCCGCCCGGATCTCGGCCGCCGGCCGCATCGTGGTGGTCGACGCCAACCCCGGCAAGGAGGCGGTGGCCCGCCGGTTCGGGGCCACCGACTTCGTCGACGCCTCGGCGGTCGACGACACGGTCGAGGCGGTCAAGGCCTTGCGCCTGCCGAACGGGGCCGACCACGTCTTCGAGTGCGTCGGCCACCCGGCCCTCATCCGCCAGGGCGTCGAGCTGCTCGACTGGGGCGGGACGCTCACCCTGCTGGGCGTCCCCAAGCTCGGCACCGAGGCCAGCTTCGTGGTCAACGACCTCTACAACGACAAGTCGATCCTCGGCTGCCGGTACGGGTCGACCCGCCCCCACCACGACATCCCGCTCCTCGTGTCGTTCTACAAGGACGGGCGGCTGCTGCTCGACGACATGGTCAGCCAGGTCTACCCGCTCGACCAGATCACCCAGGCCCTCGACGACCTGCACCACGGCAAGCTCAACCGCGGCGTCCTCGCCGTCGCCCCCTGAGGAGACCAGATGGAGTTCGGCGTCTTCGCCCAGCTGTTCGTGCCGCAGTTCGAGCGCGACCAGGACCCCCACGCGGAGCACAAGCGGATCTTCCGCAACGTCGAGATCGCGAAGGCGGCCGACCGCAACGCCTTCAAGTACGTCTGGTGCCCCCAGCACCACTTCCTCGACGAGTACAGCCACATGCCCGGCCCCGAGGCGTTCCTCGGGTACTGCGCGGGCCAGACCGAGCGGGTGCACCTCGGGTCGGCCATCTTCAACATCACCCCGCCGGTGAACAAGCCCCAGCGGATCGCCGAGAACGTCGCGCTGCTCGACCACCTGACCGACAACCGGTTCGAGTTCGGCACCGGCCGCGGGTCGTCGAGCACCGAGGTGCTCGGCTTCGACATCCCCAGCGTCGACATGACCAAGGCGATGTGGCGGGAGACCATCCGCGAGATCCCGAAGATGTGGAAGAACGCCCCCTACAGCTACGAGGGCGAGTTCTTCCGCATGCCGGAGCGCAAGGTGTTCCCCAAGCCCCACGGCCCGCTGCACCCGGCCATCTGGGTGGCCGGCGGCAGCCCCGGCACCTTCACCGAGGCCGGCGAGCTGGGGCTCGGCGTGTTCTGCTTCGCCATCGGCCGCCCCTCGGACATGCAGCCGTTCGTCAAGGCCTACAAGGCGGCGATCCGCGGGGCGACGCCGGTCGGCGACTACGTCAACGACAACATCATGGGCGTGACCAACATGCTGTGCATGGAGGACCGGAAGAAGGCCTTCGAGGTCGCCTCCAACATGGGCATGAACTACTACTCCTCCCTCGCCTACCACTGGCTCGACAACGTGCCCCGGCCCAAGCACCTGCCGGAGTGGCCGAACAAGATCCCCGAGCCCACCCCCGACCAGGTCGAGCATCTCTCGGCCGAGGGCTACATCGCGGTCGGCGACCCCGACGACTGCGCCCGGTCGGTGCAGCGCTGGGTCGACATGGGCTTCGACCAGCTCACCTTCAGCCCCACCACCAACACCCTGCCGACCGAGGTGGTGGTCGGGTCGATGGAGCTGTTCGGGCGCGACGTGATCCCGGCCTTCGACACCGACCCCGAGCACTCCACCACCCGGTACCGCCGCGAGGCCGCCGCCCTCGGGGGCTGAGACGATGGGCACCGTGCCCCGCACGTTCAACATGGCGGACGTCTGGGAGATGGCGGCCGACGCCGTCCCCGACCGCACCGCGCTGGTGGTGGGCGACCGCCGCCTCACCTACGCCGAGCTGGAGGAGCGGGCCAACCGCCTCGCCGGGCACCTGGCCGCCCAGGGCATCGGCCCTGGCGACCACATTGCCCTCTACCTCGAGAACGCCACTGAGTACGTCGAGGCCATGCTGGCCGCCTACAAGCTCCGCGCGGTCACCGTGAACGTCAACCACCGCTACGTGGCCGACGAGCTCCGCTACCTGCTCGACAACAGCGACGCGGTCGGGGTCCTCACCCAGCCGTCGCTGGCGGGCACAGTCGCCGACGTGCGGGACGCGCTGCCCGCGGTCCGGTTCGTGCTGGTGACCGGCCACGACTACGAGGCCGCGCTCGCCGCCTCCACCCCCGACCGGCCGGACGTCGAGCGGCGAGACGACGACCACTACATCATCTACACCGGCGGCACGACCGGCCTGCCCAAGGGCGTCGTCTGGCGCCAGGTCGACGCCTTCTACGCCTGCATCGGCGGCGGCGATCCCCTGCGGATGCACGGCCCCGTCGCCACCCCCGACGAGCTGCCCGGCCGCATCACCGAGACCCCGATCTGCTACCTCCCGCTGGCCCCGATGATGCACGCCGCGGCCCAGTGGACCTCGCTGTCGTGGCTGTTCGCCGGCTCGAAGGTGGTGCTGATGACGGGCCCGCTGGACCCCGACGCGGTGTGGCGGACGGTGGCCGCCGAGCAGGTGAACCTCCTCACGGTGGTGGGGGACGCCGTCGCCCGGCCCCTGCTCGACGCCTGGGACCGGGACGGCGGCTACGACGCCTCGTCGCTGTTCTCGTTCTCCAACGGCGGCGCCGCCATGTCGCCCGCCACCCGGGAGCGGATCTTCGCCACCCTGCCCCACGTCATGGTCACCGACGGCTTCGGGTCGTCGGAGGCCGGCGCCCAGGGCGCCATGCGGGTAGCCGCCGGGCAGCGCCCGGAGGGCGCCGGCCTCGTCCGGTTCGACACCCCGACCAAGCCGACCCTCGTCGTCGACGCGGACGGGAACGAGGTCGCCCCCGGCTCGGGCACCGTGGGCCAGGTGCTGGCCGGCGGCCATCTGCCCCTCGGCTACTACAACGACCCGGCCAAGACCGCCGCCACGTTCGTCGAGCGGGACGACGGCCGCTGGCTCGTCACCGGCGACATGGCCACGGTCGGCGCCGACGGTGCCATCGAGCTGCTCGGCCGGGGGTCGGAGGCCGTCAACACCGGCGGGGAGAAGGTCTTCCCCGAAGAGGTCGAGGGGGTCCTCAAGGGCCACCCGGCCGTGTTCGACTGCCTGGTGGTCGGCGTGCCCGACGAGCGGTGGGGGACCGCGGTCACGGCGGTCGTCCACCCCGTGGCCGGTGCGCGGCCGGACCTCGCCGACCTCGCGGCCCACTGCAAGGCCCACATGGCCGGGTACAAGGCGCCCAAGCACCTGGTGCTGGTCGACGGCATCGTCCGCTCACCGTCGGGCAAGGCCGATTACCGCTGCGCACGGGCGACCGCGGAGGCCGCCACGGCAACGACCCGGTGAGCGGGTCGGGCTCGAGGGATCAGCGCTCGTAGCAGTAGGCCCGCCACTCGCCCGTCCGGGGGACCGGGCACAGCGCCCGCGTCGCGGCCAGCAGCCACGCCAGCACCTCGTCGAGGGCCTCGGGCGTCGTCCCGGTGGCGGGCCGGACGACGAGGCCCCGGCGGGGGTGGTCCTGGGTCACCGACCAGCCGGCGGGCACCGGCACCCCCCGCTCGCCGAGGGTCCGCACCGCCCGCGGACCCTGGCCGTGCTGGACGCCGATCGTCGCCGGGTCGCGCCCGTGGGCCGGCGCCCAGGTCGCCAGCGGGACGGTCGGCCCTCGGCCGCTGAACAGCGCGCCCAGCCCGGTGCGGGCCGGCGGCGGGACGTCGACGTCGAGGCCCGGCGACAGGTTCACCCATCCGGCCCCGGCCGCCGCCATGCGGGCCATGTGGTCGACCACCGCGCCCCGGTGCTCCTCCCGAAACTCCACGACGACGGGCTCCCGCACGGCCATGGCCCCAACCTAGTGGTGGCCACGGCTCGCACCCCGGCCTCTAGGCTGCGCGCATGGATCTCCCCCAGGCTCTGCGCGAGGCGATCGAGACCCAGGTCATCGAGCACGAGCCGGCCGAGGCGGCGCTCGTCCTGCGCAACGCGGTGACCGAGGTCGGGGCCGAGGAGGTGACGGCGGGCCTGCTCGACAGCGCAGCGGTCGCCCTCCGCCGGCTGGTGGCGGAGACCGACGAGGCGTACGACCAGGTCGAGCTGCTCGACCGGCTTGCGCTCGACGGCGCGGTGCCGGCCGACAACATCGACATCCTCGCCCGGATGCTCACCGTGGCCGCCGCTACCGCCGGCGGCGTGCGGCCGCCGGTCGACGGGGTGGTCGCGGAGCTCGGCATCGAGCGGGCGCTGTTCGGGGCCTGGCTCACGACCCTGGCGGTGATCCGGGTGGTGTCGATCAGCCTGGAGCGGACCGAGGCCGAGATCGCCGAGGAGGTCGTGGCCGCGGTCGACGCCTTCTGACCCCGGGGAGGGTTGACCTCACGGTCGACTGGAGGTCGTACCGTTGCCGGCAAGCCGTTCACGTGCGCAGAGCTGACTTCCTGATTCGCGGGCGCCGCCGGCGCGGCCCTAGAATCTGACACAACGTCAGATCTCGAACGGCGAGGGAGAGTCATGGGGCTGCTCGACGGCAAGGTCGCCATCGTCACCGGGGCGGGCCACGGCATCGGCCGGGGCCACGCCATGGAGCTGGCCCGCCAAGGGGCGAAGGTCGTGGTCAACGACCTGGGCGGGTCGGTCGACGGGGAGGGCGCCTCCAAGGCTGCCGACCTGACGGTCGAGATCATCGAGAAGCGGGGCGGCGTCGCCGTCGCCAGCTACGAGGATGTCGCCGACCACGCCGGCGCGGAGCGGCTCGTGGCCCAGGCCGTCGACACCTGGGGGCAGCTCGACATCCTGGTCAACAACGCGGGGATCGTCCGCGACGGCGCCATCTGGAACATGGCCGCCGACGACTTCGACGCCGTGCTCCGCGTCCACGTCAAGGGCACCTGGGGACCCAGCCACTGGGCCGCCCGGCACTGGCGGGCCCGGTCCAAGGCGAGCGAGACGTTCACCGGCCGGATCATCAACACGACCTCGGGCGCCGGCCTGGTCGGCAACTTCGGCCAGACCAGCTACGCCACCGCCAAGGCCGCCATCGCCGGCCTCACCCAGACGCTCAGCCTCGAGCTCTACAAGATGGGCGTCACCGTCAACGCCGTCGGTCCGGCCGGCGCCACCCGCATCACCGCCACCATGCCCGGCGCCCCCGAGGTCATCGAGCCCGACGAGCTGGGCGAGGACGACTACAACCCGATGGACCCGGCCGGGTCGTCGCCGCTCGTCGCCTGGCTCGCCTCCGACGAGGCCCAGCACGTCACCGGCCAGGTCATCCGGGCTGTGGGCGACGACATCATCTGGATGCGGGGCTGGACCGACGGCCCCCGCATCGGCAACGGCGGCAAGCGCTGGGACGCGACGACGCTCGGCACCCAGCTCAACACCGACGTGTTCGGCACCCGGGCGCCCGGTCTGCGCTACTGAGGCCGCCGAGCGGCTACCGTCCGTCCCCGATGGGGGGACCCGACCAGCGCATCGCGGGGGGACCCCACGCGGCCTACCTGCGTGAGGTCCAGTACCGCGACAGCTCTCGACTGGCCGCCCGCGCCCGGCTCCACGTCAAGTACGGCACCGCCGCGGTGGCCTGGTTCCCCTGGGTGGCCACCCAGATCGCGTGGCCGCCCCGCGCCCGGGTGCTGGAGGTGGGCTGCGGCGCCGGCTGGATGTGGGCCGAGGCGGCCGCCCGGCTCCCCAGCGCCATCGACCTCGTGCTCACCGACCTGTCGACCGGCATGGTCGTCGAGGCCCTCGACCGGGTCGGGTCGCTCGGCCGCTACGACCGGACCTCCGGCCGGGTCGCCGACGTCCAGGAGCTGCCGTTCCGGTCGGCGGCGTTCGACGTGGTCGTGGCCAACTACGTCCTGCACCACGTGCCCGACGCCGGCCGGGCCGTGGCCGAGATCGCCCGCGTGCTCCGTCCCGGCGGCCAGCTGGTCGTGGCCTGCGTCGGCGACGGGCACCTGACCGAGCTGCACCAGATCCGCCGTGAGGTGTTCGGCGACCACTGGGCCCCGCTCACCGGCGGGTTCGGTGCCGCCCAGGGCGCCCACCTGCTGCCCGTCCACTTCGGCGAGGTCGAGTGGCGGCCCTACTCGGACCGGCTCGACTGCGCCGACCCCGACGACGTCGTGGCCTACCTGGCGTCGATCCCGCCGGTCGACGGCGCCGACGACGCGCTCCGGAGCCGGGTGGCCGAAGCGGTGCAGGCCCGGTTCGCGGCCGGCGGCGGTCGCCTGCGGGTGAGCAAGGACACCGGCGTCTACCTCTGCCGCGATCCCGCGGTCCCACCTGGGGCGTGACGCGACCGGAGGCGGCGCCCCAGCGTCGCCGCCTCCGGTATGTCGCCGGGAGCGGCGCCCCAGCGCCACCGCTCCCGGATCCTGTCGGGTTGTCGTGTCATGTGACCGGGGCGGCCGCGGCCGTCCGGTCGGCGCGGGCTCAGATCAGGCCGAGCTTGCTCGCGCAGCCCGGCCAGGAGCCCCAGCCGGAGCGGGCCTGGAGCCGCTGACCCATGAGGATCTGGGTCTCGCGCGAGTGCTCGTGGGGGAGTCCGGTGCCACCGACGCTGGCCCACGTGCCGGCCGAGAACTGCAGGCCGCCGTAGTAGCCGTTGCCGGTGTTGATGGACCAGTTGCCACCGGACTCGCACTCGGCGAGCGCGTCCCAGGTGGCGTAGCTGGAGGGGTCGCCGAACCCGCCCCCGCTGTCGTCGGGTGCCTCTTCGGGCGCGGCGGTCGTGGTGGGGCGCTCGGTCGTGGTGGGCGCCTCGGTCGTGGGGGGAGGCGGCGGTTCGGTCGGGGGCGGCGGGGGAGCCGTCGTCGTAGTCGTGCGCATCGAGGCGGCGGCCTGGCCCTTGGCCAGGTCTGCCTGGTTCGCGCTGCGGCGGAGGGCGATCAGGGACGTTCCCGACTCGGCGCCCGCTTCGACCCGGTCGTCGCCGGAGTCATCGGGGACGATGACGTTGGCGAGCAGGACCGGTCCCACGAGCAGGGCGACACCGGCGACGCCGCCGATGATGGCCCGGCGCCGCGGGAGGCGGGTCGTCGAGTCCTCGGTACTGGGAGGGTGATCGGTGATTATGGGCATCGGTGGATGGCTCCTTCCGTGGGGGCGCGCGCTGGTGCGGTCAGCGAATTGAGAGGGAGTGCAACCCAGGGGCGCCCCAGCGCTTGCCGTCCTATGCGGTTGGTGAAAGGAGTTTGTCACGATCGCAATGATTCCGCAACGTTGCGTGGTCGAGGGGGACCCCCAGTGGTCCCCCGTCGTGTCTCCCAGCGGTCGCCCCCACGGTGGGGACTCCCGCCAACCTAGATGGTCGAGAGGGGCCGGTGCACCCACCCTCGGGTCAAAGATCTGACGGTGTGTCAGATATGCTCCGTGGTGCCCGTGACCTGGACTGGAGAGGAGCACACACCGTGAGCAGACCGCCGCTCGCCGGGGTCCGGATCGTCGAGTGCTCGATGCTCGGGCCGGGGGCCATCACCACCCACCTGGCCGACCTCGGCGCCGACGTCATCAAGGTCGAGCCGCCGGCCGGCGACTACATCCGTGAGATGACCTGGCCGATCATCGAGGGCGTCTCGTTGATGCACCTCCACATCAGCAGGGGCAAGCGGTCGATCACCCTCGACCTCCGCACGGAGGAGGGCCGCGAGGTGTTCCGCGACCTCGTCCGCGGCGCCGACGCGGTGGTCGAGGCCATGCGGCCCGGCGGCCTCGACCGGCGCGGCGTCGGCTACGAGGCGCTGCGCGAGCTCAACCCGGCGATCGTCTTCATCACGATCTCCGGCTACGGCATGACCGGCCCCTACAAGGACATGCCGAGCCACGGGCTCGCCTACGACACCTGGGCCGGGCTGGTGAACCCGGGCGTCGACGACGACGGGTTCGCCTACATCCCCGAACACCCGTCGATGGGGATCCACGCCGGGCCGCTGTTCGGCGCGCTGGGCATCCTCGCCGGCATCGTGCGCGCCCGCGCGACGGGCGAGGGTTGCCGTATGGAGATCGCCCAGGCGGACGCGGCGGCGGCGATGGACTGGTACCGCAGCGAGACCTGGAAGGCGTACGAGCGCCCGGACGACGAGGTCACGGGCAACCGCTCGGACGGGTACGAGCGCCGGGCACCGGGCACCGCGGGGCTGCGCCACGGCGTGCGCTACCAGATCTACGAGTCGAAGGACGGTTTCGTGCTGTTCCAGGCGTCGGAACGCGAGTTCTGGAAGAACTTCTGCGAGGGCGTGGGCCGAAGCGACCTGTTCGAGACGTACCCGGGGTCGAAGTTTGCCGACCACGCACCGGGCAACCGTGGGCTGCAGGCCGAGCTGCGCGACATCTTCCGCACCCGCACCTCGGCGGAGTGGATCGCCTTCGGCGACCGCGAGAACACGCCGATCGCGCCGGTGAACACGCCCCGGACCCTGGCCGACGACCCGCAGTTCCAGGCGAGGATGCCGTTCATGCCCAGCGCCGTGCTCGGTGCCGAGCAGCTGCCCCTGCCGATCAAGCTGTTGGACGAGGAGCTGCCGGTGCCGACCAAGGCGCCCACCGCGGGCCAGCACACCGACGAGGTGCTGCGCGAGCTGGGCTACGACGACGAGCGCATCGCGGAGATGCGGGCCGAGGGCGCCTTCGGGTGACCGCCGGCGAGCCACCGCCGCCGTGCCTGGCCCCATCCCACGATTCGCGCCCCAGAGCTGCCAGCTCGCCGCGCCGTCGTGCCGTCGCGCGCTCACGACGACCCACCCAGTGACCCGTCGACCGCCTCGACCACCGCGCGTGCCATGCGGTCGGGCAGCAGGCCGCCCACGGCGGCGACCAGGTCGTCGACGGCGGGGAACGTGGACAGCAGCCACCGGGCCCACATGCCGTCGTCCATCCAGCGGATGACGTGGGGTTCGGGAAGCGGCCCGGGAACGTCGAGCAGCGACGGGTCGGCACGCAGCCGGCTCCAGGGCCACGCGTCGGCAAGTGCCACCGTGGCCGCAGCCAGCGCACCGGGCTCGGGCCCGCCGTCGGCCCCGGGGCCCGGGGGCGGGCTCGATGCCGCGGGGTGGAGGCGCGCGACATCGGCCCAGCTGGCGAGCCGAGGGCTGGCGGCGGCGCGGCCGGCGGCGTCGACCAGGCGATCGAGCCAGCACAGGGTCCAGAGCAGGGCGGTGGTCGACGGTGGTGGGCCGGTCGCGACGCGGAGGCATCGCCGGCAGGCGTCGGCCACCACGCCGTCGGGTGACCCGGCCAGGGTGGCGACCTCGCCGCCCTGGCGCAGCACGCCGGCGGCCCGGCCCGAACGGTCGAACAGCACGGTGACGCGGATCGGCGACGGCCCGGCGCTGCGGACCACCCGGCCGTCGTCGCCCACCGGGTGCGCGTCGCCCGGCGTCGACACACCGAGAGCCACCCAGTGGTCGGGCGCCACGAATCCGAGGAGCACGTCGAGCGGATGGCCGCCCTCGAGCGGGAACCACGCGAGGTCGTCGGGCCCCTCGGCGCCCAGGGTGGCGACGCGCAGGATCGCCGAGTCGGGCGTGGGTGCGAGCGCGGAGTCGGCCTCGTCGACGCAGGCCGGAAGGCTGATCGCGCCCGGGCGATCGGGATCGCGGGGTGCGGGAACGGACATGGACGCCTCCGGAGCTGCGATGAAGCCGTTGAAGGCGACCGCAGCCCGGCACGCGCCGGCGGGGGATCACGAACCCGTGGA
>JBKPHT010000057.1:0-5300 GCA_046730015.1 Actinomycetota bacterium
TTCGACGGGACAACGCGCCTGATCACACTCACGGGTCTGGCAGGCATCGGGAAGACCCGTCTCGCCCTGGCCGTCGCCGAGGCGGCCGCCGCCCGGCGGGGTCGGCGCACGTGGTGGGTGCCGCTGTCGGGTGTCGGCGAATCGAAGTACGTGCTCGACGCCGTCGCCGGCGCGCTCGGTGTCTCCGAGGTCACGGTCGAGGCGATCGGCATCCGATTGCGCGGCGAACCCGCGTTGCTGGTCGTCGACAACCTCGAGCATCTCGATGGCGTCAGTGGCGTGCTCACCGACCTGCTTCGGCGGGTTCCAGAGGTGACGGCGCTGGTGACGAGCCGGGCGCCGATCGGGCTTCCCGACGAGCAGGCGTGGCCGGTCCGGCCGTTGGCTGTGCCGGCCGACCGCGAGGGCGGCGTGGAGGAGCTCACGGCGGTTTCCTCGGTCGAGCTTCTCGTCGACCGCGTCCGCCGCGCCACGCCCGCCTTCGACTTGAATCCGGGCACCGCTGCGGTGGTGGCCGAGGTGTGTCGCCGTCTCGACGGGTTACCGCTGGCGCTCGAGCTGGCCGCCGGCAGTTGGCGAGTGCTCGGGTCCCGCGGCGTGCTGGATGCCATCAGCGCCGATCCGCTCGATTTGCACGACCTTCAGGGCGCCCGGCCCGCCGCCCACAGCTCGGTGCGCAGCGCCCTGGCGGCCAGCCATGGCCTGCTCGCAGCCGAGACGCGGCACGTCCTGCACGGCCTTTCGGTCTTCCGTGGCGGCTGGACGATCGAGGCCGCAACCGAGGTGGTCGGCGGGGCATCACTGCTCGACCACCTCGACCGGTTGGCGGCGCTGGGCCTGGTGGAGACCAACGAGGACCCAACCGGCCGGCGCTTCTCGATGCTGCCCACGATCCAGGCCTTCGCCGTCTCGCAGGCAAGCGACACGGGGATCGCGGACACCTTGGCCATTCGGCACGCCGACTTCTTCCACCGCTGGGTCGCAGATCTGCAGACCGACCTTGCCGCGGCCAGCGAGATCGTGCTTGAACGTGTGCGCGCTGATGGCGACAACCTACGGGCCGCCCTCGAGTGGTTCGCGCGGCATGATCCGGCGACAGGCTTGACGTTCGCCTGTGACCTCGGTCGCTACTGGGCCTACCGCGGCAGCGTGGACGAGGGCCTCGCCTGGTATGACACCCTGCTACAGGGGGCCGGTGCAGTCGAACAGGCGCCTCGGGCTCAACTCGCCGCCTCCTTCCTCGCCAACTATGGCGGCCACCCCAGAATGTCCCGCCGCTTCGCCGAGCAAAGCCTCGGGGCGTACCGACGTCGAGGCGACGCCCACGGCGTTGCCCTGGCCATTGGCGTCCTGGGCGACCTCGACCTGCGCGGGGCGCTCGAGGAGTCGGTGCGGCGCAGTCGAGAGGCGGCCGCGACCCTCGCGTCGACGAGCGACTCCTACTACCTGTGCTATGTCTTGGACAACCTCGCCTGGGGTCTGGCCCAACTCGGTGACCTGGCCGAGGCCGAGCGCACCGTCCGGCGGGCGATTGCCATCGCCCACCAGCACGGCCACCCGTACCGGTTGGCAGTGGGGTTCCGGATCCTGGCAGACATCCTGCGGCTTCGGGGCGACCTGGTCGCCGCCGATCGCCTCCTTGCCGAGTCCGATTCGCTCGTGACCGGGCTTGACGATCTCGTGTTCGGCGCAGTCTGGTTCGCCGAGTGGGCGGTGGTGGCCGCGGGTCTCGGTGACATCGAACGGGCCCGCGACCTCGCCGCGGTCGCCCTCGCCAAGGCGACACAGCGGGCGATTGGCTCGGTCATGGGATGGGCGCTGTGGGCGGAGGGCGAGGTGCGGCTCACCGGGGGCGAACAGGCGGCAGGATCCTTCGCCGGGGCGCTCACGAAGATGCGACGCCACGGCTTTCCGCTGCGGCGCGTCGAGGTGCTCACCGGCCTGGCGCTCGCCGTCGACGAGCCCGAGAGCGCGGCCGCGGCTGCCGCCGCCGCGGTCGCGGTGCGTGACGAACAGCACATGGTGCTTCCGGCCGGGATCGCCGCTCGGCTCGACGAGATAGGGAAGCGGTGGGCATCGATCGTCGGCACCGACCGATGGGCGCAGCGGGTGAGCGACTTGTCGACACGACCCCACGACGAGCTTCTGGACCTGCTCGCCCGTGGCCTCGCAGCCCGAGCCCCGTGACCGGCACGTGGCGATCATCGTCCGCGTGCAGTGCGCGTGTCACAAGTCTCCGAATGTTGTTTGGCGCGCGCGTCAGCTCGACCAGGGCCCGACGCCGCCGATGCCTTGGGGCGTGATGCGCAGCACATAGCCTGGGGGTGGGTCGTCGATGGGCGGGAACCTCGTGTCGGAGCTCAGGTAGACGTGGGCGAGCCGCTGCAACAACTCGGGCGCACCTCCCTCGGTCACGCGGGCGGTGCCGCGCACGACGAGGTACTCGTCGAGACCCATGGCGTTGCGGTGCCCGGCCTCGAGCGAGAGCACCACGCGGGGGTCGCGCTCGATATTGCGCAGCTTCTGGCGCATACCGAGGTGGCCGCTCACGATCTCGTCGCGGTCGAGCCCGACCCAGACGATGCTGACCTGCGGGCTGCCGTCGGCGTTGATCGTCACGAGGTGGGCGAGCCGCCCGGCGGTCAGAACGTCGCGGGCCGCCGGGGTAAGCACGGTCATGGTGGCACGCTACCTGTGCCTCCGGTCGGCAGCGGGATGGACTCACGGCAAGAGCTGCTGCTCGGCGACGCAGGCGCCGGCCGGCGAGCACCAGGACCCAGGCGGGGATATCGACCCCCGGGGCGGAACTCTCGAGGTGGCGACACGAGCTACGCGCCAGGCTCACCCACTGCACCGGTGCTGGTCCAGGTGGGCATGGGCTACAGAACTGGAGCTGGGAAGATCACCATGTGGCGCACCGGCGTCCGCCGCTCGGCCGGATCGAACCCACGCACCCGGATCCGGCCACCATCGTGGTGCCGCGACGCCGGGACGTTCTCGACCGCCGTGCTGTTTCCGGCACCGTTGGCGCCCAGGACCCCGAAGATCTCGCCCGAGGCCACCGACAACGACAGCCCCCGCGGAACCGTCCGCCCCTCAGAGCCCTTGATGGATCCCTCGATCTGGATGCCGGTGCTCGTCATGCCTCGATCATCCGGATCCGACCGCCCCAGCGCATCGCCCCCCGGTCTGCAATTGGAGTACGCCCCCGGAGGTACCCCACATGACCCGAGTACGCCCCCGGAGGGATGCCATCCCCTCCCCCGGGGGGACCAACCCGTGGTCAGACGCGTCGACGCTGACCGCCACCTGGGGCGTAGGCGAAGGTACGCGCTATCAGGAACGAGGGAGCTTGACCACCGGGCAGACGAAGCTCTTGACCACGCCGATGTCTGTGGCCGCGCCGGCATTCAACGCTGAGCGCCGCGATTACCACTCACCCCCGGCTTGCCAATCACACCGATGTCGTCCTCAGTGGGTCCGGGACCCACGGCCGATATCGTTTGCGCGATACCTTCTACGAGATGAGGAGGTCGCGTTGGCCGAACGTCGGCCAGGCGAGGGTGACGAGGGCGGATCCGTGTTCCCGGGCTTCCGGGAGATGGGCGACAGCCGGCGGCGCCTGCTCGACGAGCTCGTCGCCCGCCGGCGGGAGCTCGGCCTCAGCCAGACCGAGGTCGCGGCCCGCATGGGCACGTCGCAGTCGGCCGTCGCCCGGCTCGAGGCCCGCGTCGCCGACCTGCGCATCTCGACGCTCGAGCGCTACGCCGCCGCCCTCGACCGCGAGATCGAGTGGCGGGTAGCCCCGCCGTCGCCGCCGCCGTCGCCGCCGCCGTCGCCGCCGCTCGAACCACCCACGTCACGCCACCACCAGCCGAGAGGTCACCGATGACCAGCACCGTCTCCGGCCCCGACCGACCGCCGTTCCCCGGGTTCCCACCCGAGGTGCCGTTCCCGCCCGGGCCCGACCGTCCGCGCCCGCCTGCACCCGCGTGGCCGCCCGTACCCGTCGTGCCGATGCCCGAGGCGCCCCCGCCGCCCGACGACCTGCGGTCCCGGGTCTACGACCGGCTCCTCGCCCGGCGCACGGTGCTGCTCGACAGCCCGCTCGACGCCGCGACGGCCACGTTCGTCGCCGCGCAGCTGATGACGCTCGACGCAGCCAGCGACGCGCGGATCGAGCTGATCGTCAACAGCCCGGGCGGGCCGCTCGACGCCGCGTCGGCGGTGCTCGACACGATCGACCTCGTCCGCGGCCCGGTCGACACCATGTGCCTCGGCCAGGCGGCCGGCACTGCGGCGGTGGTGATCGCCGTCGGCACGGGCCGCCGGCGGGCGGGGACGACCGCACGGCTGCAGCTCCGGCTGGCCGATACCGAGCTGTCGGGCTCCGCGGCGCGGCTGGCCGAGGAGGTCGCCGCGCTCCGCCGGGCGCACGACGCGATCATCGACCGCCTGGCGACGGCCACCGGCCAGGCCCGCCGGCTCGTGCAGCGGGACGTCGAGCGCGGCCGCGTGCTCTCCGGCCAGGACGCGGTCGCCTACGGCCTCGTCGACGAGATCGTCTCGGCGACCAGCCGCCAAGGTGCGAGGTGAGTCGATGAGCGCGAACGCGACGCCAGCTGGGCCGAGCGGCCGGCGGCTGGACCGCGTCTGGCCGACGGGAGACATCGAACCGGGATCTGCTCAGCCGACGAACGCATTGGGAGTCGGAGACGAACCGATCCCGAACCGTCGATCTGGATGGCGCCGGTACCGAGCGATCAGCGCCTCCGAGCGGGCCGGCGACGGGCCGGTATCCGCTGCATGAGCAAGCTGGTCAGCTCCTTGGCTCGCTGTCGTCGGTCGGATGGGTCAGCTAGGGAGCCGGTCAGTTGGGCCTCGTTGAAGACCCCCCACAGCAAGCTGCGCAACAAGCGTGCCCATGATGCGACCTCGCTGTGCGTCCACCACGAAGTTCTCGGGCTGATCGGCCACCGCCGCAACACCGATCTCGAGGCCCGCCACGACATGCTCTCGGCCCTGTTGCGCGCTGGCGACGCGCCCGACGAGCAGCTGCTGGACGAACTGATGACTCTCGTGCTTGCCGGGCACGACACCACTGCGACGGCGTTGGCGTGGGCATTCGACCTCCTCGCGCACCACCCGGCCGAACTCGATCGCCTGCGAGCCAGCCTCGATCGCCAGGAGGATGACTATCTCGACGCCGTCGTACACGAGACACTGCGGCTGCGTCCCGTCACCGGCGAAGTAGCCCGCACGCCGCTACACCCGCTCAACCTCACCGAATGCGAGATACC
>JBKPHT010000058.1:0-3327 GCA_046730015.1 Actinomycetota bacterium
TCGCCCTGCGCGACGACGCCAAGGCGCTCGCCTCGGCCGGCTGCTTCGCCATCGTGCTGGAGGCCGTGCCGGACGAGGTGGCCCGGTTGGTGAGCGACGCGGTCGACGTCCCCACGATCGGCATCGGCGCCGGCGGCGACGTCGACGGGCAGGTGCTCGTCTACCACGACGTGCTCGGCATCGAGGAGCGGATCCGGCCCAAGTTCGCCCGCCGCTACGCCGAGGTCGGCAGCCTGTCGGTCGAGGCGCTGCGGGCCTTCGCCGACGACGTCCGGGGCCGCCGCTTCCCGAGCGACGGCGAGAGCTACCACCTGTCGGCCGAGGTCGCCGAGTCCCTCAGCCTCTACGGCGCGCCCGCCGCCGGCTGACCAGCTGACCCGGCCGACCGCCCGACGGTTCGCCGGGCGGCGCCATCGGGCGCGAGGATGCCCCGATGACGTCGTGGCACCGCTGGGCCGCCGCGGCGGCCGTGCTGGCGCTCGCCCCGGCCGTCGCCTGCGGTGACGACGGCGGCGGGGGTGGCTCCGACGCGCCCAGTGGGCCAGTGTCGCTCGACGAGCTCGCGGCGCTGGCGGGCGACGCGCCGGCGGTGGCGGTGTCCCGGCCGGAGATTCGGCCGGACGCGCCTGGCGGCGACCCGCCGGTCGACGGGGTGGGGGAGACGGCGGTGTCGATCACCGCGCCCGACGGGTCGACGGTCGCGTGCTGCGTGATGGTGGCCGCCTCGCCGCAGCAGCGGCAGCGGGGGCTGATGGAGGTCACCGACTTCGGCGGC
The DNA here is from genome assembly GCA_046730015.1 of Actinomycetota bacterium. Classification (GTDB taxonomy): domain Bacteria; phylum Actinomycetota; class Acidimicrobiia; order Acidimicrobiales; family VFJN01; genus ZC4RG19. The sequence goes on from JBKPHT010000058.1 coordinate 776, forward strand.
TACGAGGGGATGCTGTTCGTGTGGCCGTCCGACAACGAGGGCGGGTTCTGGATGCGGAACACGCCGACGCCGCTGTCGATCGCCTGGTTCGACGCCGACGGCGAGTTCGTGTCGGCGGCCGACATGACGCCGTGCGGCGACTCCGACGACTGCCCGACCTACTCGCCGGCAGGCGCCTACCGATTCGCGCTGGAGGTCGAGCAGGGCGGGCTGGAGGCGATCGGCGCAGTGCCGGGCAGCCGGCTGACGGTCGGCGGCGACTGCGGCTGAAACTGTCACACCCGCTCGGCATGATGCGGGATGTGAGGTTCCGGTCAGCGCCCCGCTACAGTTTCCGAGTCATATTCGCCCTGCTCCGCGCCGGCGGGGCCCCGGCCGTGCCGGGTCCGAAGGGAGGTGTTCGCTCGCCATGCGAGCCTACGAACTGATGGTCATCGTCGACGCCGAGCTCGACGACGAGGTGATCGACGCCACCGTCAAGCGCATCGCCGGCCAGATCGGCCAGCGCGGCGCAACGGTGAAGAAGGAAGATCGCTGGGGCCGCCGGCGCTTCGCTTACGAGATCAACCACAAGCACGAGGGCTACTACGTGGTCTGGGAGTTTGTGGGAGGCAGCGACCTCGACCAGCTCGAGCGGGCGCTGCGACTCGCGGACGAGACGGTCCGCCACAAGGTCGTGCGGTTGCCCGACGACGAGGCCTCCAGGCGCGGGCTCGTCGAGACGGCGGCCAGCTGAGGAAGGCAGAGACGATGTCGTCGAACGTCACGATCGTGGGCAACCTGACCCGCGACCCCGAACTGCGGTTCACCCCGGCGGGGGCCCCGGTCACCACCTTCGGGGTGGCCGTCAACCGCCGGTGGCAGAACCGGGACAACCAGCAGTGGGAGGAGAGCGTCTCCTTCTTCAACGTCACGTGCTGGCGCGATCTGGCCCAGAACGTCAGCGAGTCGCTCGAGAAGGGCTCCCGCGTCGTCGTCACGGGCCGCCTCGAGCAGCGCTCGTGGGAGACCAACGACGGCGAGCGCCGCTCGGTCGTCGAGATCGTCGCCGACGAGGTCGGGCCCAGCCTCCGCTGGGCGACCGCCGAGATCAGCCGCAACGAGCGCCGCGACGGCGGCGACGGCTGGAGCGGCGGTGGCGGTGGTGGTGGTGGCGGTGGCGGCGGGGGTGGCCGCGGTGGCGGTGGCCGCTCCGTCTCCAACGAGCCGCCGGCCGGCTACGACCCCTCCGAGGAACCCTTCTGATGGCCAAGTCGCGATCCAAGAACAAGGACAACGCCCGCAGGGCGAAGAAGAAGACCAGCCTGCTGATCACCGAGGGCGTCGAGTACGTCGACTGGAAGGACGTGAACCTGCTGCGCCGGTTCATGTCCGACCGCTCCAAGGTGCGGGCCCGCCGGGTCACCGGCAACAACGCCCAGCAGCAGAAGGAGGTCGCCCGGGCGATCAAGAACGCCCGCGAGATGGCGCTCCTCCCGTACGTCACCCGCATCACCCAGCAGCGGGGCGGCCGGGGTGACCGTGGTGACCGTGGTGACCGGGGTGACCGGGGTGACCGGGGCGACCGGGGTGACCGCGGCGACCGTGGTCCCCGTGGCGACCGCCAGAGCCGCGAGGCACCGGCGCCCGCCAGTCCGATGGCCGCGGCCGAGGGCGGCGTCTCGCCGGACGGGGGTGAGCCCTGATGAGGGTCATCCTCCGCACCGACGTGTCCGAGCTGGGCAAGCGCGGCGACATCCTCGATGTGGCCGACGGGTACGCCCGCAACTACCTGGTGCCCAAGGGGCTGGCCATGAAGGCCACCGAGGGCGCCGCGTCCCAGGCGGCGAGCATGCGGCGGGCGCGGGACCTGCGCGACGCGCAGGACCGGGCCGCGGCCGAGACGCTGGCTACGACGCTGGTGCCCCAGGTCATCACCGTGACCGCCCGGGCGGGCACCGAGGGCCGGCTGTTCGGCTCGGTCACCGCGGCCGACATCTCGTCGGCCATCGAGGCGCAGACCAACGTGCAGATCGACCGGCGCAAGCTCGTGCTGCCCGAGCCGATCAAGTCGCTCGGCACCCACACGGTGCCGGTGAAGCTGCACGCAGACGTCGAGTTCCCCGTCACCGTCGACGTCGTCGCGGGTTGAGGTAGGTCGGGGCAGGCTCGTGCTGCGCCTGCCCGACCGCCGCTCCCGGGGATCGACCCGGGGATCGACCTGGGGGTCGACCCCGGTGCCCGACCACCTCCGGGCGATGCCTGGTGGCGGCGCGTCCACACTTCGTCCACAGGCTGGGTGGCCCCCGCGACCGCTGACGGAGATCTCTCACGTCGTCGTGCCACGATCAGTGTCATCCCGGGCGGTCTGTCCCCAGGGTGGGAGCGTTCTTCCACAACGTTTCCCCGGGGTTCCCCCACTATCCCCCCACAGGGCCGGGCTGCCAGGGTGAGTGCCACCATGGTCGCCGACGTCTCCCCACCGTCGCGGCGCCCCCCCCGGGGGGGGCGGGGGCCCCCCCCCCCCCCCCCCGCCGCGGGCGGGGGGCCCCGGGGGGGGGGGGGGGGGGGCC
>JBKPHT010000059.1:0-8715 GCA_046730015.1 Actinomycetota bacterium
CGCGGGGGCACAGCACCTCAAGCCCGGCGCCCGGCCCGGCGGGCGGCGCAGCCCGCTCCCGTGGGCGGTCGGCGCGGTGGTGGCGGCGCTGGCCGTGGCCGCCGGCGTCGTGGTCCTGGGTGGCAACGACGAGGACGAGACGGCGTCCGATCCCGCGCCGGCCGACGAGCCGGCGGACGACACGGCCGGGACCGACGGCCCCGACACCACTCCGGCCGGTCCCGCCCCGGTGGGCCCGGCGTCGCCGGTGGCCGCCGCCGAGGCTCTGATCGCGGCCGTCGAGCAGGGCGACTGCGCCACGATGATCAACGTCATGACCGTGGAGTCGTGGGGCAGCGACGGCGCCACGGTCGAGGAGGCCCTGGCCCAGTGCCAGGCCGAGTACAGCGAGGAGGGCGGGGGCGAGCTGGCCGGCGTGGACTTCGGCGCTGTCAGCCTGGTGTCGGAGTCCGGCGACGAGGCGCTGGTCGAGGTCGCCTTCGAGATCGACGGGCAGCCGGGCAGCGAGCAGTGGCCCGTCCGCCGGGTGGACGGCGCCTGGAAGGTGCACCTCGAACGGTCAGGCGGCGGGTGACTGGGTGACCGATCCCGCGGGGATGCCCGACCACGGGGCCACGGACCGTAACGTGGCGGCGAGATGCGCCCCCGCGCCCCCGTCCCCCCGAGCCTGAGCGCGATCGCCGGCCGAGTCGACCACCGCCTGGCTGACCTGCTGAAGGTCGAGACCGCCCGCTGGGGTCAGGTCGACCCGGCGCTGGTCTCGCCCTTCGACGCGCTGCGGCGGCTGGTCGCCGCCGGCGGGAAGCGGCTGCGACCCGCGTTCTGCTACTGGGCGTTCGTGGGCGCGGGCGGCGACCCGGACGATCCCCGGATCGTCGACGCCGGGGCGGCGTTCGAGATGCTGCACGCGTTCGCCCTGGTGCACGACGACGTGATGGACGACTCCGACACCCGCCGGGGCCAGCCGGCCGCCCACGTGGCGTTCGCTGCCGAGCACCGGGCCGGGGGCTGGCGGGGCGAGCCCCGCCGGTTCGGCGAGGGGGCGGCGATCCTGGCCGGCGACGTGGCCCACGTCTACGCCGACCGGCTGCTCGGCGACGTGCCGCCCGATGTCGCCCGGGTGTGGGACGAGCTCCGGCTGGAGCTCAACGTCGGCCAGTACCTCGACCTGCTGGGCACGGCCCGGGCCGACCGCGACCTCGGCATGGCCCACCGGATCGCCCGCTTCAAGTCGGGCAAGTACACGATCGAGCGGCCGCTCCACGTCGGGGCGGCGCTGGCCGGCCGGCTGGGCGACCTGGAGGGTCCGCTGTCGGCGTACGGCGACCCGCTGGGCGAGGCGTTCCAGCTGCGGGACGACGTGCTCGGCGCGTTCGGCGATCCGGAGCGGACCGGCAAGCCCGTGGGCGAGGACCTCCGGGAGGGCAAGCCGACGCCGCTGCTGGCGCTGGCCCACGCCCGGGCGGGCGAGGCGGGGGCTGCGGTGCTGGACCGGGTGGGCGAGCCCGGGCTGACCGACGCCGACGTGGCCCGGATCCAGCAGGTGCTGGTCGAGTGCGGCGCGGTCGAGGTGGTCGAGGGGCTGATCGACACCCTGACGACCCGGGCCGTCGACGCCGTCGAGGCGGCCGACATCACCGCGGAGGCCCGCGACGAGCTGATCGAGCTGGCCCGCTTCGTCGCCGCCCGCGACTCCTGAGCCGCGGTCAGGCCAGGAAGGGCCCGGTGCAGCGGGCCCGGGGGAGCTGGCGGACGCCGGGCTCGGCGGTGACCGCGGCGAGCCACGGCGGGCGGACGACGGCGCAGACGACGATCGCCGTGTCGAGGCCGGACAGGGTGGTGGCCTGGCGGGCGTAGGTGGCGGCGTAGTCGGCCGGGCGCACGTCCTGGCTGAGCTCGAGCTGGGCGTAGGGGTCGGGGGTGCCGGTGCGGGCGAGGGACGCGCCGAGCACGAACGGGGTGGTCGGCTCGGGGCCGCCGCCGCTCATGCCGGGCCCGTCGTCGAGGATGGCGCCGCGCACCACGTCGGGCCGGGCCCCGGCGGTGAGGAGGGCGACGTAGGCGCCGAGCCCGCGTCCGTACAGGGTGGCGGGGCCGAGGTGGGCGAGGGCGGCGTCGACGTCGCCCATGAGGATCTCGCAGGTGTAGCCGCCGCCGGCCGGGAGCGACGAGGCGCCGTGCCCGGTGAGGTCGAGACCCCACACCGCGCCGGGCCACGCGGCGAGGTGGGCGGGCACGGCGGCGGGCGTCTGCTCGCCGAGCCCGTGGACCATCAGCAGCGGTGTCACGTCCACGTCGCCGCCGTCCCCGGCGACGTCGCGCAGGCGGTGAAGGGCGAGGTCGACCCGGTTGTGGCGGACGACCGCGGTGGGGGCGGCGGGGGCCGTCATCGGGGATCTCCCAGGAAGTCGAGCACCAGGTCGGCGATGCGGCGGGGCTGCTCGATGTGGACGAAGTGGCCGGCGTCGTCGATGGCGGCCAGGTGGCTGCCGGGCGGGAGGTTGCGGGCCACGGCGTCGGCCGGTGTGCCCCAGCCCATCATCTCGGGCTGCATGCCGAGCACGGCCAGCATGGGGGCGCCGAGGCCGGGCAGCCGGGACATGGCCCACTCCGGCCGCCAGGGACCGAACCCGCCGAGCCGGAGCGACGGGTCGATCTTCCAGCGCCAGCCGTCCTCGTCGTGGCGGGCGCCGACCGACACCAGGTAGCGGAGCCACTCGCGGGTCAGGCGGGGGTTCATCAGCGCCCGCCGCTCGGCGAGGCCGTCGAGGGTGTCGGGGCGACGCTGCCGGATGCCGGTGCTCCGCCGGAAGTCGAGCCAGCCGGCCAGCTCGCCGGCCATGAGCCGGGTCCGCTCGTGGTCGGGGACGTCGGGCATCTGCCGGCCGGAGGGGAGCCCGTCGAGGTTGACGAGGCGGATGACCCGGTGGGGCAGCGCGGCGGTGAACTGGACCATGACCGCGCCCCCCTTGGAGTGCCCGATGACGGGCAGCGCCCCGTCGGTGACGGAGTCGACCACCGCGAGCGCGTCGCGGAGGTCGGCGTCCCAGGAGTAGAGGGCCGCGTGGTCGGAGTCGCCGTGGCCCCGCTGGTCCCAGGCGACGACCCGCCAGCCGGCCTCGGCCAGCAGGGGGGCGAAGACGTCGTAGGTGCGGGCGAAGTCGAATCCGCCGTGGGCGAGGGCGAGCGGCGGGGCCTCGGGCGAGCCCCACTCGTGGACGGCGATGCAGACACCGTGGGCGTCGACGGTGCGGTTGCGGTCGGGGCGCCGGGCCCCGGGGAACGTCACGACGTCGGTCACGGGCGGAAGACTGACCCACGGGTCAAGGCGCCGGCAAGCGAGACCGGTGCGCCCGTGACCGACGTCATCTGGACTTCGAGTGGCCACTGGGTTCACATATCACCGATAACGTAACGTCGTTAACTCCCCGGAGGGACCATGCTGACCCGCTTCGCACGCCTGGCCACACACCGGTCGCGCACCGTCCTGGTGGCCGCCCTCCTGTTCGTCGTCGTCGCCGGCGCGCTGGGCGGCGGCGTCGCCGAGAACCTGGTGGCCGGCGGGTTCGATGACCCGGGCACCGAGTCGTCCCGGGCCGAGGAGGCCCTGGCCGAGCGGTTCGACACCGGCGTCCCCAACCTCGTGCTGCTGGTCAGCGCGGCCGACGGCGACGTGGACTCCCCCGCCACCGCCGCCGCCGGCCGCGCCGTCACCGACCAGTTGGCCGCCGAGCCCGGCGTCGACGACGTGGTGTCGTACTGGTCGGAGGGCGGCGCTCCCCCGCTGCGGTCCGACCAGGGCGACCGTGCCCTGGTCATCGCCCGCGTCGAGGGCAACGACGACCGGGTCGACGACTGGGTCGAGGCGAACGGCGCCCGCTACGAGCGGGACGACGGGGCCGTCGCCGTCGAGCTCGGCGGGTCGGCCGCGGTCTTCCACGAGGTGGGCACCACCATCGAGGAGGACCTGGTCACCGCCGAGATGATCGCCCTGCCCATCACGCTCGTGCTGCTGGTGGTGATCTTCGGCAGCGTCGTCGCCGCCACCCTGCCGCTCGCCATCGGCGTGATGTCGATCATCGGGACGTTCCTCGTCCTCCAGGTGATGTCGGGCATCACCGACGTGTCGGTCTACGCCCTCAACCTCACGACCGCCCTCGGCCTCGGGCTGGCCATCGACTACAGCCTCTTCGTCGTCTCCCGGTTCCGGGAGGAGCTGCGGGCCGGGTACGAGCCCCGTCCGGCGGTGATCCGCACGGTCCGGACCGCCGGCCGCACCGTCGCCTTCAGCGCCCTGACCGTGGCCGCCTCCCTGTGCGCCACGCTGGTCTTCCCGCTGCCGTTCCTCCGCAGCTTCGCCTACGCCGGCGTCGCCGTCTCGATCCTGGCCGGCCTGTTCTCGGTCGTGGTGCTGCCCGCCATGCTCGCCGTGCTCGGGCACCGCGTGAACTCCCTCACCCTGTGGCGCCGCTCGATCACCCCGCCGGAGCAGGGCGTCTGGCACCGGGTCGCCACCTTCGTCATGCGCCGGCCGATCTCGGTGGCCACCGCCACCATCGCCTTCCTGCTGCTGCTGGGCACGCCGTTCCTCGGCCTGCGCCTCACCCAGCCCGACGACCGCGTGCTGCCCCCCGGGTCCGACGGCCGGGTGGTCGGCGACGTGATCCGCGAGGAGTTCTCGTCCGAGGACGCCGGCGCCCTGTCCGTCGTGTCCGCCGGCGAGGTCGCCGGCGGGCCCGCCGACGCCGAGATCGACGGCTACGCCGCCACGCTCGCCCGCCTGCCCGGCGTGTCGCGGGTCGACGCCGCCACCGGCACCTACTGCGGCGAGGGACTGGCCGGCCAGTTCGGCTGCGAGCCCGGCCAGCTCGTCCTGCCGCCCGAGAGCTCGCCCCGCTACGCCGGCTTCAGCCGCGACGGCAGCACCTACCTGTCGGTCGTGCCCGCCGTCGAGCCGCTGTCGCCCGAGGGCGAGGACCTGGTCCACGCCGTGCGCGCCGTCGACGGGCCGTTCGACGTGCTGGTCACCGGCCAGCCCGCCGAGCTGGTCGACGTCAACGACTCGCTGTTCAGCCGCCTGCCCCTCGCGCTGGGGCTGATCGCGGTGATCACCACCGTGCTGCTGTTCCTGATGTTCGGCAGCGTGGTCATCCCCGCCAAGGCGATCGTGCTCAACCTGCTGAGCCTCACCGCCACCTTCGGGGCCATGGTGTGGATCTTCCAGGACGGCCACCTCTCCGGCCTGCTCGACTTCACCGCCACCGGCGGGCTGGCCGCGGCCATGCCGATCCTCATGTTCTGCGTCGCCTTCGGCCTGTCGATGGACTACGAGGTGTTCCTCCTGTCCCGCATCAAGGAGGAGCACGACCGCGGGGCCGACAACGTCACGTCGGTCGCGGTCGGCCTGGAGCGGACCGGCCGGATCGTCACCGCCGCCGCCGTGCTCATCGCCGTCGTGTTCCTCTCGTTCGTCACCGGCCACGTCAGCTTCATCAAGCTGTTCGGGCTCGGCCTGACGCTCGCGGTGCTGGTCGACGCCTTCCTCATCCGGGGCACGCTGGTGCCCGCGTTCATGCGGCTGGCCGGCGAGTGGAACTGGTGGGCCCCCGGGCCGCTGCGGCGCTTCCACGACCGCTGGGGCATCACCGAGCACGTCGACCTCGACGGCGACAGCGCTGCACCCGAGGCCGGGGAGCGCGATCCTGTGAGCGTGAACGGAGAGCTCGTCCGCCGATGACCATGCCGGCCGCCACCGCCCAGACCGGACGCCGCCCCCGCCTGCCCAAGGGTGAGGGGCGGCAGCTCCGCGCCGAGATCCTGGACGCCACCGAGCAGATGCTGCTGGAGACCGGGTCGTCGCGGGCGGTGTCCATCCGAGCGGTGGCCGACGCCGTCGGCGTCACCCCGCCGTCGATCTACCGGCACTTCGCCGACAAGAACGAGCTCATCTTCGAGGTCTGCGCCCGCCACTTCGCCGCCCTCGAGGACCACATCCGTCGCGCCAGCGCGGGGCGGACCGACCCCGTCGACCGCTTGGTGGCGATGGGCCGGGCCTACATCGAGTTCGGGATGGCCAACCCCGAGCCGTACCGGATCATGTTCATGACCCGGGCCGACGTCGCCCCCGAGCAGTTCCGGAACGAGATGCTGGCCTCGTCGGACTCGTTCGCCATCCTCATGGCCGCCGTGCAGGACTGCATCGACGCCGGGCGGATCCGGCCCGAGTACACCGACGCGTACCGGCTCTCGATCGGGTTCTGGGCCCGCGTCCACGGCCTGACCTCGCTGTACGTCAGCAAGCCCGACATGGACTGGCCCGACATCCCCGGCTTCATCGACGAGTACGCCGACATGTGCCTCCGGGGCGTGGTGGTGCCGGGGACATAGGCGGGGTGGGCACGCCGATCGACGGGCTGTGCGACCCGCGGTTCGCTCCGGTCCGCAAGGCGTTCGCGGCGAACTTCGCCGAGCGGGGCGAGGTCGGCGCCGCCGTCCACGTGATCGTCGCCGGTGAGCCGGTCGTCGACCTCGTGGGCGGGTGGGCCGACGAGGAGCGCACCCGGCCGTGGCGGCACGACACGATCGTGGACGTCTACTCCGTCGGCAAGGCCCTCCTCGCCGTGCTCGCGCTGCAACTCGTGGACGACGGGCGGCTGGCGCTCGACCAGCCCGTCGCCGCCGTGTGGCCCGAGTTCGCCACCGGCGGCAAGGGCACGGCGACCGTCGCCCACGCCCTGAGCCACCGCGCCGCTGTCCCGGCGATCCGCGAGGTGCTCACCGACACGGACCTGTTCGACTGGGAGCGGATGACCGCCGCGGTCGCGGCGACGGAGGCGTGGTGGGTGCCCGGCGAGCGGCTGGCCTACCACACCAACACGTTCGGCCACCTGGTCGGCGAGCTGGTGCACCGGGCGAGCGGCCGGATGCCGGGCGACCGGCTGCGGGCCGTCGCCGAACCGCTCGGCGCCGACGTGTGGTTCGGCGTGCCGCCCGCCGAGCAGGACCGGTGCGCGGACGTCGTCTGGGCGCCGGCCCAGCCGCTGCCCACGCCCGGCACGTTCGCCGGCCTCGAGGGCGACGCGCTGATGAACGCGCTGGCCCACTTCAACCCGCCTGGGTACTCGTCGGTCGGCGTGGTGAACACGCCGGCGTGGCGCTCGGCCCAGATCGGCTCGACGAGCGGCCACGCGTCGGCCGCGGGCATCGCCCGGATCTACGCCGCGCTCCTCCGGCCCGGCCGGCTGCTGTCGCCCGACCTGCTGGCCCACGCCACCGCCCCGCGGGTGGTGGCGCAGTGCCCCATCCTCGGCGAGGAGGTCGTCTACGGCCTCGGGTTCCAGCCCACCACGGTGCGCCGGCCGCTCGGGCCCAACGGCCGGAGCTTCGGCCATTTCGGCACGGGCGGCGCCCTCGGCTTCGCCGATCCCGATGCCGGGGTGGCGTTCGGCTACGCCATGAACCACGTCATCCCCCGCTGGCAGAGCTCGCGCAACCGGGCGCTCATCGACGCGGTGTACGCCTCGCTCGCCGCCTGACCATCGCGCTCCGGCCAGGTGGCTACGCGTCGTCCGGGTCGGCCGCCCAGTCGCGGTCGGGCGACACGTAGATCAGCGGCAGGCTCACCGCCGACACCAGCGCCTTGACGACCAGGTTGACGATGAAGATGTCCCACACCGCGCTCCACGGGAGGGTCAGGTCGTCGTCGGCCAGGAACGGCAGCGACCCGAACGCCAGCACCGCGAACAGCGCGTTGTCGATCGGCACGCTCACCGCGTTGGACACCGCCACCCGGGCCCACTGGTAGCGGGTCGTCACCGAACGGACGAACCAGTGGTACACCTCGGTGTCGATCAGCTCGCTGACCAGCTCGGCGATGATCGACGCGACCACGATCCGCCACAGCGGGCCCAGCACCATGCGGAACTCGTCGCCGAACGGGTAGCTCTCGTGGCTCGGGGCCCGGGCCACCCACTGCAGGTAGAGGGCCATGAACAGGTTGACGACGGCGGCCGTCACCACCAGCGTCCGGGCCGCCCGCCGGCCCAGCATCTTGTGCACGACGTCGCGCAGGGTGAACGTGATCGGGTAGATGAACGTGCCCATGTCGACCGCCCGCCCGAAGGTGGTGCCGATCTTCACGCTGGTGATGTCCGCGATCACCTGGGCGCCGGCGTACGCGCCGACCGCGGCGATCGCCAGCCGGGGCACGGTGGCCGCCGGCAGCAGTCGGCCCCGGGCGGGCGGGCCGCCCGGCGGGGAGGGCTCGGCGGCGACCGCCGAGGGCGCGTCGGGGCACGGGGGCGCGGTCGGGCCGACCGATTGCATGGGGTGACCTCCGGTTTTGGTGAGGCGGGTTGCCGGTACCGCCGGGCGACCAGTGTAGGGTCCGCGCCCGTGACCACCCGTACCGTGGCCGGGGCCGGCGGCCGCGGCGTCACCCTCGACGACGTCGGCGACCCGGGCGGCGCGCCGGTGGTCTACCTGCACGGAACCCCCGACTCCCGTCTGGCCCGCCACCCCGACGACGGGCTCGCCGCGGCGGCCGGGGTGCGGCTGCTCGCCGTCGACCGGCCGGGCTATGGCGGCACCGACCCCTTCCCGGCCGGGACCGGCGACGGCTGGCCGGCCGTGTGGGCCGCCGACGTCGCCGCCGTGCTGGACGCGCTGGGCGTCGACCGGGCCGGGCTGCTCGCCTGGTCGGGCGGCGCCCTCGGC
>JBKPHT010000060.1:0-18070 GCA_046730015.1 Actinomycetota bacterium
GCCCGCCGGGGCGCCGCCGCGAAAGCCGGGGCAGCGGCAAGGGACGCCGGCCCGGACGACGGCCGGCCGCGCCGGGCCCGTTCGCGTCGCCCTGCTGACCGGACCGCCGCCGGGGCCGACGCGCCCGCGGACGACGTTCGCCGGGCCGTTCCCGCCAACCGGGTGGAGCGGTTCGAGGCCCGCCTGCGGGAGGCGTCCGACGCCTTCCGCCGCGAGCGGTACGAGGACGCCCGCCGCATCCTCCGGCCCCTGGCCGAGCAGGCCCCGTCGGCCTCCTCGGTCCGGGAGCTGTACGGCCTGACCCTCTACCGGCTCGGTCGCTGGGCCCAGGCCGTGCGGGAGCTCGAGGCGTTCCGCACCCAGACCGGCAGCACCGAGCAGCACCCGGTCCTGGCCGACTCCTACCGGGCCCTCGGGCGCTACGCCAAGGTCGAGGAGCTGTGGGAGGAGCTCCGGGCGGAGAGCCCCAGCGCCGAGCTGGTCGCCGAGGGCCGGATCGTGGCCGCCGGTGCGCTGGCCGACCAGGGCCGGCTGCCCGAGGCCATCCGGCTGCTGGAGGCGGCGCCCAAGCGAACGGGGCGGCCCAGGCTCCACCACCTGCGGATCGCCTACGCCCTGGCCGACCTGTACGAGCGGGCGGGCGAGCTGCCGCGGGCCCGCGAGCTGTTCGGGCTGGTGGCCGACGCCGATCCCGACTTCGTCGACATCCAGGCCCGGCTGCGCGCCCTCCGGTGAGGCAGTGACCGCCGAGGCGGTCCACTAGATTCGAGGTCTCAGCCGACCGTCACGACGAGGGAGTCAGCCCGTGGTGGACATCCAGAGCCTGCTGGGGGACGAGGCCGAGAGCCTCCTCACCCACGAGTCGAAGGGGATCCCCCGCGACGACCTGCACCTGCCGGGTCCCGACTACATCGATCGGGTCTTCTCGCAGACCGAACGCTCGCCCCAGGTGCTGCGCAACCTGCAGTCCGTGTACGACCACGGCCGCCTGGCCGGCACGGGCTACCTCTCGATCCTGCCCGTCGACCAGGGCATCGAGCACTCGGCCGCGGCCAGTTTCGCCCCCAACCCCCAGTACTTCGACCCGGCCAACATCGTGAAGCTGGCGATCGAAGGCGGCTGCAACGCGGTCGCATCGACTTTCGGCGTCCTCGGCGCGGTGTCGCGCCGCTACGTCCACAGGATCCCGTTCATCGTCAAGATGAACCACAACGAGCTGCTCACCTACCCGAACAAGTTCGACCAGGTGATGTTCGGCTCGGTGGAGCAGGCCTACGACCTCGGCGCCGCGGGCGTCGGGGCGACGATCTACTTCGGGTCCGAGGAGTCGACCCGCCAGATCGAGGAGGTCTCCGAGGCCTTCTACCGGGCCCACGAGCTCGGCATGTTCACCGTGCTGTGGTGCTACCTCCGCAACCCGGCGTTCAAGAAGGACGGCGTCGACTACCACACGGCCGCCGACCTCACCGCCCAGGCCAATCACATCGGCGTGACGATCGAGGCCGACATCATCAAGCAGAAGCTGCCCACGGTGAACGGCGGCTACAACGCCCTGGAGGGCTACGGCAAGACCAGCAAGCTGGTCTACGAGACGCTCACCACCGACCACCCGATCGACCTGTGCCGGTGGCAGGTGGCCAACTGCTACATGGGCCGGATCGGGCTCATCAACAGCGGCGGCGAGTCGAAGGGCGCGTCCGACATGGCCGAGGCCGTCCGCACCGCGGTCATCAACAAGCGGGCCGCGGGCGTCGGGCTGATCTCCGGGCGCAAGGCGTTCCAGCGGCCGATGTCCGAGGGCGTCGAGCTGCTCAACGCCATCCAGGACGTCTACCTCGACCCGACGATCACCATCGCCTGATCAGCGTCAGTCCCACACCGGGTTTCCCCGCAACCACCCAGCGTGGCCGGGGGCTCTCTGCCGGCGAGCATGTCCTTGTCCTGCATATCCAGGCGATAGGGTCATTTCAGGTAAGCACGCCGAAGGGGGGCGCGTTTGTCCGAAACCACGCACCGAGCTCGGGCACCCGAAGTGGTCGACCGCGTCATCATCCGCTTCGCCGGCGACTCCGGCGACGGCATGCAGCTGACCGGCGACCGCTTCACGACCACCAGCGCGCTGTACGGCAACGACCTGGCGACGCTGCCCGACTTCCCGGCCGAGATCCGGGCACCCGCAGGGACGCTCGCCGGCGTCTCCGCCTTCCAGGTCCACATCTCCGACCACGACATCACCACGCCGGGCGACGCCCCCAACGTGCTCGTGGCCATGAACCCCGCCGCCCTCCGCAGCCAGATCGGCCGGGTGGCGCCGGGGGCCACGATCATCCTCAACGAGGACGCCTTCGACGAGCGCAACCTCACCAAGGCCGGCTATGCAGCCGACCCCCGGCACGACGGCAGCCTCGACGCCTTCACCGTCTACGAGGTGCCCATGACCTCGCTGACCAAGGGCGCCGTCACCCCGCTGGGCGTGAAGCCCCGGGACGCCGAGCGGTCCAAGAACTTCTTCGCGCTGGGGCTCATCTCCTGGATGTACACCCGGCCGGTCGAGCCCACCCTCGAGTGGATCACCCGCCGGTTCGTCGCCCGGCCCCAGGTGGCCGAGGCCAACACGGTCGCGTTCAAGGCCGGGCACGCCTTCGGCGAGACCGCCGAGCTGTTCGACCACCCCTACGAGGTCAAGCCGGCCGTCCTGCCGGCCGGCACCTACACCAACATCAACGGCAACACGGCGCTGGCCTGGGGCCTCGTCGCCGCCAGCCGGCTGTCGGGCATGCCGCTGTTCCTCGGGTCGTACCCGATCACGCCGGCCTCCGACATCCTCCACGAGCTGTCCAAGCACAAGAACTTCGGGGTGCGGACGCTCCAGGCCGAGGACGAGATCGCCGGCATCGGCGCCGCGGTCGGCGCGGCCTATGGCGGCCACCTGGGGGTCACGACCACGAGCGGCCCGGGCATGGCCCTCAAGGCCGAGACGATGGGCCTGGCCGTCAACCTGGAGCTGCCGCTGCTGGTCATCGACATCCAGCGGGGCGGGCCCTCGACCGGCCTCCCCACCAAGACCGAGCAGGCCGACCTGCTCATGGCCTTCTACGGCCGGCACGGCGAGGCTCCGCTGCCGATCATCGCGCCGAAGAGCCCGAGCCACTGCTTCGAGGTGGCCGTCGAGGCCGCCCGCATCGCCCTGACGTATCGCACGCCGGTGGTGCTGCTGTCCGACGGCTACCTGGCCAACGGCACCGAGCCGTGGCGGCTGCCCGACGTGGACGACCTCGGCGACCTGTCCGTCACCTTCGCCACCGAGCCCAACCACGTTGGCGACGACGGCGAGCCCGTGTTCTGGCCCTACGTGCGCGACCCCGAGACGCTGGCCCGGGCCTGGGCCCTGCCGGGGACCCCGGGTCTCATGCACCGCATCGGCGGCCTGGAGAAGGAGGAGGGGTCCGGCAACGTCAGCTACGACCCCGCCAACCACGAGCAGATGGTCCACATCCGGGCCGACAAGGTGGCGCGCATCGCCGACTCCATCCCCGACGTCGAGGTCACCGGCGACGTCGACGACGCCGACCTGCTGGTCGTCGGCTGGGGATCGACCTGGGGCGCGATCGACGGCGCCATGGCCCGGGCCCGCCAGGCCGGCCACCGGGTGGCGCATGCCCACCTGGTCCACCTCAACCCGTTCCCCCGCAACCTGGGCGAAGTCCTGCGCCGCTATCCCCGGGTGCTCGTCCCGGAGATGAACCTCGGCCAGCTGAGCCGCCAGCTGCGGGCCGAGTTCCTGGTCGACGCCCGGACGGTCAGCAAGGTGCGGGGGCTGCCGTTCACGGCCGCCGAGCTCGAGCAGGCCATCGTCGACCACCTCAAGGATTCGTGAGCACCAATGACCGACACCCTCGTCCCGGTCACCACCCGCAAGGACTGGACCAGCGACCAAGAGGTCCGCTGGTGCCCCGGGTGCGGCGACTACTCGATCCTCGCCGCCGTCCAGCTGCTGATGCCCGAGCTCGGCATCAAGCGGGAGGACACGGTGTTCGTGTCGGGCATCGGGTGCGCCGCCCGGTTCCCGTACTACATGAACACCTACGGCATGCACACGATCCACGGGCGGGCGCCGGCGATCGCCACCGGTCTCGCCCTGGCCCGGCCCGACCTTCACGTGTTCGTCGTGTCGGGGGACGGCGACGCCCTGTCGATCGGCGGGAACCACCTCATCCACGCGCTGCGGCGCAACGTGAACATCACGATCCTGCTGTTCAACAACCAGATCTACGGGCTCACCAAGGGCCAGTACTCGCCGACCAGCGAGGTCGGCAAGGTCACCAAGTCGACGCCGTTCGGCAGCCTCGACCACCCGTTCAACCCGGTCAGCGTCGCCATCGGGGCCGAGGCGTCGTTCGTGGCCCGGACCCACGACATGGACCGCCGCCACATGATGGAGGTCATCCACCGGGCGTTCGAGCACCGGGGCGCGTCGCTGGTCGAGATCTACCAGAACTGCAACGTCTTCAACGACGGCGCCTTCGAGACGATCACGGCCAAGGTCAACCGCGACGACATGCTCATCCCCCTGCGCCACGGCGAGCCGATCCGGTTCGGCGCCGAGGGCGACAAGGGCGTGGTCATCGACTCGCAGCGGGGCGCCCACATCGTCGACGTGGCCGACGTCGGCGAGGACGCGCTGCTGGTCCACGACGAGACCCGCGACGACCCCAGCGTGGCGTTCATGCTGTCCCGCCTGGCCCGGGGTCCCCACGAGCCCACGCCGATCGGCGTGTTCCGGGACGTGGTCCGCCCCGACTACGGCGAGGGCGTCGACTCGCAGATCGCCGCGGCCCGCGCGCAGCGGGGCGTGGGCGACCTGGCCGCGCTGCTGCGGTCGGGCGCCACCTGGGAAGTGGAGTGACCCGCCGGCGGTAGCGTCGGCCCATGCCCGTCGCGCTCCGGATCTTCACCGAGCCCCAATTCGGTGCCACGTACGACGACCAGCTCGCCGTCGCCCGCGAGGCCGAGGCGCTCGGCTACGACGCGTTCTTCCGGTCCGACCACTACCTCACCATGGGCCCCGGTCTCGGGGAGCCGGGGCCGACCGACGCGTGGATCACGCTGGCCGGGCTGGCCCGGGAGACCGAGCGGATCCGGCTCGGGACGCTGGTCACGGCCGCCACGTTCCGGCTGCCCGGGCCGCTGGCCATCTCCGTGGCCCAGGTCGACGCCATGTCCGGCGGCCGGGTCGAGCTGGGGCTGGGCAGCGGCTGGTTCGAGGAGGAGCACCGGGCCTACGGAATTCCGTTCCCGCCCCTGGGCGAGCGGTTCGCCAAGCTGGAGGAGCAGCTGGCGATCATCACCGGCCTGTGGCAGACGCCGGTCGGCGAGCGGTTCTCCTTCGCGGGCACGCACTACACGCTGACCGACTCGCCGGCCCTGCCCAAGCCGGTGCAGTCGCCCCGCCCGCCGGTGATCGTCGGCGGCTGGGGTCGGAAGAGGACCCCGGCGCTGGCCGCCCGCTACGCCGACGAGTTCAACCTCCCGTTCGCGCCCCTGGCCGACGTCCGGCCCCAGATCGACGCCGCCATCGCCGGCTGCGAGGCCGCCGGGCGCGACCCGGCCACGATGACCTGGTCGGCGGCCCTGGTGCTGTGCTGCGGCGAGGACGAGGAGACGTTCCGCAAGCGGGCCGCGGCCATCGGCCAGGAGCCGGACCAGCTCCGGTCCACCGGGGCGGCCGGCACCGTGGCCGAGGTGACGGAGCGGCTCGGCGCCTACGTGGAGGCCGGCATCGAGCGCTTCTACCTGCAGACCCTCGACCTGGCCGACCTCGACCACATCCGGCTGGTGGCCGCCGAGGTGGCACCCGCCCTCGGCTGACGGGGGAGCGGCCGACCGGTCACCCCGACACGTCGGGCCCGGCGCGCTCGACGGTCAGGCGCAGCAGCACCCGGCGGTCGCGCGCCATCGTGGCCCGGTAGTCCTCCCAGTCGGGGTGCTCGCCGCGGATCGCCCGGTAGTACTCGACCAGCGGCTCCATCGCATCGGGCAGCGACACGATCTCGACCGGTCCCTCGACCTGCACCCAGTCGCCGAAGAACGCGTCGGTCGTGCCGCAGATCGCCGCGTAGGGCAGAGCCCGGACGTGGCGGACCTTGTAGGCCGTCTCCCGTGTCGAGACCACGACCTTGCCGTCGTCGTCGACCCCGACCGTGATCGGGGACATCTGGGTGGTGCCGTCGGCCCGGGTCGTCGCCATGACGGCCTGGTGGTTGCGGCGGAAGAAGTCGAGCGCGGTGGCCGGGTCCATGTCAGCCGAGGTCCCGGAACACGAGCCCGGTCTTGAGCTTGGGGTGGAAGAACGTCGTCTTCGGCGGCATCCGCTCGCCGCCGTGGGCGGTCGCCTCGATCTGGGCGACCGTCGCCGGCCGGACCAGTACGCCCGCCTGAGCCGCGCCGGACGCCACCGCGGCCCGGACGTTGTCGACCCCGTGCTGGTAGCGGACGGAGTGCTCGCCCAGGGCGTCGAGCGCCACGTCGAGCCGGACAGTGTCGAGGTCGCGGGCGTCGGCCAGGGCCTCGGACCGGGGCCGCAGCAGCACCTCGCCCGCCGGGGTCACCGCGCACAGCGCGCCGGCCTCCAGCATGGCGGCGGTCACCGGCACGCCCGCCGGCGGCGGGCCGATCGCCTCGAACCACGGGTCGAGCGCGGCCACCAGGTCGAGCCCCGGAGGAAGGCCGTCCAAAAGCCGGTGGATCGCCCGGACGGTCAGCTCGTCCTCGACCAGCTCGACGACGAAGGCCAGGGTGGCCGCGGCGTCGCCGGCGTCGCCGTCGGCCGCCTCGCGCTCATGCCGGTAGGCCAGCGATGTCTCGTAGCGGTGATGGCCGTCGGCGATGACCACCGGCTGGGCGGCGACGGCCTCGGCGATGGCCGTGCAGGCCTCCGGGTCGTCGACGACCCACACGGTGTGGACGACGCCCTCGCCGTCATCGACGCTGGCCGTCGGCTCGGCGTCGACCGGCAGCAGGTCGGTGAGGCCCTTGGCCAGCGACAAGCCCCAGATGGCCGACAGGTTGGCCCGGCACGACCGCAGCATGTCGAGCCGGTCGCTGCGGGCCTTGGGGGTGGTGTGCTCGTGGGGAAGGATGTCGGTGCCCGGCGGGCTCAGCTCGAGGGCGCCGATGACCCCGGTCGTGTGGCGGGGGACGCCGGCGTCGTCGGCGTAGGCCATCCGATAGATCGTGAACGTGGGCCGGTCGTCGGTCACCAGCAGTCCCGACTCCCGCCAGCCGGCCAGCAGGTCCCGAGCCACCTCGTAGCGGTCGCGGCCGCCCTCGTCGACGGGCAGGTCGATGCGCACCGCGTTGTGGGGGTCGCGGGCGGCAAGCTCGGCCCGCTGGGCATCGTCGATGACGTCGTAGGGCGGGCTGATCACCCGGCCGAGGTCGACGCGGGACGGGTCGTAGCGGATGCCGGGGAACGGCTGGAAGCGGGCCACCGGTCCAGCTTGGCAGACCACCGCCGCCGCGGCGGCACTCCGGGGCAGCTGCCACGATGCGGGGGTGACGTGGGTGCTCGACCTCGACGGCGTGGTGTGGCTGGCCGACCGGCCGATCCCGGGCGCGGTGGACGCCGTCGCCCGGCTGCGGGCGGCGGGGGAGCGGGTGCTGTTCGCCACCAACAACTCCTTCGCCCGGCTGGCCGACCAGGAGGCCAAGCTCGAGCGGATGGGGATCTCGGCCGCCGGCGACGTCGTCACCTCTGCCGGTGCGGCGGCCACCCTGGTGGCGCCGGGGGAGCGGGCCCTGGTCGTCGGCGGGCCCGGCATCGCCGAGGCGGTCGCGGCCCGCCGGGCCGAGCCGGTGTGGGACGGCCCGGCCGACGTGGTGCTCGTGGGCTTCCACCGCGACTTCGACTACGAGCGGTTGCGGGTCGCGGCGGCGGCCGTGCGCGGCGGCGCCCGGCTGGTGGCCACCAACGACGACGCCACCTACCCGACGCCCGACGGGCCGATCCCGGGCGGCGGGGCCATCGTGGCGTCGGTGGCCTATGCCACCGGCGTGACCCCGGTGGTGGCGGGCAAGCCCCACCGGCCGATGGCCGACCTCATCCGCAGCCTCGCCGGCACCGAGGGCACGGTGGTCGGCGACCGGCCGGAGACCGACGGCGCGTTCGCGGCCGCGCTGGGCTACCGGTTCGCCCTCGTGCTGACCGGCGTGACCGGGCCGGGCGACCTGCCGGTGGAGCCCGCCCCCGACGTCGTGGCGCCCACGCTGGCCGAGCTGGTCGCCGCGGCCGGGGTTCAGTAGCGGCCGCCCCCGCCGAAGCGGCGGTCGTCCCAGGGCGGCGGTGGGGGCCGCCGCCGCCAGCCCCGTCCCGGCGGGACGGCCGGCGTGGGCGGCCCGCCGAGCCCGGAGGCTCGCACGACCAGCCCGATGCCGGCGCCGAAGATGAACCCGACGACGTGGGCCAGCCACGCCACGCCGCCGCCGGGGTCGGTGAAGAACTGCAGGAGGAACCAGACCCCGAGCACCCACTTGGCCGGGATGTCGACCAGCGTGATGAAGAAGAAGATCACGGCCGTCCGCACCCGGGCGTTGGGGAACAACACGAGGTAGGTGCCCATCACTGCGGCGATGGCGCCCGAGGCGCCCACCACCGGCACGGTGGAGTCGGGCCCGAACAGGATGTGGCCGAACGTCGCCACCACCCCACCGGTCAGGTAGAAGAGCAGGAACAGGACGTGCCCCAGCCGGTCCTCGACGTTGTTGCCGAAGACCCACAGGAACAGCATGTTCCCGCCCAGGTGGAGCAGGCTGCCGTGGAGGAAGATCGACACGAGCACCGCCAGCCAGACGTTCTTGTCCGGGTCGAGCTCGGGCGCGGCGGGCGAGCCCACGCCGCAGGCCTCGTCGTCGCCGGCGCGGAAGGTCGCCACGATCTCGTCGACGGTCAGCGGCCGGCCCTGGGTCACCTCGCACGGGATGGCGGCGTGCCGGAGGTTGAACTCGAGGTCCTCCTGGTCGTCGCTGAACGGGCTGGGCTGCCAGAACAGGTAGGCGGCGACGCAGGCCACGATGATCGCCCAGGTGACCACCGGCGGGCGGTGGACCGGGTTGTCGTCGTGCAACGGGAGCACCCGCGGAAACGTAGCGGGCAGAGGTGCGTCGCCGGCTACGCGGACACGTAGTAGGCAGAGGCGCGTTGCCAGCAGCGGGGGCTGGTCGTAACCTCCGCACATGGCCGACGATGACCTGCTGAAGCGCCTGTTCGACGCGGGCATGACCTTCACGGCGATGACCCAGGCCCGGGCGGAGGAGCTGATCCGCGAGCTGGTCCGCAGCGGTGCGGTCCAGGCCGAGCAGGCCCAGGCCAGCATCGACGAGCTCGTCGAGCGAGGCCGGCGCAACAGCGAGCGCGTGATCGAGGCCGTCCGCTCGGAGGTGAACGCTCAGCTCGCGAACCTCGATCTGGCCACCCGCCACGACCTCGAACGGCTCGTGCGCGAGTTCGCCGACCTGGCCGCCGAGACGCTCCGCCGGGTGGCGCCCGACCGGTTCACCGGTGCCAGGGCCGGCGAGACCGCGGCCGCCGCGCCGGCGGCGGTCGCGGCGAGCACGGCGGGCACGGCGAGGAAGGCGGGCACCGCCAAGAAGACCGGCGCCGCCAAGAAGACCGGCGCCGCCAAGAAGACCGGCGCCGCCAAGAAGACCGGCACCGCCAAGAAGACCGGCACCGCCAAGAAGACCGGCGCCACCAAGAAGACCGGCACCGCCAAGAAGACCGGCGCCACCAAGAAGGCGAGCACCGCGAAGAAGGCGGGCGGCAGGTCCGCCCCCGCCGGCTGACCGGGGACGGCGACGCCTCCCGTCCGCCGCCGGCTCGACGCAGAGCTGGTCCGCCGGGGACTCCTGCCCAGCCGCCAGCACGCCCGCGAGGCCGTCGCCGCCGGCCGGGTCACAGTCGGCGGTGCGCCGGCCCTCAAGCCCGCCCGCCTCGTCGCCCCCCACGAGGCCGTGTTGGTGGCCGGCGACCCGCCTCGCTTCGTGTCCCGGGGCGGCGAGAAGCTCGACGCCGCCCTCGACCGGTTCGCCATCGACCCCCTCGGCGTCCGGGCGCTGGACGCCGGCGCGTCCACCGGCGGCTTCACCGACTGCCTGCTCCAGCGGGGCGCCGCCCGGGTGGTGGCCCTCGACGTGGGCCACGGCCAGCTCCACGAGCGGCTCCGGGCCGACCCCCGGGTCGAGGTCCACGAGCGCCGCAACGTCCGCGACCTGGCCCCGGGCGACCTGGGTGAGCCGTTCCCGCTGGTGGTGGCTGACCTGTCGTTCATCTCGCTGCGGGCGGTGCTGCCCCACCTGCTCGACCAGGCCGCGCCGGGGGCCGACCTCGTGCTGCTGGTCAAGCCCCAGTTCGAGGCCGGCCGGAACGAGGCCTCCCGGGGGCGGGGCGTCATCCGCGACCCGGAGGTGTGGCGGCGGGTGCTGGAGGAGGTGGTGGTCGCGCTCGGGGGGTACGGAGCCGCCATCATGGGGGCAATGCCCTCACCGATCACCGGCGCCGACGGCAACGTGGAGTTCCTGGTCCACGCCCGGGCCGCGCCGGCCGACCCGCCCGCCCCCGTCGACCTCGCCGCCGTGGTCGACGCGGCGGCCCGCGCCCGCGCCTAGGGGCACGCCGTGGCCGTCGTCGGGATGATCCTGCACCACGAGCGTTCCCAGGCCCCCGAGCTGGCCCGCGACGCCGCCGCCTGGCTGCTCGAGAGGGGCCACGAAGTCCGGCTGCCCCTGCGCGACGCCGGCATCGCCGGCCTGGTCGACCTCGGGTACCCCGAGGACGGCTTCGGCCGGGGCCTCGACGTGGCGGTCAGCCTCGGCGGCGACGGCACGATGCTCCGCACCGTCGACCTGGTGGTCACCGAGGGCGTCCCCATCATCGGGGTCAACGTCGGCCAGCTCGGCTACCTCAGCGAGGTCGAGCCCGCGGGCCTGCGGATGGCGCTCAAGCGGTTCCTCGCCGGGTCGTACGACATCGAGGAGCGGATGCTGCTGCAGGTCACGGTCGACGCCGACGGCTTCGACCCGGCCGCGGTGCGGCGGACGGCGGCCGACGGGCGGTCGTTCCTCGCGCTCAACGAGACCGTGCTGGAGAAGACGCCGATGGGGCACACGGTGCGTCTGGGTGTCAGCGTCGACGGGGAAAACTTCACCCCCTACGCTGCGGACGGCCTGATCGTCGCCACCCCCACCGGGTCGACGGCGTACGCCTTCTCGGCCCGCGGACCGATCGTCGAGCCGACCCACCGCTGCCTGTTGATGACGCCTGTCTCGCCCCACATGCTGTTCGACCGCACGCTGGTGCTCGCTCCCCAGGCGCGGGTGCGGATCGACGTGGCCGGCGACCGCTCGGCCACGCTCTCGGTCGATGGCCACAACCTGGGGACCCTGCGCCGGGGCGACGCCATCACCTGCACGGCGGCGGGGCCGACGGCCCGGTTCGCCACCTTCGGGCCCCGGGACTTCCTCCGCATCCTGAAGACCAAGTTCGGGCTGAGCGACCGGTGACGGAGGGCGACCCGTGCTGTTAGAGCTGGCCGTGCGCGACCTCGGCGTGATCGCCGAGCTCCGGCTCCTGCTGGGGGTCGGCATGACCGCGGTCACCGGCGAGACCGGCGCCGGCAAGACGATGGTGGTCGACGCCATCGAGCTGCTGGTCGGCGGCCGCGCCGACCCGATGCTCGTCCGCACGGGGGCCGAGGAGGCCTGGGTCGAGGGCCGCTTCACCCGGGGCGACGGCGAGGTGGTGGTGGCCAGGGCCATCCCCCGGTCGGGCCGCAGCCGGGCCTATGTCGACGGCCGCCTGGCCACGGCGTCGGAGCTGGCCGAGCTCGGCGCCGCGCTGGTCGACCTGCACGGCCAGCACGCCCACCAGTCGCTGCTCCACACGGCTGCCCAGCGCGCCGCGCTCGACCGCTTCGGCGACGTCGACCTCGGCCCGCTTCGCCACGCGAGGGCCGAGGTCGCCGCGATCCTCGACGAGCTGGCCGGGATGGGCGGCGACGAGCGGTCCCGGGCCCGGGAGCTCGACCTCGTCCGCTACCAGGTCGACGAGATCGACGGTGCCGCGATCGAGGGCCCCGACGAGGACGAGCGGCTCGAGGCCGACGAGGACGCGCTGGCCGACGCCGCGGCCCACCGCGCGGCGGCGGCCGCCGCGGTGGCGGCGCTCAGCGGCGCCGACGAGGCGTCCGCAGGCGACGGGGTCGCGTCGGCCGCCGACGCCGTCGGGGTGGCGGTCGCCGCCGTCGCCGGCCGGGGGCCGTTCCGGGCGGCCGAGGAGCGGCTGCGGGCCCTGGCGGCCGAGGTCACCGACCTGGCCGCCGACCTCCGGGCCGGGGGCGAGGCCATCGACGAAGACCCGGCCCGGCTCGACGTGGTCCGCGAGCGCCGCCACCTGCTGCGCGAGCTGCGCCGCAAGTACGGCGACACCCTCGCCGACGTCATCGCCGAGGGCGGTCGCCTCCGGGCCCGGCTGGCCGAGCTGGAGGACCACGACCGGCGCGCGGCGCGGCTAGACGACGACCTCGCCCGGGCGCGCAAGGTCGAGGCGGCCGAGGCCGCGACCGTCGCCGCGGCCCGCCGGGCCGCCGCCCCCCGGCTGGCCGCGCGGATCCAGGCCAACCTGACCGAGCTCGCCATGCCCAAGGCGGTCGTGGCCATCGAGGTCCGGGGCGACGACCCCGGCGACGACGTCGAGGTGCTGCTGGCCGCCAACCCCGGGACGCCGCCCCTGCCGCTCGCCCGGGTGGCCTCCGGCGGCGAGCTGGCCCGGACCATGCTCGCGCTGCGGCTCGTGCTCACCGACGCGCCGCCGACCCTGGTGTTCGACGAGGTTGACGCCGGCATCGGCGGCGCCGCCGCGGTCGCCGTCGGCCGGTCGCTGGCCCGTCTGGCCGGGGCGCACCAGGTGCTGGTGGTCACCCACCTGCCCCAGGTGGCGGCCTACGCCGACGCCCAGATGCGGGTGGCCAAGCACAGCGACGAGGCCGCCACCGTGAGCCACGCCAGCCTGCTCGACCGCAGCGAGCGGGTCGTGGAGCTGTCGCGGATGCTGTCTGGCCAGCCCGACAGCGACGCGGCCCGGGTCCACGCGTCCGAGCTCCTCGAGACGGCGGCGGGGGAGCGGGGCCGCTGATGACCGAGCCGCTCGACGACCGGCCCCGCGACGCGGTCCCGGAGGTCACCGTCCCCGACGCGTCGGCCTCCCTGGGGCCGGTCGCGACCCCGGAGCCCCGGGACGAGGACGCCCGCCCGGCCCGGCGGGGCCGGCGCCGCCGGGCCGTCCCGTCCGCCGGCGGCGCGATCACCGGCACGGCCCGGGTCGACCGCCGGACCAAGCGTCTGGTCAAGCGGCTGCGGCCGGGCGACGTCGCGGTCATCGACCACGAGGATCTCGACCGGGTGGCGGCCGAGACCCTGGTCGACGCCGCCCCCGTGGCGGTGGTCAACGCCGCCCCGTCGGTCAGCGGACGGTACCCCAACCTCGGGCCCCTGCTGCTGTGCCAGGCCGGCATCCCCCTCGTCGACGATGTCGGCGACGGGGTGATGGAGGCCGTGCGGGAGGGCGCGCCGGTCACCGTCGACGGCGACCGCGTGCTGGTCGGCAGCGACGTCGTGGCGACCGGCACCCGGCAGACGACCGTCACGATCGACGCCGCCATCGAGCAGGCCCGGGCCAACATGGGCGCCGAGCTCGAGCGGTTCGTGGTCAACACGGTCGAGTACGTCCACCAGGACATCGCGCTGCTCACCGGCGAGCTCGACCTGCCCGACGTGGCCGTCGACATCGCCGACCGCCACGTGCTCATCGTCGTCCGGGGCATCGACTACAAGGACGACCTGTCGCTGCTCCAGCAGTCGGGCTACCTGCGCGACGTCCGGCCCGTCGTCATCGGCGTCGACGGCGGGGCCGACGCCTTGCTCGAACTCGGGGTCGTGCCCGACCTGATCATCGGGGACTTCGACTCGGTGTCGGAGGCCGCGCTGCGGTCGGGAGCCCAGCTGCTGGTGCACGGCTACACCGATGGCCGGGCGCCCGGGGCCAAGCGGCTGGAAGACCTCGGTCTGCCTTACTCGATCTTCTCGGCGCCCGGCACCAGCGAGGACGTCGCCATGCTCCTGGCCTTCGAGAAGGGCGCCGAGCTGATGGTGGCCGTGGGCACCCACAACAGCATGGTGGAGTTCCTGGACAAGGGCCGGGCCGGCATGGCGTCGACGTTCCTGGTCCGCATGAAGGTGGGGTCGAAGCTGGTCGACGCGAAGGGCGTCAGCCGCTTGTACCGCACCTCGGTTCGCACCCGGGACCTGGTGTGGATGATCCTGGCGGCGTTCTTCACGCTCGCTGTGGCGCTCATGCTGTCCGAGCCGGTGCGGCTCGTGCTGCGGGCGTTCTGGCGCTCACTCATCTCGGGTTGAATGATCAACTTCCGCTTCCACATCGTCTCGCTGACCGCGGTGCTGCTCGCGCTGGGGGTCGGGCTCGTGCTGGGGACGACCTTCCTCGACGACGCGACCGTCAACCAGCTCAGGAACCAGCTCGACGGGCTGGAGGCCGACCTCGACCGGGCCCAGGCCCGCAACGACGAGCTGTCGGGCCGCCTCGACACGTTCGAGGACGAGGCGGCCCAGCTCGACGAGCAGCTGGGCGAGCGGCTCTACGGCGGCCAGCTCGAGGGCGACCCGGTGCTGGTCGTGTCCACCCGGGGCGTCGACAGCCAGTGGACCGACGACGTGCTCGTCGCGCTCGGGCAGGCCGACGCCGACGTCGTCGGCGTGTGGTGGCTCACCGACCGGCTGGCGCTCGACGACGAGTCGGAGGTGTCCGACCTGTCCACCGCCCTCGAGCTGAGCACCGACGACGCCGACCGGCTCCGCCGCAACCTCGCCGTCCAGCTGGCCGACGTGCTGTTCGGGGCGGTCGACGCCCCGGACGGCGGCGCCCCCGACCTCGAGGCCCCCGCCGAGCCGGCCCTGCTGGGGCGCCTGCGGGAGGCCGGGTTCGTCGAGTACGACCTCCCCGACGGGAGCGACGGCGACGTCGTGGCCCTGCCGGCCGCCGGTGTGCGGCTCGTGGTCGTCGACGGCCCCGGTGCCTCGCTGCCCCCGGGCGACATCGTGCTGCCGGTGCTCGCCGATCTGTCGTCCGGCGGGCCCGTGCCGGTGGTCGCCACCCAGCCCACGCCGACCCCGGACGAGGACCAGTCCGCCGACGGGGACCCGCCGCCCCCGCCGCTGGTGGCGGAGGTGCGGGACAACGACGACCTGGCCGCCCGGATGTCCACGGTCGACGACCTCGACCGGGTGTCCGGGCGCATCGCAACCCTGCTCGCCACCGTCGACGCCGTGCCCGGAGCACCGGTCGTGGGGCACTACGGCACCGGTGACGGGGCCGACCGACTGCTGCCGCCGGCCGCGGGGACGGGGTGAGCGGCGCAGTGGGCGGGCCGGCCGGCACTACGGCCCGGGCGGCCGCAGGCATGGGCGCGATCACCGCCGTGTCGCGGGTGCTCGGGCTGGTCCGCGTCCTCGTCGTCGGGGCGGTGCTCGGCTACAGCTTCCTGGGCAACGCCTTCCAGCAGGCGAACTCGGTGTCGAACGTGCTGTTCGAGCTGCTGGCCGCCGGGGCCCTGTCCGCCGTCCTGGTGCCTGCGTTCGTCGACCTGCTCGACCGCCACGGCCGGGAGAGCGCCGAGCAGGTGGCCGGCGGCGTGCTCGGCGTCGCGCTGGCCGGGCTCGGTGCGGTGACCGTGGTCGGGGTGGTCGGGGCGCCCTGGCTGGCCCGCCTGCTGACCGCCGCCGCCCCCGCGGAGGTCCAGGCCGACCAGCGCGAGCTGGTCACGGACCTGCTGCGGTTCTTCGTCCCCCAGATCCTGTTCTACGCGGCGGGCACGGTCGCGATCGCCGCTCTTTACGCGCTCCGCCGGTTCCCGGTCACCGCCGCCGCCCCGATCGGCAACACGGTGGTGATGGTTGCCTGCCTGGCCGTGTTCCGGGCGGTGGGGGGGCCCGATCCCGGCCTGGACCTGTCGACCGGCGAGACATCGCTGCTGGTCGTGGCGGGCACCGGCGGGGTGATCGCGTTCGTCGGGATCCTGGTCGGCGCCTGCGAGCTGGCCGGCTTCCGGCTGCGGCCCCGGCGGCCTCAGGGCGACCCACGGGTGACCGGTGTGCTGCGCCACTCTGGCTGGGGGATCGTGCTCCACACCGGCGCCGGCCTGCTGCTCGGCGCGGCGATCGTGGCCGGCGGCGGCGTCGAGGGCGGCGTCGTGGCCTACCAGGTGGGCTGGGTGATCTTCCTCGCCCCGTACGCGGTGCTGGCCCAGCCGATCCACACGGCGATCCTGCCGGAGATGGCGACCGAGGCCCGGGAGCATGGGCCGGCGCGGGTGGCCGCCTCGCTGCGCTGGGCCCTGGAGCGGATGGCGGTGCTGGTCGTGCCGGTCACCGCCGGGATGATGGCGCTGGCAGCCCCGGCGATGCGACTGGTGTCGTTCGGCGAGACGGCGGGGGAGGGCAGCGAGGTCCTGGCCGCCGCCGTGGCGGGGCTGGCGCTGGGGCTGCTCCCCTACGGCGCGTTCCTGTTGCTGGCCCGGGGCAGCTACGCGCTGGGCGACAGCCGGACACCCGGCCTCGTATCGGTCGCCTGCGCCCTGGCCGGGGTGGCGGTGATGGTGGCCGGGTCGCAGACCGTGTCGGGCCCAGCACTCGTGTTCGTCCTGGGCCTCGGCCACACGGCTGCGTACCTCCTCGGGGTGGCCGTGCTGGGCGTCGGGCTGGCCCGGCGGACGGGGGCGTCGCTGCGGCCTGCCGCGCTCGGCCGGGTGGTCGCCGTCGGGGCCGTCGTGGGCGTGGCCGCGTGGGCGGCGAGCGGGGCGCTGCTGGGCGACGACCCGAGCCGGCTGGCCGACGCCGCGGTGGTCGCCGGGGTGGGCCTGGTCGGCGCCGGCGCGGTGGTGGTGGCCTACCGGCTGCTCGGGGTGCCGGCCGCGCTGAGCACCCGGGCGCCCGTGCCCGGCCCGACCGGCGCGACCCCCGAGGTGGTGGCGTGACGCGGAGGCCGGGTCGGGCCCGGAGGGCGGCGGCCGGGTTGCTCATCGTCGCGGTGGTCGGCGGGCTGGCCGGGGGGTGCGGCGGGCCGGCCGCCGATCTCGACACGGCGCCGGTCGACCGGGTCCTCGTCGTGTCGCTGCCGGGGCTCGCCTGGGACGACGTGCGGGACGCCGACCTGCCCCACCTCGACTGGTTCGTCGACCACGCCGCGATCGCCGACATGGCCACCCGCATCGGGCGCGATGCGCCCACCGCCACCGACGCCTACCTCACCCTCGGCGCCGGCACCCGGGCCGTGGCACCGGCCCTCGACACCGCGGTCGCGGTCGACCCGGGCGAGACCTACGGCGGGGTCGCCGCCGACGACCTCGTGGAGCGGCGGCTCGGCGACGTCCCCGACGGCATCGCCTACCTCGCCATCGGCCCGGCAATCGACGCCAACGACGACTCGGCCTTCGGGGCCGAGGTCGGCGAGCTGGGCGACCGCCTGGCGGCCGCCGGGGTCGACCGGGCGGTGGTGGCCAACGCCGACGCCGCCGAGGGGATCGTGAGCGGCGACCCGCCCCCCGAGGGCGCCTTCGCCCGCGGCGCGGCGACGATGCTGATGGGCTCGGACGGGGTCGTCTCCGGCGGCTCGGTCGGCCGCGACCTCCTCGCCGACGACCCCGCCGCGGCCTTCGGCCGCCGGCTCGACCGCGGCCGGGTCACCGACGCGTTCGACGACGCCTGGGACGCGGGTGGACGCGCCGTCGTGCTGGTCGAGGCGTCGGACCTCACCCGGGTCGAGGCCTACGCCGGCCGGGCCGACGCCGCGCAGCGCCGGGCGCTGCGCGAGCGGGCGCTCGCCGACGCCGACGCCCTCCTGGGCGACCTGCTCGATCGGGTCGACCCGGAGCGGGACGCGGTGATCGTCCTGTCGCCGGTGGCGCCCGCCGGCGCGCCCGACCTGGGGATCGCCGCGGTGCGGGCG